>QNBE01000001.1 GCA_003645615.1 Caldifarciminota bacterium
GACCTATATCTCTCTCCCCAACATCCATGGCTACGCGAGTGGGACCATTATGATTGATGGTGGAGAGCGGATCAGGATCAAAGGCGGGATCGATGCTGGTGAGGCGATTTACAGCTACTCACTCACCGGTGGTGGTGTCACCAGATCCAAGGATGATAAACTCGATCTCGACCTCTCCCTCCGTTTCGATCGGGGGATAATGCTAAAAGGGGACCTCCTCAATAGTGAACTGGAAGGGGAGCTTCGGGTGATCAGGAGGAGGGGTATCCTCTCCCTTTCCGGTGAGTTCCAGTCCAATCGGGGTGAAATCCGCTATCTCGACCACAACCTGAGATTGGAGTATGCCAATGCCACCTTTATCAACGATCCCGAGATCAACCCCCTGATCGATCTTAAGGCAACGATGAACTCTCGACTCGGTTATCGGATCATCCTCCGGGTCACCGGTCGTCTGCGGGAGCCGATCTTCAACTTCTATTCCGATCCACCTGGGCTGAGTGAACAGGATATCATCACCTATCTCAACACCGGTTTCACCTGGACCGAGATCCAGGAGATGGGGAGTGAGGATCGGATCTCCTCCCTCCTTTCCGAGCGGTTGATCCGTCTTCTCACCTACAGCCTATCCCGGGAACTGAGGGGTATATCCGGACTTGACTACCTCGATATTGAGAAGAGCCAGCTCACGATCGGCAAATATCTCCGTCCCAATCTCTTCTTCTCCTATACCCACAATCTTGGTAGTTTCAGCAGCGATGCCTTTGAGCTTGACTACACCATCCGACCTCGGGAGCGGATTGTCCTCGAGAAGCTACAGGAAGGTGAGTATAGCATCCAGTATAAGATCCGATTGAGATTCTGATGGAGAGTGTCAAGGTTGTCCCGCTCGGTAAACCGATCCCACCGCTCTCCTACCTTACCGAAAGGGCAGCGCCCGGTGATCTGGTCCTGGTTCCGATCCGGGATCGGGTCGCCTATGGGTTGGTAATCGGAGTCGGGAGTGAGTCGAGGCGGTTGAGAAGGATCCGCCGGATCGTCATCAAGAGATTCATACCTGAGGATCTGCTCAGGACGATCTTCTGGATGGCTGACTATTATCTTGCACCGATTGATGTGGCAATCCGTATGGCAATACCAAGACTGATCCTCCCTCGCACTGCCTTTCCATCGCTGATCCGCGAGTATGGTGAGGGACCGGTGCCCAATCGCTGGCAGCGACATGCAATCGATAAGATTGGTGCGGCGATTAAGAGCCGGACCCATCAGATCTTTCTCCTTTACGGGGTGACCGGGAGCGGCAAGACCGAGGTCTATATCAATCTTATCCAGAAGGCATTGAGGATGGGTATGGGGGCCATCTTCCTCTATCCGGAGATTGGCCTTACCCCACTCTATCGGGACCGATTCCAGCGGCGATTTCCCAGTCTGGTATTACATTCGGGCCTTAATCAGAAGACCCGCCGTTCTCACTGGCATGCTTTGAGAGAAGGGGTCTTTCCGGTTGGGATCGGTCCCAGGTCAGCAATCTTCGCCCCGATCCCAAAGCTGGGTCTGATCATTGTTGATGAGGAGCATAGCACCAGTTATAAGGAGGAATTCCGTCCACCCCGTTATCATGCCCGGGAGGTGGCAATTGCCCGGGGTAGGTTTGCCTCCTGTCCGGTCGTTCTCGGTTCGGCCACCCCGGCGGTGGAGACCTACTACCATGCGGTCTGTGGTCGGATCCATTTGATTCGCCTCCCCCAGAGGGTTAAGCATCGGCCCCTTCCAGTTGTGAGGTTGGTCGATCTCAGAAGGGTGAAACAGCAGCCGATTACCCCTTGCCTTAAGAGGGAATTGGACCGGTCGGTATCCCGGGGTGAGCAGGCGATCATCTTCATCAATCGGAAGGGCTATGCCCCGGTACTGATCTGCCCTGAATGCGGTTTCACACCTCGTTGTCCCGGGTGCGATATCCCTCTGGTCTACTATCGGAAGGAGGAGATTCTCCGCTGCCCTTATTGTAATTATAACGAACCGATTGGTCCCGTGTGTCCTCGCTGCCACCATCCGAGATGGAGGATGATCGGGATGGGGACCGAGAGGATTGAGGAACAGTTGAGAAGGCTCTTTGGAGATAAGGTGGTCCGGTTCGATCGTTCGCGGGTTATTCGTGATCTGGAGCGGATCTACCTCCAGTTTCAGAATCGAGACCGGTTATTGATGGTGGGGACTTCGCTGGTTACCAAGGGTCATGACTTCCCCAAGGTCACCTTAGTTGGGGTGATCAATGGTGATCAGATTCTCAACCTTCCCGACTTTCGTGCCGGTGAGTATACCTTTCAGGTTCTTACCCAGGTGGCCGGAAGGGCAGGAAGGGGGAGGCGACCGGGTAGGGTGATCATCCAGACCCATCGTCCGGACCACCCGATCTTCCAGTCAATAAAGGAGCAGAGCTATGAACGGTTCTATCAGGAGGAGATCATAAGGCGTAAGGAACTCGGCTATCCCCCTTTCTCCCGGCTCATCCTGATTCGACTCCGGGGGCCGTCACTACCAGAGTTGTTGCGGATTGGCATCGAAATCAAGAATAAGATCCCGGAGATCTTAGGGCCGGTGCCATCCTTTCGGAGAAAGATCGGTGGCAATCATCAACTGATCATGCTCCTTAAGGTGGATGGAAAGGACGGGCGACTAAAGGATTTGATTGGTAAGGATTCAAGGTTGGCGGTCGATGTCGATCCCATCACCACAATCTGAAAGGGGAGAATATGTGTGATGAACTTCTTAAAAAGATTGCTGCTAAGGAGGTAGCAGTATCAATCATTGGTCTCGGTTATGTCGGACTGCCGCTGGCCTCGGCTATCGTCCGGGCCGGCATCACCACTATCGGTATCGATATCGATGAGGTGCGGGTGCGGATGATTAATGAGGGGCGGAGCCCAGTCTCCGATGTCCCGGATGAGGAGCTGAAAGGGCTTCTAAAGAGAGGTTTCTTGGCCAGTGGTGACTACGACCGAATTAAGGAGACCGATGTCATCATCGTCTGCGTTCCGACCCCGGTGACGAGATCGAAGGATCCAGATCTTACCTATCTTATCGGTGCGGGCCAGGGGATTGGAGCCCGGCTGAGGAGGGGACAGCTTGTGATCCTGAAATCGACCACCTTCCCCCAGACCACAGAAGGGGTATTTCTACCGTTGTTAGAAAAATCTGGGCTTAAAGTGGGTAAAGACTTCTTCCTCGCCTTCTGTCCGGAAAGGGTTGATCCAGGCAACCGGAGGTTCAATATTGAGAATACCCCGATCGTGATTGGTGGGGTCACCGACAACTGCCAGAAGGCGGCGGTTGCCTTCTATAAGCTGATCGTTCCCGCGGTCCACCCGGTCTCATCACCTCAGGCAGCCGAGATGACCAAATTGCTGGAGAATGTCTTCCGGAATGTAAATATTGCCCTGGTCAACGAGCTGGCGATCCTTTGCGAGCGGATGGGCCTCGACATCTGGGAGGTGATCGAGGCGGCATCAACAAAGCCCTTCGGCTTTATGCCCTTCTATCCTGGACCCGGGGTTGGGGGCCACTGTATCCCGATCGATCCCTACTACCTCTCCTGGAAGGCAAGGGAGTTCGACTACCATATCGGTTTTATCGAACTTGCCGCCCGGATCAATGAGAATATGCCCTATCATGTGGCCCAGCTTATCACTGAGATCCTGGGCAAGAGGGGGATTGGACTTAAGAAGGCCAAGGTTTTGATTGTCGGAGTCACCTTCAAACCGGATGTCGCCGACACCAGGCACTCACCCGCATTAAAGCTGATCGAGATCATTCAGGATAAAGTGGGCTGGCTTGGCTTCCATGATCCCCTGATTGGGGAGGTGATTGTGGGGAGGAGGCGCTATCGATCGGTCGATCTCGAACAAACGCTAAAAGAGATCGATCTCGCCGTTATTATTACCAATCACTCCCAGCTCGACTACGAGCGGGTTGTGTCCGAGGCACCACTCGTTCTCGATACCCGCAACGGTTGCAAGGGGATTACTGCTGAGAACGTCTTCTCCTTAGGCCGGCCGATCCTCGACTAATCAATTTTTACCAGCTTGACTGTCGCACCACCGGATCGGAGGAGATAGATCCCAGGAGCTACCTCATGGCCATCTTCATCCCGGCCATCCCAGAGGCCCCTCGATAAGGTTCGGATCCTCTTTCCGTTAACATCGTAGATCTCAATCTCTCCCGGGATATGGGTGATCCGGACTTGATCCCGAAACGGATTGGGTGAGAAATGGATCGAGTGGGTCGCAGCTTCCTCCCCAGTCTGAATCGGATATTCCTCATCAACAAATCGGACCTGGTAGGGGGGATGATCACCCTGGGTCCAGAGGACATAGCAACCGGAAACGCTGGGATGGTGGACATTCTGATCTCCGTAGTAATCCCGAAATCGATAGTCCCACCAGCCCATCATGAAATAGTAGCGGTGGGCAAAGATATCATCTTTTCCTCCGCTATTATCTTCCCAGTAGAGATAACTCCATGTCTTGCCTACCGTCGATATGACTGGATAGCGGGACTGCCCTGGGGTGGAATAACCACCGCCATTGCCGCGATAGAAATAGGCCTCGAGATTACCAGAGCTGCTGTCCTCCCAAGCGGCTGAGATGTCATCTTCCCCCTTGGCATAATCGAGACTCGGATGGTGGAGGGGACGATAGGATGGACCTCCAATGAACTCCTCATCAGACCATACCCCATCCTTGAGATAACGGTGGACAATCCGATAGGGGGAATAGGAGGAAGGGTCATAACGCTCCCAGATGACATGGATCTCATCGCCATTATAAAGGCTTATCGAAGGGTAGATATCAGTGGCGATGCTGTTCTGGCTCAGGTTATAGGTATCACTGGGGGAGGTGTCATAACCGCAGTAATAGATCTCCCAGTTACCTGGGGTATTATCCTGGAAGACAATATGCATCTTTCCGTTTTTGTCGATGATAATGGCGGGCAGGGTTGAATGGCCTGGTGTGTAGCTGATCCGGATCGGAGGTTTAGGATCGAATGGACATTTTAAGAAGATCTCCCCTTTTCCGGCCGAGTCTCCCTCGCACACTACATAGGGGACTCGATTATAGTGGTCAAGTGATGGAAATCGTCCATTGTTCCAGGGGGTAGCCGAAAGATACATCTTCTGCCAAGTCTCGCCCTGGTCATAGGAGTAGGCGAAGTATAGGCTCTCCTCGGTATAGGCGTAGACAGCATAGATTGTATCGGTATTAAAACTACCGGCCGGGATAACCTTGAAGCCATTACTGTAGCCAGTGGCATTGATCAGATAGGTATAATCAATGGTGATCGGCTGGCCAGTTTGGGCATGGGTGATCCAACAGATGATCAAAAGGATACCCGATCTACTCATCTTACGCCTCCCGATCATCAAATGATAATCGGGATGCTCAGACTGTCAATCGGGTAGAAAAGAATATTCATAGGTTACTGTGTGTACTCTCCATTTCGACTCTGATCAACCAGACATCACGCCCTCCAGCGCCGTAAGTATAACCGGTTACAATATAACCACCATCTGAGGCCTGTTGGACCGAGTAACCACAATCAGGGCCTGCACCACCGAAGATCTTTGTCCACATGGTGTCAGGTGCCCGAGCAAAAAGGTAATCACCGCACCCAGTAGCAATATCTAAACCGATCTTATCATCACGACATCCTTCCTTAAAAACCCGTAATTAAAAATGATACCCTCACCAAATCTATCATCATGAAACACGACGAAGGGGTCGAAGGGGAATCAAGTTTCGGTTGACACTCCCAACCGCTCCGTTACAATCTACATGTTCCCCGGTAGCTCAATCGGCAGAGCGGGTGGCTGTTAACCACTAGGTTGCAGGTTCAAGTCCTGCCCGGGGAGTAAAGGAAAGCTTGACACCCTGGCTACCAAAATTATATTTAGCCATGGTCATTTTGATCGCCCTTCAGCTCATCTCAGGACCGGAAGTCTATTTTCATGCCCGTGCCAATGCCCTGGTAATCCGCTATCCGGTTGGGCCGGAATCGGTAGCGGTCTATTACTCCTTAGATGGTGCCTCCTGGCGAGGGTATTGGATGGCAAGGAAGGGTGAGTTCTACGAATCTTATATCGATCTCACGAATCGACCCACGATCCTCGCTCTCATCTTCAGGGTTGGGGAAAGGATCGATGATAATAGTGGTGACTTATACCTCTATGAGCTGAGGTGGCAGCCCCGCTCAATCCTGAGGATCGATTTTATAACCTTAGAGAGAATGCTCCTGGTTGCTAAGGCAAAACTGATGGAACCCGATTATCGAGATGAGGCGGGTAACATCCTCGATTATCTGGATCGAATCGTTTCGCGGCTTCCCCGTTATCGGAAGCCATTCAATAGGCGGGTTCAGGAACTTCGGATGAGGGTGGGCAATCTCAAAATTGGTGATTGACAGGTTAGTCCCCCTCAGTATAATTGACAATCTTTAAGGAGGTGTGGATATGCAGCGATGGGCGATTGGGATTCTACTCGTCCTCTTCCTTTTTGGTATTGGATGTGGTCCCAAATACGCTAAAAAGGAGACACTCAGCTTATTGGAAGAGGCCAGACTTGCTGCGGAGAAGGCGGAGGCTAAGGTGAAGGATCTCGAGGCTGAGATTGCGTCTCTGAAGGAGAAGATTTCCTCGCTGAAGGAAGAGCTCAACGAGCTGACCCAGGAACGGGATGCGCTTAAGGAGAAGATCAGTTCTCGATGTGGCAAGTAGGAGGATGAGATGAGAGCAATTGTCATGCTTATCGTTATCGGGTTGGTATTGCCCGGCACCATTTTCGCTCAGGAGAAGAAGCTGACCGAGGAAGAAGCACAGAAGTTGATTCAGGAATATAAAGATCGGGCGGCCAAGGCCGAAGCCAAGATCGGTGAGCTTACCAAGGAGATCGAGAAGCTGAAGCAGGAGGTGACCGATCTGGAGACCAGAGTCGGGAAGATGAAGACGGAAATAAGTGAACTCAAGGAGGAATGGAAAAGGTGTCAGTGGGGAAGGTATCGGGTCCAGGAAGGTGACTACCTCTCCAAGATTGCCGGACTCCGCATCGTCTATCATGATCCCAGCAAATGGGGCATGATCTACGAGGCGAACAAGGATAAGATTCGTAATCCTGATCTTATCTATCCGGGATGGGTGTTGCTGATCCCGGGACTTGATTCCTATCGCGTGATTCCCGGCGATTGCCTCTGGAGGATCGCAAGTTACCTTTCAATCTACTCCAATGCCAGAGACTGGCCCAAGATCTATGAGGCCAATAAAGATAAGATCAAGGATCCGGATCTGATCTACCCCAATCAGGAATTCACCATCCCCAGAGAATGAATCCGGTTAAGGAGGACCCTGAGGGCGAATCAGGGTCCTCCACACTCTCCTTATCCTTAACTGGTGTCGATCCAATCAAGATCTTAGGAAGCAATGATAGTTTTGTAAAATATTTAGAACGGAATCTCGATGTGAAGATTGTTGTCCGGAATGACCGGGTCTGGTTTTCGGGGGAGAGAAAGGATTGTCGGGTCGCCAAGGCGGTTTTGGCTGGACTTCTGAGACGGGTTAGGAAGGGGGATGAGATCGATGAGGTGGATATTGAGCAGGAGATGAGGAGTCAGATAAAAAGCGGAGAGTGGTTGAAGGAGAGTGTTGCTACCCCCAAATTAGTAATAAGACCCCGTTCCGATGGCCAGCTCAAGTATCTCAGGGCGATCGATACCTATGATATCGTCATCTGCATCGGCCCGGCCGGAACCGGTAAGACCTATCTGGCGGTGGCCAAGGCGGTCGAGTCGCTCATCGATCGCAAGATCACCAGGATCATCCTCACCCGGCCCGCGGTTGAGGCGGGGGAATCGCTCGGTTTTCTTCCCGGGGGGTATCAGGAGAAGGTCGATCCCTATCTCCGGCCTTTGTACGATGCGCTCTACGATATGATGCCTTATGAACGGGTCCTCAGATTGATGGATAAGAATACGATCGAGGTTGCCCCCCTCGCCTATATGAGGGGGAGAAGTCTCAACGATGCCTTTGTGATCCTGGATGAGGCCCAGAATACGACCTCGATGCAGATGAAGATGTTTCTGACCCGGATGGGTTGGAATACCAAGTTGGTGATCAATGGCGACATCACCCAGATCGACCTGGCCCCGGGTATCGTGTCTGGTCTGATCGAAGCGAGAAGGCTTTTGAAGGGGATCAAAGGGATCTCCTTCATAGAGCTCACCGAAGCCGATGTCGTCCGCCATCCCTTAGTTACAAGAATAATAAAGGCTTATGAAAGGAAGGATCGTAAGTAGGGGCGTCCTTCTCACCATCGGCGTCCTGATCTACATAAATCTCTTATTTCTACCACCTTATGTCACCCGTAAGATTGAACTTAAGGAGGGGGATGTTGCCTTTGAGGATATCATCGCCCCATTCGACTTCTCGATACCAAAATCGGAAGAGGAGGTGGCCCAGGAGAGGAAGAGTATTGAGGAGAAGACCCCCCGAGTCTTTGTCTTCGATATGACCCAGCTCGATCAAGTCCGAGGCCGTATAAACGGCCTCATTGCTCAGATTGATGAGATTCGAAAGAGCCGCACCTCCTTGGGTCGTAAGATTGATTCCATCCAGAAGATCATCCCGCTCTCCCAGAGCGCAAGTATGGAACTCCTTTCTCCCCGGAGGGAAAAGATATTCCGCAGAGTCAACGAGCTCATCGAAAAGATTATGCTTCAGGGTTATCTCCAGGAGGTGGAAATCCCCACCGCGATTATCTATGTTCAGATCGGCAATCGGGAGATTCCCGAGCTGGTCGACAACTTCTATACCAGAAAGAAAATCAACCGGTTGCTGGAGAAGGAACCCAAACCGGTGCGGGAACTGATCCTCAATCTGATTGCCCCCAATGTCCTGTATAATCGGGAGAGATCGCAGGAGTTATTAAAAGAGGCGCTCGGCGAACTCCGGACCACAAAGGGTATCGTCAAAAAAGGGGAGATGATCGTCGGTGCTCACGAACGAGTGAACCACGAGATTATGGAGAAGATCAATGCCCTGAACAATATCTATTCTCGTACCGGTCTAAAATCGATCTTTAAATTCTTCTTGGGCCGGAACCTCTTCTTTCTAATCTTCATCTTTTTCATCAAGTATTATTTCGACAATCGCCGTCGGATGTTTAAAGATAAGGATGTACTCTCATTCCTCATCTTTATCGTTATCGTATATTTCTCTCTCACCAAGCTGGTCAGCCTCACCATCGGGAATAACTATGCCATCCCGATCGCCTTTGCTATCCTCTTCTCCTATCTCTATCTGAATCTGGAGGCCTCGGTAGTCCTGGCTCTCATCCTTTCTCTCTCGACCGTGGTGATCTTCCCGGAGCTAAGACTGTTGGTATTCCTTATTTTGAGCGGAGTGGCCGCTTCCCTCATCGCCCGAATGGTTCAACACCGGTATGAGTTCTATCTTAATGCCCTGGTCCTCGCCTTTGTCCATGTGGCGGTAATCATCCTCAGCCACATCTCACTCCAGCCCTCAGAATCACTCGGTTTCGATCTCGCCTGGGGAGCGGCAAATGGTTTTGCCTCCAGCTTCATTATCCTTTTGCTGTTACCTCTTTTTGAGAAGCTTTTTTCCTTTACTACCGATCTTACCCTTCTGGAACTGGCCAATCTGAATCGGGAGGTCTTCAAGGAGCTGGCGCTAAAGGCCCCGGGGACCTATCACCATTCGATCGTCGTCGGTAATCTTGCTGAAGCTGGGGCCCGGGCCATCGGTGCCAATCCGATCCTGGCCCGTGTCGGGGCATACTATCATGATGTGGGGAAACTGAAAAAACCAGAGTATTTTAGTGAGAACCAGCTGGGTCAGAAGAACCCACACGATCAGCTCACTCCGGAGATGAGTAAGCTGGTGATCGTCAACCATGTGAAGGAAGGTGTGGAGATGGCAAAACAGATGGGCCTTCCACCGCGGGTAATCCGTCTGATTGCCGAACATCATGGAACAACGGTGGTTGAGCCATTCTACCTCAAGGCTCTCCACATCAGGGGTAAGATATCGGTTGATGATTTTCGCTATCCGGGCCCAAGACCATCTTCGATTGAAGCGGCGATAATAATGCTGGCCGACAGCGTTGAGGCAGCGGCCCGGAGTGCCGAGAATATCACCGTTTCCAAGCTGAGGAAGATCATCAAGGACATCTTCGACAAAAAATTTAACGACCATCAATTGGATGATTGTGAACTGACCCGGAAGGATCTCTTAAGACTCCAGGAGGCATTCTTCCCAATCCTTACCGGTGTTTTCCATCCCAGGGTTGACTATGAAGATAGAGATCTTCGGTCTCGAAAGCAGAGAAAAGCGGCTGCTAAGAAGTAGAATCAGGAAGGTGATGGAGAAAGAGGGCTTGAGTAAGGACCTCAATGTTGTCCTGGTCCCCCCCGGGTATATCAGGGAGCTGAACCGAAGATATCGACAGCGGGACTTCGCCACCGATGTCCTAAGTTTTGACCTCGACGATGTGGCTGAGATCTATATTCGGAAGGATGATGATATGACCTTGGATTCAATCTGGGAACTCACCCTCCACGGTCTCCTCCATCTTCTGGGCTACGACCATGAGGATGAGGAGAGTTGGAGGAAGATGGAGGCGATTGCCCGCCGTTATCGATCATGATCCTGATCGGTCTCATTCTTCTGCTCCTTTTAGGATCGGCACTCTTCTCCTCGATGGAGACCGCCCTCTTCTCAATTTCCCGAACCAAACTCAAGGCCCTCAGACAGCTAAAACGGCGTGGGGTTAGGAGCATTGCCTACCTTAAGAGTAGACCCGATCTGCTTCTCGTGGTCCTCCTTACCGGTAATCTTATCGTCAATGTTACTGCCGCGGCACTGGCAACCCTCTTTGTTATCGGCCTTTTCTCGGCGTCAAACGAGGTGCTGGTAATTGAGTCCTTTGTAATGAGTATCCTCCTGTTGATAATCGGGGAGATTACTCCCAAGGTTATCGCCCGACGCAACTATGAGAGTTTTGCCCTCCGGGTCTCCCCTTACTTCCGCTTCATCTATCTTGCCTTTCTTCCGGTGTCCATCCCTTTCTATCTCCTGGTAAGAAGGTTGATCCCCTCGCAAAGATTCGGTTCCCTCTCTCCAGAGGATCTGAGGACGATGGTCGAAGAGGCCGAGGCAAAGCGGGTCGTTTCCGAGTATGAGGCGGTGATTCTGCGTCAGCTTCTGACCCTGGGGATGAGGCGGGTGGCCGATATCATGACCCCGAGAAATTCGATTGTGGCAATTCCGGTAGCGAATACCGCCGGCGATGCCTTGAGGTTGATCCGTCGCACCAGACATTCGCGGATTCTGGTCTATGGTAATAACCTTGATAATGTTGTGGGGATTATCTATGCCAAAGATCTTATCCGGAGCGACCCCAAGACACCTCTCCACCAGTTGTTGCGCGAGCCAATATTTATCCCGGAGACAAAAAGGCTCGATAGTCTCTTGGAAGAGTTTACCGAGATCCGCTGCCATATCGGGGTCGTGGTTGATGAGTATGGTGGGGTATCCGGCCTGGTGACACTTGAGGATGTCCTTGAGGCTATCGTGGGCGAGATCGTTGACGAGTCGGATGATATTGAAGATCGAGATTATATCGCCTTGGGTGAAGATCGATATCTGGTGAGTGGCGACCTCGATCTCGATGTCCTCTTCAATCTCTTCGGTAAGAAGCGGAAGATCGAGAAGGGGAAGCGGGTGAGCGCTTATATCATGGATCTATTGGGATCGATTCCCGTCGAAGGCGAGGTTGTCCATTTCGACCACCTTGAGGCAAAGATTTCAAAGGTTGTTGGGAATCGGATCGTATGGCTGGTAGTCCGATCGATCTCATCATAGCCACTCTGGCCCTTGGTCTCCAGGCCTTCTTTGCTGGTGCGGAGACCGCACTCATCACTATCGATCACTTTCGAATCAAGGCATTAAAGTCGAGATATCGGTGGGCCCAACGGGTCGAATATTTCCAAAGGAACCCGGAGGCCTTCTTCTCATCGATCCTGATCGGTGAAGACATCGCTCTGGTGGTTATGACGACCTTCTTCACCCGTTTCATCATTGCTACCTTTGGGTCGATCGGAACCTTCTATTCGGTGGCAATCATTTCAATCATTTCGCTGATCTTTGCTCAGATCATACCAAAGGGGCTTGCCTTAAACCGGGGGCTCGATTTTCTCGCCCACGGTGTCTATCCCATCTACGACCTCAGTCTCCTATTGCGTCCGGTGATTCTGGTGATAAGGAAAGTCACCGCCGTCTTTCTCAAACTCTATCCCAAGGAGGAGTTCACCCATCTGCTCGCTCATGAGATCGTGGAGGGGTTCAGGGATGCCCGCTCCTACGGTCATCTTTCCAGGAAGGCAGACCGGATTGCCGAGCGGCTCAATATCGTAAGGAGGAGAACGGTGAAAGAGGTTATGATTCCGATCGAAAGGGCGGTAACGATCAAAAGTCCTGAGGAACTGACGTCGGTCTTTGGCGATCATATCTACTCAAGAATACCGGTTATCAGGGATGGTCAGATCCTCGGGGTGATCAACGTCAAAGAGTATATCTACACCGGTAAGGTTGAACTCCGTGAACCACTGATCGTTGATGCGGAAACCCCAATACTTACATTGCTCCGGATTCTGAAGGGAAGTGGAGAACAACTTGCGATCGTTGTCGAGCAGAACCGGCCGGTTGGTATTGTCAGCCTTGAAGATCTGATCGAAGAGCTGGTGGGCGAGATCGAGGAGGAACTCTGAAGAGGCTGATCAAGACCCTCGGTATTGTAACCCAGGTCATACCCCATCGTGAGTCGAGTGCGATTATCAAGGTGTTCACCGATAGCCATGGGCTCATTCCGATAGTGGTGAGGGGTGGGAGGAGGCCGACCAGCCCCCATGTTGCATCCTTAAGGACATTCGTTAAAGCGGAATTTAATCTCTATCATAGTGGTCGAAGTGATTTCTATCATCTGAGTGAGGTGAATGTCCTCACCCAGCCGGCCAATATCATTTCCGACAGATCCCGATTTCTGATTGGCGCGGTCTTTGTTGAAGTGATCACAAAATTGGCACCGCCCGGAATGGTAAGTCGGAGATTATTCCATACTTTGGAGTCTTTTTTACAAAAACTGGAATCGGGTCGAGATTCGGCCTTTACCCTTCTTATCCTTTTTCTCGTTGAGGTATTGAGAATATCCGGGTATCTCCCTTCCCTGCGATCCTGTCTTATTTGTGGCTCCCCAGGAATAAGGTATTTCAGTGCTGCCCATGGTGGCTGTCTCTGTGCCCAACACGGTGGTGGTATCCGGCTGGATGACGAGATGGTGGAGGCCCTACAGAGGCTTGACTGCCGTGAGGTGCCAGGATCACCATCGCTTCGGAAGAAAGTTTTGAGCCTTCTGGTCGATTTCTACCACTACCACATCGGAGAACCTGGAGCCGCCCTGTCCTCTGTGTTGACAGAAAGGGAGGGTAGAGCTATAATCGGATGATGGGCAGAGTTTCTCTCTTCCTCGTTGCCGGCCGCCGCACGGTCAGGCTGGGGGTAGGATCAGCGGTTCTCGCTGTTGTGCTGATCGCAATCGGTCTTGCCCTGGTTGGTACGGGATACCTTCTATTCAACGCGGCAAAAAAGACGGTCAATCTCCAGCAACTTGAGTCCTTGCGACGGGAGAACCGTCAGCTCCACTCTCGGGTAGTCCAATTGACCAGTGATATGGAGGAGATCCGGAAGATCCTCGATGAGATCTATCGGATTGATCAGTCGATCCGACTCGCCTATGGGATCGAACTAATTGAGAGTGATCTGAGATCACCCGGGATTGGTGGACGATCCGGTAATGGTCCAGTTGAGGTGAGGCAGCTCGCCTATGAGATCGATCGGTTGTTGGCTGCGGCGAGATTCGAGCGGGAGAGCTTCGAGCGGCTTGATCAGCATCTCCAGAGGAAATATCATATCCTAAGCCATACCCCTTCGATAATCCCGGTCAATGGAATCCTGACCAGCGGCTTTGGTCCTCGTCTCGACCCTTTTACTGGCCGGATGAGATTCCATGAGGGGCAGGACATTGCTGCCCCACCAGGGACACCGATCGTTGCTCCCGCCGATGGCGTGGTGACAACCGTCAAACGTAAAAGGGGATATGGTCTTACCATCGAGATCGATCATGGCTACGGGATAAAGACGAGATACGCCCACTGTATGGCGGCCAAGGTAACGCCGGGGATGAGGATAAAACGGGGTGATGTTATCGGATTGGTTGGAACCAGCGGTCGGGTCACCGGCCCCCACCTCCACTACGAAGTCCATGTCGCCGGGAGGAAGGTGAACCCCTTAAATTACATCATCAGAGAAGAAGTTATTGTCGATTAAGATCAAGATCTTTCTGGTTGCTATTATTGCACTGGCCGGATATCTGATCATCGATCTCATTATCGAAACCGAGGGGGAGAGGGTCGAGGCTGTTATCCACTCGGCAAAGACGATGGTAGAGGAGGAGGATCTCGGGCTTCTCGACCTGATTGATCCCGATTTCCAATATCAGGAGTACGGCTATGAGGATGTGGCCAATAACCTCACCGATTTCTACCACCGTTTCGATCGGATCCGGATCGATCTCAAAATCGACAGGGTTCTGGTGACCAATTCTTTGGCTGAGTGTAGCCTTAAGGCCCGAATCACCGGGGTGCTCGATTCGATGCCGGTTTTGCTTTTTGGTGAAATCCTCTCCCGATCACCGGTAGTAGTGAGGTTGCGGAAGAAGGGGGGGAGATGGCTGATAAGGAGGGTTGATGCTTCTTGAGTTACTTTTTGCCATCACATTATCACTCGATACCGTAATAACCCATCCGAGGATGATTGCCCCCAAATCGGTCTATATCAGTCCGGATGGACAGACCGCCTATATCAATAATCTGGAGGGGATGAATACCCTCATCTACGATGTGGCAACACGCAAGGTCAAAGGGATAATCCAGCACCGTGGAAAACCGGTAGAGAGCTGTTTTACCCGAGGAGGAAGGTATGTCTGGATCTCCTACTATCGACTGATCGGACCCGGATACCCCCCCTGTCCGGAATGGCGGAAGTATAAGACGAGGTCGATCGTGGTGGTGTATGATACACTTAAAGAGAAGATTGTAAAGGAGATAAAGGTAGGGGTTATCCCCAAGATCATCAGGACCTCCCCTGATGGCCGGTATGTTCTGGTCAGTAACTGGAATTCCCATTCGGTCTCGGTGATTGATGCCGACTCATTCCGGGTAGTCAAGGAGATTCGTGTCGGCTGGGTCCCGAGAGGGATCTCCTTCAGTCTCGATTCCCATTATGCCTATGTGGTGAATATGGGGGGATTTACGATCAGCAAGATCGATCTGGATTCCCTCAGAGTGGTGGAGGTGATCAAGAAGGGGGTTGGCAATCGTCCCCGCCATATCGTCACCACCCCGGATAGTCAATATATGCTTTTCAGTTGTCATGGTGATGGCCATATCCGGAAACTCGATCTCCGGGCCGATTCCATTGTTGGGAAGATTAAGGTGGGTAGACAGCCGAGGACAATAGTCCTCGATCCAGAGGGGAATTATCTCTTTGTGGTAAATTATCGTTCCAATTCCATCTCAGTGGTTGATATCAAGAAGATGGAGGTGGTGGCCGAGGCCAGGGCGGGGATAAAACCGGTTGGTTGTGACCTCACCCCGGATGGGAAGGAGCTCTGGGTCACCAACTACGGTTCCGGGAGTGTCTATATCTATAAGATCGACTATTCGAAGGGCTGAAATCGATCCTTAAGCTTTTCCATCACCTGGGGCATGGTAGTATATTCCATCTCCGAGAGTGGTAGCCGGTGGGGCTCAAATGGTCCCATCCGCCGGATATAATCGGCAATCTCATTGGCGATCCTACGGGCATTATCGAAGGAGGGGTCGGCAAAGTGATCCCTGGGTCCGATCAGCTTACCATTGGCAAGCTGGAAACCCAAGGCGATCACCCGGGGTGGGCCATCGAATCGGGCCGGGTTGGCATCATCAACTGCCACCGGCATGAAGGGTCCGAAATGGGAGCCGCGCATCCAGCCGGAGACGAGATAGGGGTTGGTGAACGGCTCCAGGACCTCGCCGACCGCGGGGAATCCACTCTGGCAGCGGACAATCATCACCGGGTCGTCCTTCCCAACATAACGGCCGGCAATAAGGGACAGTTTCTGGGTCGATGAGACCGCGGCAATCTCACCGGTCTCCCGGGAGTGGACCGACTTGATCATGTAGTCCTCGGAGGCACCGATCAGAACCAGAAGATCATAGAGATCATCCGGGGCATGGAGGGTGACCTTCTTATGTTCCTTGACATTAACAACCTCGAAGGAGAACCCCTTATGCATCTTGGGATCGATCACCAGACCGATCGTATTGAAGGGATCGGCAAAGATCTTATAAAGGGGATAGTTCCAGGCCCCGGGCGATGTCTTATCACCCATGAAGATGAGGATCGGCTCTGATGGTCGCTCGGTGAATGACATCTCCGCCACTCCAGGACCCATCCCCTTAACATTGCCAGAGAAGGCATCGGAGAGGAGATCCTGGCCAGCACCATATAGTTTCAGCTTCTTGGCCAGTTCGGTGAGATCGACAAAGGTATCCCAGGCGATCTTGTGGATCTCACTGTTATCGACCCCTTTCTGGTGAGTCATGATCAGCTCGCAGTCATCGCCGACCCTGGTGACATGGAAGTCGATGATCGTCCCTTCTGATTTATGTTTCTCGAGAAGCTGCTCGGCACGGGCCAGAATTTCCGGATGGGAGCTGGAATGCCCAACATAGCCGCCGATATCGGCTTTGATAACCGATAGGGTAATCTCAGCCATCGTCACCTCCTTTTCAAATTATAGCCGACTCCCCTTTGGGAGTCAATTGACATAAGGCCGGAATCGGGTAATTTATAGCATGAAACCATTAGCGGTCCTTCTAACATTTTCCGTCCTCCAGGCGGGCACCCTCTCCATTGCTGCGGTTGGGGATATCATGATGGGTTCCGACTATCCCACCCCTCGACTCCCACCTGAGGATGGGCGACTGCTCTTCTCTGATGCCAAGGATATTTTGGTCAGGGCGGATATTGCCTTCGGCAATCTGGAGGGGGTGATCTGCAAGGGTGGGGAATGTGCCAAAGATCTCAACAGTGGCTACTATTTTGCCTTCCGGATCCCACCTCGAATGGCGGGGAATCTAAAGGAGGCCGGTTTTGACCTCCTCAATCTTGCCAACAACCACAGCCATGACTTTGGGGAAGAGGGTCTACGGCAGACGAAGCGGATCTTGGACTCTTTGGGGATTGACTACATCGATGATGGGGTTGCTGTGCTCACGGTTGACAGTATCGAAGTCGCCTTCATCGGATTCTATTATGGTCGATGTAAAAACTCCCTCCTCGAGATCGAACCAGCGGTGGCAAAGGTGGAGAGTCTGGATCGACTCTACGACCTCGTTGTCGTCTCCTTCCACGGTGGAAAGGAGGGGAATAAGGCAATCCATCTACCCCGTGGGGTTGAATATTACTATGGTGAGAATCGGGGTGACTTGAGGCGATTCGCCCATGCCGTGATTGATGGCGGGGCGGATCTGGTGATCGGCCACGGACCCCATGTCCCGAGAGGAATGGAACTTTATAAAGGTAGACTAATCGCCTACAGTCTGGGAAACTTCTGCACCTATCGCGGTATAAATATCAAAGGCTATTGTGGCTATGCCCCCCTCTTATGGGTGGAACTTGATGAGGAGGGGAGGTTTCTCATGGGACGGATTTATTCCTTTCGACAGTATGGGGGAGGGCCAAAATGGGATGGGACCGGAGAGGTCTTCTCACTGATACGAAACCTTTCCGCTACCGACTTCTCTATACCAACACTCGAGTTCGGGTCCGATGGCACGTTTTATCCGATCAATCCTTGACCCGAATCGGAAACCTGTTATGATTCTACTGTGAGGTGGCTCAAGGCGAAAAGGCTTTGCTCATTTACCGGTATCCCTTATGCGGGCAACCCGGCCTGGGTAATTCTGGGGGCGGAAGGGCTTTCGGATGAGATGATGAAGAAACTGGCTGGAGAACTCAACCCGCTCTCCGATGCAGCCTTTGTTATGCCGGATGAGACCGATGAGGCCGACATCCGGATCCGCTTCTTCACCTCCGGTGGTGAGGTCCTCACCTCGGGACATGCCACGGTTGCCGCCTATTTCGCCTTGGAAGGCGAGGGGCTGATCGAGTTTAAGGAGCCCGAATGTGAGATCAGGCAACGCTCAAAAGGGGGGATCCAGTTCGTCGAACTCAGGGTTGAGAACGGAAAGGTGAAAAGGGTGACGATGAAGCTACCCCTGCCCCGCTATATCGATATCGACTATTCCCCCCAGCTCCTGGCCCGGATGCTCGGCCTCTCACCAGCCGAGATCTCGGCAACCGGGATCAAACCAGAGGCGGTATCAACCGGGATGTATGATCTGGTTGTTCCGGTCCCCTCCATGAATCATCTCATCGATCTCAAACCGGACTTTGACCTCATGTCCCGCTTCTGCACCAGGGTTGGCATCACCGGGATCCAGGTCTTCACGCTCGAGACCAATGAAGACAGCACCGCCTCGGTTCGCCACTTTGCCCCCGCGGTCGGGGTGAATGAGGATCCGGTCTCCGGTGCCGCCTGTGGTGCCTTAGGCTGTTATCTGATTAAACATGGAGTGGTGAAGCCGGAGGACTTCAACCGTCTCATCATCGAGCAGGGCTATGCCATCGGTCGTCCGGGTAAGGTCTATGTCCATATCAGGATGTATCGGGGCGGGATCTCAGAGGTCAAGGTCGGCGGTCAGGCGGTCACCACCTTCGTCGGCTCAATCCTGATCCCGGATTAGTCTTGCTTAATGATATTTGGTCAATTGACCAAATATCAAAATTAGATATAATCTAGTATGGCTCGGAGAAAAATTCCTGAGGATTTTCCGGATATTAGGAAATCCGACCGCCTATGAGATAATCCATCTTCTGGCCCGAAAATCGAGGAGTGTTGAGGAACTCGCCGATCTGCTCGGTCTCCATATTTCGACCGTATCCCATGTAATGAGAAACCTAAGAAATCTTGATATCGTCCGTTATGTCGTGAAATTTCAGGAGCGCAAATATTGGATCAAGGAGCGGAGGATCCTAAGACTTTTGGCTGAAGCCGAAGCGATTGTCCGGAAATTCAGAACGGCTGATTACTAATATAATCATCACCGACCAAGGCTCAGCTGCTGAGACGCTGCAGCACCTGGTAGAGCCGGTCCTTCTCATTCGAATTGATCCGTGCCTTATGGATGATCTCCGCCAGAAATCTTATCGACTGGTCGTAGATCCCTCTCTCAACCGGAAATGGATGGCCATCCTTACCGCCATGGGCAAAGCTAAAGGTGACCGGGTCGGTATAGCTCAACCTACTCCCACAGATGAGGTTGGCCAGAAGGGCAAAGGCCCGGAGCGACTTCGGTCCCAGACCTCGGGTCAGTAGGAGGGTTTCAAAGTCGGCCGGATTGTGTTCCCGAATCCTGATGATCACCTTTCTCAGATACCTCCGATTGATGGCAAAGTTGCCGACCGGATGGTGGGAAGGGAACCGGAGATGGCGAATCTCCTTTAATAACCGTTCCGGTCTCTCTCTGGTAATGGTAACGATATCCCTTCTCGTTCCTTCAATCCGCCCGTCGACCAGATTTAAAACCCCGGATTCCTTTCTCCCCACGATCCCCTGATGCGGATCAGAGGTGAAGCTCTTTATCCTGGATCGCCAGTGATAACGGCGGGCATAGTGGTCGTAAGGGTTCATCCCCTGCTGGATCACCGCCCAGTTTCCATCTTTAGAAAAGATGAAGATATGGTGGTATAATTGATAACCATCCTGGAGCGCGGTATTGTCAACCTTGGCCGAGAGCCGGCTGGCGCGGATGAGGGGCTCGGGGGTGATGCCGATCCTTTCGGCAAAATTCCCGATCTCTTCCGGCGTCTTCCTCGATGTTGCCCCCTTCCCACCACAGACCCAGATACCATAGTGGTGACCGATCGGATTGATCGCCAGCTTCAGGGCACCGCCGGTCGTTGTGGTGAGACCGGATGAGTGCCAGTCGAAGCCGAGGACGCAGCCGAGGGCCTGAAACCAGATCGGATCTGCGAGCCGGTCCAGGAACTCCTCCGGTCCATAGAATTCGACGACCGACGCGAAGATCTCCCGCGAGAGTTTCGCCATCCGCTCGAAGAGCCATCTCGGGGCCCGGCCCGAATGGAGCGGTAGATCGCAGATCCCGGTCCGCATAACTACGATCTCAGCCAGACTACCTTAATGATCCGGGTATCCCCACCCGCCTCCAATCGGAGGAAGTAGGTTCCGGTGGGGAGTGTAGCCGGTGGGGTCCACTCCAGTTGATGGATACCAGCACCCTGATTTCGATTCCAGATCGTTCCGAGACACTGTCCGATCGGGTTGAAGATCTTGATCGATACTGAGGCGGGACGGTCTAAGGCGTATCGGATCGAGAGGGCATGAGCAGCAGGGGTAGGTCTGACCTCAAGATGGCGAATCGGGGAGTGGAAACCGATGCTGGTCTGGGCCATCTTATCCCGGATTACCGAGATGGTGGAGCTTCGATAATCGGCGACATAGGTTCGATTATAGATTGGGTTGTGGGTTAAGGCCAGAGGCCATTCTCCGACCCTGATGGTGGTGATGATGGTGTCTCCATCGCCATCGATGATACTGACATTACCATCAGACTTGTTGGCACAGTAGACCTTGTTGTTGATCGGGTCCCAGCTCAGGGCCGATGGCCCTAATCCGGTCGGGATGGTGGTAAGGATACTATCACCATCGCCATCGATGACGGTGACATTATTACTCCCGCTATTGGCGCAGTAGATCTTGTTATTATATTCATTCCAGATCAGGGCGGTGGGGTAGAACCCGGTGGGGATCGTGGCCAGGACGGTGTCTTCGCTGCAGTCGATTATGGTGACGCTGTTACCCCCCCAATTGGCACAGTAGATCTTATTATTAGTTGCGGTCCAGATCAGAGCGCAGGGAAAAGCTCCCACCTCCACCACCGTAATAATGCTATCACCAACCCCATCGATCACCGTCACGTATCTTCCCTGGGTCGTGCAGTAGATCTTATTATCGGTTGAGTTCCAGGTCAGATCTGAGGGCATATAGCCGACCCCGATCGTGGTGATGACCGTATCCTCGGCACCGTCGATTACCGTGACACTGTTCCCATCGTAGTTGGCCGAATAGATCTTATTGCTGGTCCGGCTGAGACCGAGACCGGTGGGACCGGCTCCGACCGGGATGGTGGCAAGGATATTATTTGAAAGACCATCGATGACCGTAATATTATTGCTCAGATGGTTGGCGCAGTAGATCCGGTTGGTGAGCGGATTCCACAAGAGGGCGACCGGCTGGTTTCCCACGCCGACATTGGTGATGATGGTATTGGCCGAACCATCGATGATTGTCACATTGTCGGTGGCACGATTGGCGCAGTATACCTTACCGGCTTCGCCATTCCAGGTGAGTTCGTTGGGCTGACTTCCAACCGGGATAGTGGTGATGACATTGTTCGATGCCCCACCGATGACGGTAATATCATCGCTTGCAGTATTGGAGGTGTAGATCTTGTTATTGGTCGAATTCCATATCAGGGCCATGGGACCGTCACCCACCCTTACCGTGGTGATGACGCTATCACCCCTTCCATCGATGATGGTGATATCGTTGGTCTGTGAGTTGGCGCAGTAGATCTTATCATTGGCAGGATTAAAAGCAAGCTGATAGGGCCTTCCCCCGACCTTCAGTGTGGTGATGACCGCATTGGTGGCACCATCGATTACCGTGACACTGCCATCATATTGATTGAGGCAGTAGAGCTTATTATCAATGCTATTCCAGAGCAGGGCATAAGGTTCACTACCGACCCCGATTATGGTGATAGTAGTATCCCCTTCACCGTCGATCACAGTGACGGTATTGCTGCCATTATTGGCACAATAGACCCGGCTACCGGTTGTATTAACGGTCAGGGCGCAGGGCCTACTCCCAACCGCAATAGTAGTAATGGTGGTATCGGCGGAGCCATCGATTACGGTAATATTGTCACTTCCCCGATTAGCACAGTAGATCTTGTTACTTATCTGGCTCCAGGTCAGGGCCCAGGGATTGGTTCCAACCGCAATGGTGGTGATGACGGTATCGCCATCCCCATCGATAACCGAAATCGTGTTACTACTCCGATTGGCGCAATAGATCTTATTATTAGTGGCATTCCTGACCAGACAGAAGGGTTCCAAACCGGTTGGGATGGTGGCGATTACGGTATCACCTTCACCATCGATGACGGTAACAGTATTATCATTGAGATTGGCGGCATAGATCTTATTTCCATCTCTGTTCCAGATCAGACTCCAGATATCACGCCCGGCCCGGACCTTGGCAATCTTCTGATCGGTTGCGCCATCGATAACAATCACCTGTCGGCCGTAGAAGGCTCCAACATAAACCTTGTTATTCGTCTCATTATAGGCGAAGGAACGGGGAAATGAGATGCCATAGAGGGAGTCGGGGACGGGGATCGTCGTCTCAAGCCACTGACCAGATAATGGGATAATTAATAGCAGTATGCTCATAGATCGTGACGATAACATATCTCCTCCTTCCACCTGAAATGATTACCGATTACCACAGATTTGTCAATAGTGAGTCTGCTTGACGCCACCATTTCCGGGGATAAGATTAGATATGGTCATAGGCAAGATTATCTGGACCCTTATTGCAGCCGGTGTGATCTATACGGCAGTCTTCATCCTGAACCGGAGCTACATCGCCAGAATCAAAGATCTGATCCAGCGCCATCAACTTCGCAAGCTGAGCTATTACATCGCCAATGGAATCCTTCTGATCCTGATTGCGGTGATCTGGGTGAAGCGGCTCTCCACCATCGTAACCTTCCTCGGCATCATCGGCGCCGGTATCGCCATCGCTCTCTCTGAGATCATCCTCTCCTTGGTCGGATGGTTCTTTATCGTCTTCCGGAGACCGTTCGTGATCGGGGATCGGATTGAGGTGGAGGGGATCAAAGGTGATGTCATCGATATCAGAATTTTCCAGTTTTCGATTCTGGAGGTGGGTGAGTATCAGTCGACCGGAAAGATCATCCATATCCCCAACTCCTATATCTTCCGCAAACACTTTACCAATCAGACGATGGGATTTGAATATATCTGGGATGAGTTTTCCATCATTATCACCTTTGATAGTAACTGGGAGAAGGCAAGGTCGATTGTCAAAGAGATCATGAAAGGGGAGGATGAGAAGATCGAGAAGGTTCGCCATCAGATCGAGCGGGCAGCAAAGAAGTTTGCCATTCATTATGAGAAACTCACCTCGATTGTCTATACCACAATTGAGGACTCCGGAATCAGGATTACCCTGAGATACTTGGTGGCACCGAGGGAAAGGCGCGGGGTCCGGGATCGGATCGCCACTGAGGTCCTGAGGGCGATCGACCGGGAGCCAGACATCACCTTAGCCTATCCCACTTACCGGATCGTCAAATGAGATATCTGGTTGGAACCTCGGGCTTCAGTTACGACCACTGGGAAGGGGTCTTCTATCCTTTGGGGATGAGAAAGAATAAGTGGCTCAGCTATTATGCTGACTTCTTCCCAACCGTGGAATTGAATGTCACCTTCTATCGACTGCCAAAGAGGGAATCCTTTAAGAGATGGTTCAAGGATGTCCCGAAGGACTTTGTCTTTGCTGCAAAAGGGAGCCGTTATATCACCCACATCAAAAGGCTGAAGGATGTGGCCGATTCGATTAGAATCTTTAGGGATCAACTCTCAGGGCTCGGTAAAAAACTGGAGGTCATCCTCTGGCAATTCCCTCCTCAGATGAAGATCGATCTTGACCGGTTCCACCGTTTTGTGAGAGAGCTGCGTAAGGTCAGGAAACGGCATGCCTTTGAATTTCGCCATGAGAGCTGGTTTACTGATGAGATCTATAAGATCCTCAGCGATCATAACTATGCCCTCTGTATTGCCGATTCCCCTGGATGGTCGAGTCCGGAGGTGGTTACCGCTGACTGGCTCTACATCAGGTTCCACGGTGGCCAGGAGCTCTATGCCTCGGAGTATAGCCAGAGGGAGCTGAAAGAATGGTCTCGAAAGATCACCAGATGGGGAAAGGAGGGCTATATCTATTTCAACAATGACTATCGGGGTTTTGCTGTCAAGAATGGCCTCTATCTTCTGGATCTTTTATCGTCCCTGTAGTAAAAATTTGTCGAAACTGCGCTATTGAAAAGCGACAAAAGGGGATATAATTTTAAAGTTGGCCAGGAATAGGGGGTAGTATGGGCGGGAGAGGTATATTAGTTCTGCTGTCCCCTTGTTTTTTAGGATTGGCATTTGGACAGCCAGATACATTATGGACGAAGATTTTTGGTGGTGGTGATTGGGACAATGGCTATTCGGTTCAGCAGACCAGTGATGGGGGATATATCATTGCTGGAGGGACTTGGTCTTTTGGCGCTGGTGGTGATGTCTGGTTGATCAAGGTGGAATCCGATATCGGTATTGAAGAGCCAGCAACAGTTCCCAAAGGAAAATATCTCCAAGTCTTTCCCAATCCATTCCGGGATCGGATAAAGATCGACGGAGCTGGAGATGAAGTAACGGTTTATGATTCTGCTGGCAGAATGGTTGCAATAATAAGTAATGGCACCTGGGATGGAAAGGGTTTGGATGGCAAGAGGATCCAATCGGGGATCTATTTCCTGCGGGCAAAAGGATATAAGATGGTGAAAGTGGTGAGATTAAAGTAATGTTCACAGAACGATCTCTGAACGCTTACAACGATGTATTGACAATGTGGTGCAGGTGAGTAAATTTTTATCATAGTTCAAGGGTTTTCGGGAATTTCCCTGCTGCACGGGCACAGACCTTGTGAAAGAACCCGAGCGGGAAAGGAGGATAAAAATGGCTATTCAACATAGGTTGAACTATCTGGTAGTGATAGGGTGTTTATTGGTTGTCACCCTGAATGGACAGTGGCTTGAAACCACAATTTACCTTCCGGATTCACTCGGTGGAGTAACATGTCCTCAAGCCCTTACCTATAATGCAATCAATAATAAAGTCTATGTGGCCGGTGTATATGGTGATTGCGTGATTGCGATTGATGGTGCAACGAACGAAAAGATAGCCAGAATCCCGGCTGGCTCATACATCTATGCTCTGGTCTGGAACTCAACTGACAACAAGGTCTACTGCGCCAATCATGAGAGCGATAATGTCACGGTGATCGATGGGGCAACCGATAGCGTGATCACGACCATCCCGGTCGGTAAGGGGCCTCGTGCTTTAGTCTATAATGAGACTAATAACAAGGTCTACTGCGCTAATTATGAGAGCGATGATGTCACGGTGATCGATGGGGCAACCAATAGCGTGATCACGACCATCCCGGTCGGTAAGGAGCCTTGTGCTTTAGTCTATAATCCAACCAACAACAAGGTCTACTGCGCAAATTATGAGAGCGATGATGTCACGGTGATTGATAGCGTGATCACGACCATCCCGGTCGGTAAGGAGCCTTGTGCTTTAGTCTATAATCCAACCAACAACAAGGTCTACTCCGCAAATTATGAGAGCGATGATGTCACGGTGATCGATGGGGCAACCAACAGCGTGATCACGACCATCCCGGTCGGTGATGGGCCTCGTGCTTTAGTCTATAATCCAACCAACAACAAGGTCTACTGCGCAAATTGGTATAGCAATAATGTCACGGTGATCGATGGTGCAAGCAATAGCGTGATCACGACCGTCCGGGTTGATTACCACCCTTGTGCTTTAGTCTATAATCCGACCAACAACAAGGTCTACTGCGCTAATTATGAGAGTGATAATGTCACGGTGATCGATGGTGCAACCAATAGTGTGATCACGTTCGTTCCGGTCGGTGAGGGGCCTCGTGCTTTAGTCTATAATGAGACCAACAACAGGGTCTACTGCGCTAATTATTTGAGCGATAATGTCACGGTGATTCATGGGGAAAGCAATAGTGTGATCACGACCATCCCGGTTGGTTACCGCCCTCGTGCTTTAGTCTATAATCCGCGCTACAACAAGATCTACTCCGCTAATTATGAGAGTGATAATGTCACGGTGATCGATGGGGCAAGTAATAGCGTGATCACGACCATCCCGGTCGGTGATTGGCCTCGTGCTTTAGTCTATACTCCGGAGCTTTACAGTATCTACTGCGCTAATTATGGCAGTGCTGATGTCACGGTGATCGATGGGGCAGGCAATGGTGTGATCAGGATCATCCGGGTTGGTAACCGCCCTCGTGCTTTAGTCCATAATCCGACCAACCACAAGGTCTACTGCGCTAATTATGGTAGCAATACTGTCACGGTGATTCATGCACCAACCAATAGCGTGATCACGACCGTCCCGGTCGGTAAGAAACCATGTGCTTTAGTCTATAATCCGACCAACAACAAGGTCTACTCCGCAAATTATGAGAGTGATAATGTCACGGTGATCGATGGGGCAAGTAATAGCGTGATCACGACCATCCCGGTCGGTAAGGAGCCTTGTGCCGTAGTCTACAATGAGACCAACAACAAGGTCTACTCCGCTAATGAGGAGAGCGATGATGTCACGGTGATCGATGGGGCAAGCGATAGCGTGATCACGACCGTCCCGGTCGGTGAGGGGCCTTGTGCTTTAGTCTATAATCCCACCAACAACAAGGTCTACTCCGCAAATTATGAGAGCGATGATGTCACGGTGATTGATGGTGCAACTGATAGTGTGATTACAACCGTCCCGGTCGGTGAGGGGTCTCGTGCTTTAGTCTATAATTCGACCAACAACAAGGTCTACTGTGCTAATGAGGAGAGCGATGATGTCACGGTGATCGATGGGGCAAGCAATAGCGTGATTAAAACTATCCCGGTTGGTAATGGGCCTCTTGCTTTTGTCTGGAATCCTGCTCAAAACCGGACCTATGTGGCAAATTACTTTAGTGCGAGTATCTCAGTGATTCGGGATGAGGTGGTTATTGTAGAAGGTGCCGGGTTTGGGATGAAGGGAGTCGGGAATGAACTAACAGTGGCACCCAATCCTTGCTATTCCTCAACCAAAATCAGATACGGTCTTACAAAACCCTGTAATATCTCGCTTAAGATTTATAATATTGCTGGGCAATGTGTGAAAACCCTTGTGAGTGCGAAACAGAATACGGGCATTCACGAAGTCGATTGGCAAGGCGAGGATGATAGCAATCGCAGGCTTAGCCAGGGCATCTACTTCGTACGAATGGAGGCGGGTGATTTTTCAGCAACATCCAAAATTGTGCTGTTGCCTTAGTAATAATCAGGAGGCAGATTTTTACTCTACCCTCTGGAAGACTTATGGTAATGCAAAAACCAGCTCTAACCATCTTTAGCGCTTCTCCATAAATACCCTCGAAGGATTGCCATCTTTCACCATTTTGACCGGAAAGGATCCAATTTGCAGCGTTAGGCGGATGAGATATTCCCGTTTGTATACCCCGGGGTTTTTATTCACGTCCTCACGGTTGACCAAATAAATTAAAAAATTATAATTAAATACATGGAGGTGAAAAATGAGACGAGTCGTTCTCTTCTCCTTGGTGATAGTCCCGATCTGGGCCCAGGCGCCAAGATTCTATGCTCCTGAGACGCTAAAATCCTCCGGTGCCAATATTGATGTCGGTTACTATGGTGCCCCCTTTATCTATGACTGGGATGGTGATGGGAAGAAGGATCTGGTGACCGGTCAGTTTACCTCGGGTAAGGTCCGCTTCTATCGGAATGTCGGCCTTAATAATAATCCTATCTTCATGGGTTATGAGTACCTCAAGGCTGATGGAAAGGACATCACAGTCTACTCGGGTTGATGCCAGGGCTCAGCAATCGCAGTTTGCGATTGGAACGAGGATGGCAAGAGGGACATCATTGTTGGTGACCGGAGGGGTTACATGATGCTTTTCCTCGAGACCGGCAACGGTCTCACCCTGGCCGATACCCTCCGGGCTAATGGAACCAAGATCCTGGTGACCCAGAATGCCAATCCTGAGGTCAATGACTGGAATGAGGATGGTAAGAAGGATCTGATTGTCGGCGAACAGTTCTACGGTCCTCCTCCCGACACCGGTAACATCCGGGTCTATCTCAATGTGGGAACCAATTCCAATCCGATCTTCAGCAAGTATTTCAACATCTACTCCTCTGGTAAGCCGATCTACCACTATCGGGCCAACCCCAGGATCTATGATCTCGATCAGGATGGCAAGAAGGATCTGATCGTGGGCCAGAACGATGGTCGGGTATATTTTTATAAGAATGTCGGGACCAATGCCAATCCTCAGTTCAATGGCTATGAACTGCTCCGGACCATCGATAATACCATCATCGATGTCTATTATGGCTCCCGCTTCCACCTTGCCGACTGGAAAGAGGATGGTGACCCCGATCTCATTATCAGCGGCTACTATGGCTACATCATCTACTATGAGAATGCCACGGTTGAGGTTGAGGAAGGTTCCTCGCCACTTCTCGATTGCACCATCTGGCCCAATCCGATCCAGGATCAGCTCAATCTTAACATCGAGTTGAATGGGTCTGAGGATGTCTCGATCGGGATCTATGGCGTTGATGGCCGGCTGGTCTCGACTCCGATCAGGGGGAGGTTTGCTCAAGGATTTCACCGGTTCCGTATCGATGTCTCCAATCTGACCTCTGGAGTCTACTTTATCGAGGTCGCCACTGAGAAGAGGAGAGTCCGGGACAAGATCCTCATTGTCGATTAGAAGTTTGGGCTCAGGGGGCCTTGCCCCCTGAGCCCATAAATCCTTGTATTGGAATAGTCTCAGGTTATAATTAACCGTGGCGCCATTAATTGGGATAACAGTTAGTTACAACTGGGAAGAACGCCGCTTCTTTCTCGCCCGGGATTATGTGAATGCTATCGTGAGGTCCGGAGGGGTGCCATTGATGCTTCCGCTACTTGATCCCGGTGGGATCGACCAGGTTATAAAAGCGGTTGATGGGCTGCTCCTCTCCGGTGGTTTTGATGTCTCACCGATCTTATATGGTCGGGAGCCAAAGGGAGTAGGGAAGATCGACCCAGATCGGGATCGGTTCGAGATCGAGATTGTTCACCGGGCTTATCGGCGCAGACTACCGATCCTGGCGATCTGTCGGGGTATTCAGCTCCTCAATGTTGCCTTGGGCGGAACCCTGATGCAGCGCTTGAAAGGACTCAAGCACTTCCAGGAGAGCGAAAGATCAAAGCCCTCCCATTCGATAACCATTGAACCGGGATCGATCTTTTACCAGATCGCCCGTAAAAAGAAGATCCTGGTGAACTCATTCCACAACGATGCCATCGACAATCTCTCTCCCAAGCTCCGGCCAACCGGCTGGGCTGAAGATGGGATTATTGAGGTGGTGGAGGGGAAGAATCGAGCGAATATCTTGGGGGTTCAGTTTCATCCCGAATGTATGTTCGATTCTGATCCGGTGATGAGACGGATCTTTCAGTGGTTTATAAAAGTGGCTAATCGATCTTCTTACTCCAGGGGATAAAACCTCCTCCTTTTACCATCCAGATCATAAATGGAGAACCCAAGAGATCTCCGTTCTTATCGAACTGGATCATCCCGATCGAACCATCAAATTTATTATGGTGGATGAACGAGGAGAGGTCCTTACCTTTAGCCCGGAAATAGGCATCGATGAGGAGATTGGTGGCATCGTAGGCGTTGCAGGTGTAGGGTTCCACCTGGATTCTCTTCTCATGGGCAATGCGGAGAAAATGGACTGCGCTACCGAGCTGATGGATTGGGGGGCCAAAGGTAAAGTAGACCCCCTCGGCCCTCCCGCCGGTCAGTTTGAGGAATTCCTGGGTGGCGATACCATCCCCGGCGAGGAAATCGATCTTTTTTGGAATGAGCCTTAGGATCTCAGCGCCATCCTTATAGAGACCGGCAAAATAGACAAGATCAGGGAGTTTAAGAGGTAGCATGGCTTTGAGTTTTTCTAAAGGGGGATGGCCGGTCTCAAAGTCAACTCTTCCCACCACTCTGTTTTCCATTTCACTCTCGAAGGCATTAGCTAGACCTTGGGCATAGATCGATCGATCGGCAAGGATGAGGATCCGTTTCGACTTGAGATGTTCTTTGACGAAGTAACCGGCAATCTTCCCCTGGAGGTCATCTCGACCACAGAGTCGGAAGACATTGTCATAGCCGAGCTGGGTCAACTCTGGAGCGGTTGAGGAGGGTGTAATCATTGGTATCCTTGACTTGTGGTAGATTGGTGCTGCCGCAATTGAACAGTGGGAGTTCATATGACCGATGACACCGATCACACCCCGTTTGGTCAGATCCCGGGCCATGGCAACCGCCCTTGCCGAATCCCCCCGATCATCACGGACCAGAAGCAGAATCTTTGGGGCGATCGCATGTTCGTTATACTCATCCACCGCAAGCTCGACACCACGGACGATCGACCAGCCGAGATCGCGCCCGGATCCAGAAAGATCGGCCACGACCCCAATCTTGATCGGCCGTTCAACACAGGTGGTGGAAAGGATAATTGGAATGATCAGCAATCTCATATTCATAACCGCCTCCAGCTTTTTGATTCTAATTCATTTTCAGGAAAAAGTCAACCGATGATAATAACTTAACAGAGTGGTAGAATTGGTTGATCCGGTGATCTGGGGTTGGGAACAAGTTTCTTATCTCTCGGTGATATATGCCAGTCCATCTCTTCGAGTGGGATGGCACCCAGAAGTGGCTCAGCACCACGGGGCAGTTCGATTACACGGACTTGGCACACCCTCCCTTGGACTTCTATCTCGGCAATACCCATCACCCGATACAGATGTTCACCGCCATCGGCAGTATAAACCTTGACTTCTCCCAATTCTTCCAGCTTGAGTTTCTCGATCAAATCCGCAGGTAACGAAAGCTCAAGTGCACCAGAATCGACAAGTTTCTCTGGGCGAAGAAAACGGTTCTGCGATCTTAATATCCCCACTCCTCTCTCAAGTAGACCTTCCGCCGGCAGTCCGGACAGAGGATCCGAATGTGGTCAGATCGATAGGGGCGCACCTCTCCCGGTGCCGGAGCGATCTCCCCACCAAGGTCGTAGGACTTGGTGAGGAAGAGGGTGGGATTGGCATAGGATAACTCACCGAGACGGTCAGCGAGCCAGATTAGATGATCCCGGGCGGTGATCTTCTTACCGCAGATCTCACAGAAGGCGAGCTCCTTCTCGATCACCTCCCCGAACTCTTCTTTTCTAATCCGGGAGAGTTCATACTCTGGGGTATGATAGATCCCCTCTCCGGTAATACAGGCTTCAACACAGAGGGAGCAGAAGATGCAACGCTCCGGGTGGTAGATTAGTTTTCTTACCCTTCCCTGATCGATCGTCTCCCTCGCCTCGGTTGGGCAGACCTCAGAACAGGCACCGCAGCCGACACACTTCTCCTCCCGGAACTTAATATAACCACGGAAGGTTGGCGCGGCCGGTTTCGGTTTCTTGGGGAAGGGGTGGGTATAAGGGCCTTTGAATATTGCCCGTAACGCCTCACCCAGTTCTCGGAGCTTAGGTTTTTTCACCTCACACCTCGAGTTAAAGGGGTAACAGAGGGCTGAGAGGAGGCTGATAGAAGGCTATTAAGGGGAAGATTATTCATTGACGCTCCTTCGCTAATGCTTTCTTGGTTTTTAAAGCCTGAATTAGACGATCCAATAGATACATTGTACCAACAGCACAATTCATCATCTGTGATATAACCCTTCCGTTTGATCCGACGAACTCTCTCACGTAATTCCCCAATTGATCTCTTGCTATAATGTAAAAATCTTAGATACTCACCCAGAGAACCACTGTAATATCCTTCAACAAAGTTGGCTCCGATTGAATCTGAAGCATTATCTATCTGAGACTTCATTCTAAATTCATGTTTAGGTATTCTTTTTAAAATTTTTTGGACAATTATATCAAGTTTATCGATGTTCTGCCAGACGATCATCTTCTCATGGCCTCTCAGCTTTCCCTTTCGTCCTTTGTAGCCTTCTTGAGCCATTTCAAGCCCTCTTAAACCCTCTATCTGTCTTCAATCCTCTCACCACCAAGCTTTTCCTTACCATATCGGTCGAGAACCGATCCTTTCCAGAGTTTGATCCCGAAGATGATCGAACCACGCATCAGGGCATGGGCACCAACCGGTGAGGTGAGGAGGATGAAGAGGCCACAGATCAGGGCCTTGATCCCCATCGGGGTGAAACCGTGGATCAAGAAGATGCCGATCATAATACCGAAGGTTCCTAAGGTGACACATTTGGTTGAGGCCTGGAGTCGGTTGTAGACATCGGGGAAGCGGATCAGGCCGAGACAGCCGAGGATATCGAATGCGATTCCGATCCAGATGATGATCCAGCCGATGGTCTCAATCATCGAGCCTCCTCTTACCCAGATACTTGGCCAAGGCCAAAACCCCGATGAAACTGAGGATGGTGAGGGCGATGGCAAGATCTAAGAGGTAGGGGAGCTTAAACAGGACCGCCATCAGTGCTGTGATACCGACAAATATGATTCCCATGATATCGACCGCAACCATCCGATCTGAGATGGTCGGTCCGAGCAGGATCCGATAGAAACAGAGAAAGGCGCAAAGGGCCAGGAATGAGATCATGACGATCATTCGAATATCCTCCTTAAGATCTTCTCAAAGGGACGGGCGATGATCCTCGATGCCCCTTCTACATCCTGTGCCCGGACATCGATCCAGTGAATATAGAGATATTCACCATCGATATCGCAGGTCATCGTTCCCGGAGTCAGGGTGATCGAGTTGGCCAAGAAGACCTTGGCGGTATCGGTCTTTAAGATGGTTTTGATCTTGACGATCCCGGGATTGATCGGTCGGTCAGGATGGAGGACACGGAAGGCAACATCCAAATTGGCCCGGATCATGAACCAGATGAAATACGGGATATAGACCAGAAGCCAGAACCACCGGTGGGGCTGGAGGAAACGAATCGGATGGCGGGTGAAATAGCCTCCATAGATGAGAGTGGTGAGTAGGGAGGCCAGGAGTCCGGCAATCACCGAAGACCAGTGGAGGGTGAGGGTCAAAAGGAGCCAGAGGCCAAAACCGAAGATGAAGAAGATCACCATCTATCCCCCCAGGATGGCACGACCATAACCGGTCCCATTCAAAAGGACCTTGGTGGCGGGAATGATCAGGCTATTGAGGAGACCCTGGAACCCGAATCCGAAGAGGATCATGAGGATTACTAAGAAGAGCATCGACAATCTCATTGAGAATGGGGTCTCCGGTGTTGAGACCTCCTTGGTGGTGAAGTAGACCTTCCTGATGATCTTCAGGAGATAGGCGAGGGTGAATACCGAGAGGATCGCAAGGAGGATGGCAAGCCAGTAGAGCTTTGCCTGGCAGGCACCGATGATGATGAAGAGTTTGGGGAAGAAACCGACCAGAGGGGGGAGGCCGGAGAGGGACAATGTCGCCAGACGATAGGACCAGGCGGTTATCCCCATCGTCTTACCAAGACCGGCCAGCTCTTCAAGATCCCGCTTACCAGTCGCATATACTACCGCTCCCGAAGTTAAGAACAGGAGGGACTTGGTAATGGCATGGGCGAGGATGTGGAAGAGACCACCGGCGATGGCCCAGAAATTTCCGATCCCAATTCCAACCATGATGAATCCAATCTGGGCGATGGTGGAGTAGGCCAGAAGCCGTTTATAATCTCTCTGGCGGGAGGCAATAATGCCACCGAAGAAGACCGAGACGAGCCCTAAGAAGATGAGGATATGGAAGAAGATTGGACTGTTCTGAGGGGTTAGTCCAAAGACATTAAAGCTGAGACGGATGAGGGCATAGACCCCGAGGACCTTGACAAAGATTCCGGAAAGGATTGCCGAAACCGGGGCCGGGGCCGATGGGTGGGCGTCAGGGAGCCAGGAGTGGAAGGGGAAGAGGGCAGATTTGATCGCAAAGGAGAAGAGGAGGATGGCGGCAACAAACCAGAAGAGCTGATCCCTTCCGGCTACGGAGAGGGTATTGGCGAGATCGGCCATATTGAGGGTCGAGGCCCGGCCATAGAGAAGGGCGATGGCGAAGAGGAGGAAGAGGGAGGCGATCTCACCCATCACCATATATTTGAATGCCGCTTCCAGCTCCTCCTTCTCAATCCCGAAGGCAACCAAGGCATAGGAAGAGATGGAGGCGATCTCGACAAAGACAAAGAGATTGAATATGTCACCGGTGATCGCTACCCCCATCATCCCGGCGGTGATGAGCATAAATAGGGTATAGAATTTGACCCGACCGGTGAAGTGTTCCAGGTAGCGAATCGAGAATATCGAAGCGGCGAAGACGACAATCGCAATTGAGATCACAATGAGTGCGGAGAGATGGTCATAGACCATCGTGATGCCAAGCGGGGGCGGCCAGCCTCCCATCTTGTAGATGATTACCTCACCCTCCTCAAAGAGATTGAGACTGTAGAAGGATAAGAAGAGGAGGATGGTGGTGATACTGTTGGCGATGAGATCAGAGAATCCCCTCCAGATCTTACTCAGGATCGGAATGAGGAAGGCACCGGCAAGGGGCAGGGCAAAGAAGAGCGGTAAGAGATTCATCCCTTCAGCTCCTTGATCTTGGTGATATCGAAGGTCTTATGTTTCTGATAGAGCTTGATCGCGAAGGAGAGCATAAGTGCTGTGGTCGCAAGACCGATGACAATTGCGGTGAGGACTAATGCCTGAGGGATGGGATCGACAAAATTCTTGGGACCATCAACCTGGGTGATGATTGGGGCAAGGGCACCCTTCTTAAAACCAACCAGAGCGAAGAAGAAGTTGATCGCATACTCTAAGATGGCAAAACCGATTATGATCCTGATGAGATTGGTCTTGGTGACGATGGCGTAAAGACCGATGATGATCAGGATGAGAGTGGTGATGAAGAAGAACATCACTCCTCCAGGAAATACTTGGTTGCGGCCAAGGCTAAGAAGATTGAAAAGAGTCCAGCACCAACTTTGATCGATATCGCAATGTTGGAGAGCGGGATCGTTCCGGCGGAAAGGAGTTTGAGCGGCAGCCCCTGAGGTAGGAAGTTCAAGAAGAATAGGCTCCCCAGGAAGAGGCCAAAGAAGGCAATTCCGATGAAGAAGAGGGCACCGATACTTTCGAAGATCGAGGCGATAAAGAACCTCTTCTTTTCACCCGATTCATCGGTCCCATAGGCCAGGACAAAGAGGACAAAGCTGCCCGCGATGATCACCCCTCCGGCAAATCCTCCACCCGGAGTCAGATGGCCGTGGAGAACGATATAGATCCCGTAGAGGAAGATAAAACCCCCGATAATCGATGCGATCTTCCGGACGATGAGACTCACCACTTCCTCCCCAGCTTGCGCATCACGGTCAGGACCCCAATTACTGCGGTGAAAAGAACCGTTGCCTCACCAAGGGTATCGAGGGCCCGGTAATCGAGAATCACAGCTGCAACCAGATTGGCAGCACCGGTTCCGGGGATACCCATCCGGATATACTCAGAAGCAACCTTCATGATCGGGACCCCAAACTGAGGGAGGAGAAGGAGGGCCCTCACCCCGAGGATGAAGAAGACGATGGCGAAGATGGCGTAAGCCAGGACCGGTAGGGTGAGGGGTGTCCGATCGAGCGTCTCATCAACATGGGTAGTCTTTAGGATTACTGCGACCATAAATACCAAGGCCAGCACCTCGACAACGATCTGGACGATGGCTAAGTCCGGGGCCATGAGCAAGACGAAGCCGATCGCCACCCCCATCCCCACTGCACCCAAGGAGATGATGGCGGCGAGGAGGTCCTTGATCTCGATTGCGATGATCGCAGTTATGATCATGAATAGGGCGATGATGCCAAGGATGAACATGCTACCTCACCAGAGAAACAGGAAAAGGAAGAAGAGGCCCAAGAGGAGCCAGCTGAGATAGTTGGGCAGGATACCACTATGGGCCTCAGAGCCGACACCACCGGCAATCCGATAGATGGCGGCAATAACCTCGTAGAACTTCTGGATAAGGAATTCAATCACCTTACCGGCCACAATACCAAGGCTGGTAAAGATTCCCACCAGATAATTGTAGAAATCGAATGCACCGCCCTTTCCAAAGGTGTAGATCTTCTCCAGCATATAGATCTGAGGGAGTGAGGAGTAGAAATGGGTACCGGGGATTCGCCCCTCCTCACTATCGATCTCCTCACCACCGATAAAGATCTTCGACTCCTTGGCCCGTAGTGCGGTCCCGAATAGATAGATGAGGAGACCGATTAGTAGGCCGATCAGGAGCAGAATAGTAGCGAGGACTGGTTGCCAGAAGCCGAGGGCTTCGATTCGGGTGGGGAGGATTGGCTGGATGATCCGGGCGATCGGCACCGAATAGGCAAAGACACCAAAGACGATCGCCCCAACGGCCAGAAGTAGTGGCGGGAACCATCCATTGACCGTGGCCTCCTGGATCCGATCAAGATCGAGATCCTTGGGTGGTTCTGAGAGGAAGGTTGCATAGAGTAGTTTGAGGATATAGGCGAGAGTGAGGACGCTCCCAAACATCGCTGCAATGAGGAAGGCGGGCCAGAGCCAGTGTGATCTCGACTGGATGATCGCCTGATAGATCATCCATTTCGAGCAGAAGCCAGAAAGCGGTGGCACCCCGGCGAGGGCAAGACCAGAGATGAGGAAAGAGAAGAAGGTGATGGGCATTACCTTAGCCAGGCCTCCGAGATCCTCCAAGTTTGATCGACCGGTTGCCGCCTCAACCGACCCCAAGGTGAAGAAGAGGCCGGTCTTGTAGATGATATTATTGAACATGTGGAAGAGGGCGCCAGCGATCCCGATCGGATGGAGCGTCCCCAGACCAACAATGATGTAACCCGCCTGACCGATTGTCGAATAGGCGAGAGTCCTCATTCCGTTGGGTTGGATCAGGGCCATGAAGACGCCGATTACGATCGTGATCGAACCGATGATCATAATCAGTAGCGCAATTGAAGGGCTGGGAATGAAGATCCTGGTGAGGAGTCTGATCAGGAGATAGGTGCCCAGGATCTTATCCAGGACCGAAGGGAGGAAGGCCATCGTGGCTGGAGGAACGACATCGGCCGATTTCGGTATCCAGGTGTGGAAGGGGAAACCACCGATCTTGCCCACCCCTCCGGCCAGAATGAGGATGAATCCGGCGATGGCGATCGGTGAGGTGAGGGGCTTGGGGAAAGGCGGGGTGAGGGAACCGATCCCGATCGTGGTGAGGAGGAGAACGATCCCGAGCAGCATGGCGAAGTCGGAGGCACCGAGGAGGAAGAGGGCCTTCTGGGCCGCGGCCGAGGGATCACGACCCTCCTTTCCAACCAGAAGCAGGCCGAAGACAATGGCGAGGAGGAAGCCCCAGAAGAAGAGGAAGAGGATGAGATCGCTGGAAAGGAGGGCACCAAGGCTTATCCCCAAGGCGATCGGGATATAGACGAAAAAGCGATCACGGATCTTCTGATTGATTGCATAGAGGACAACCAAGAAGGTGAGGACGGAGGTGGCGATGGATAGTGTTACACTCAAAAGATCGAGTTGGAAGATAATCGGGACCGGTGGGGTGAGACGGATGGTGAAGGAACCAGGAAGAAGGCCTAAGAGTTGGATAGAATAGTAGGTTGAGATAGCCGAACTGATGAGGGCAAGCCACCTCGATATCCTCTTGATCACCATCCCGATCAGACCGAAGACGATCGGGGTGAGGATGAGATCGGTAATCAGAGCCATGACTTCATCACCCCTTCAATCCAGGGATTGGGTATGATAACAGCGATACCGGCCAGGATCGTTACCACCGCAAGGATAAGGACGAGAACGATCATCCCGCTCACCGGAGAAGGGCTCACCTCAAGGGTCGTCTTACCCTTAAAGATGCCGTTGTAGAGTCTCAGGAAGTAGAGGAGGGTGAAGAGGGCGCCACCGACCGTAAGTGCAGCCAGGACAAGATTGACCTTCAGGACACCGATGATGACATAGAGTTTGGCAAAGAAACCGATAAAGGGTGGAAGACCAACGACCGAGCCGGCGAGGAGGGCAAAACCCGGGCCCAGAGTAGGCATCACCGGTCCAAACCCGATCCCACCCAGCTCAACAGCCTTGGTCCGCTCCTCAACGATACCAACCGCATAGAAGATGCCCGGTTTGGATAGGCTGTGACCAATGATATAGAGGAGACCACCAATAATCCCATAGGTCCCACCGGCGGCAAAACCGATGAGAATGAAGCCGAGCTGAGAGATGGTGGAGTAGGCCAGGATGCGACGGATCCGATTCGTGACCAGAGCGGTCCCTCCACCAATAAGGATACTGCCGGCGGCAATAACCATGACGGTGAGATAGAAATTTTCCGGAAGTGAGAAGGTCTGGCGGAAGAGCCTCAGGAAGAGGATGAGGCCGAGATTCTCTGAGATCGATGCCAGCATTGCTGCCACCGGGATCGGGGCTGACTCATAGGCATAAGGGAGCCAGACATGGAGGGGAACGGTGGCTGATTTGGCCAGGATCCCGACCAGGATGAGATAGGCAGAGGCAGGTGGAAGGGAAAGCCCCTTCATCCGAGTGAGGTCAAAAGTGCCACTCTGGGTATAGATCAGTCCAAGTCCAACCAGCATGATTACCGCGGCGAAGAAGTTGATCAGGAAGGTCCTTTCCGCATGTTCAATATCCTCATCCCTGCGATGGAAACCAACCAGTCGCCAGATGGCAAAGGTGTTGATCTCCCAGAGGGCGTAGAGGAGGATAAGATTTCGGGCATAGAGGAAGCTAATTCCGGATGCAGCCAGAAGAAGGAGGATTACATAGTATTCGGTCTTAAACCCAAACCTTCGGATTGATATCAGTGAATAGATGAGGGAGAAGAGGGTGATGAGGGAGAAGAGGCAGGTTAGGGTTAGGGCCAACCCATCAACCTCGAACGAGAGCCAGATCGGTCCACTCATCGCCGATACCTCTCCCTCAGCATCCTGGTCTTGGCCCAGGATCTCTCAAGAAGCTCCTTGCCACCACCGATCACTTTGCCATCCTGGATAATTACGGTCCGCTCGGTGCAGCAATAACAGGGATCGACCGCTGCCAGGACCAAAGCGGCATCGGCAATCGAATAGCCGACCACCGCAACCTCATTGGAAGGGATATTATTATAGCTCGGGGCCCGGACCTTGTGGCGGACCGGGCTCTTACCGCCATCGGAGCGGACATAGTGGAATACTTCCCCCCGTGGTGCCTCATGGCGACCGATCCCTTCACCTCTCGGGATCTCATCGACCCTTACCTCAATCTCCCCCTCGGTCATCTTTTCCAAACAACCCCTGATGATCTTGATCGACTCCAGACATTCTAAGAGCCTCACCTTGGCCTTGGCCAGAACATCGCCCTCATCAAAGACGATGATATCCCAGGGGACAAGGTCATAGGCAGCATAGGGGTCGTCCTTCCTCACATCGATCGCAACCCCGGAACCCCGGGCGGTTGGACCGACCACAGAATAGGCGATCGCCTGTTCTCTGGTAAGAATCCCGACCCCTTCGAGCCGGGCCCGGATGACCGGATCATCCAGGATCGCATTGGTGAACATCAGGGTCTTCTCCTCCAGCTCATTCAGGACCCTCTCGATCGCGGGATAATCCTCCTTTCTGATATCCCTCCTCACCCCACCGATCTTATTTATCGCATAGTGGTTCCGATTACCACAGATGAGTTCACACAGATCAAGGAGCGGCTCCCGATATCGCCAGACCCACATCCAGACCGTATTATATCCGATGAAGTGGCCGGCCAGTCCGACCCAGAGAAAATGGGAATGGATCCGCTCCAGTTCACCGACAATAGTCCTTATATACTTGGCCCGTTCCGGGATCTCGATCCCGGCCAGATCCTCGACCGCATTGACATAGGCGAAGGGATGGGAATCGGAGCAGATTCCACAGATCCGCTCGACCAAGAAGGTTACCTGATCGAAGGTCTTGCGCTGAGAGATGAACTCATGGCCACGGTGGTTATAGCCGATATTGATCTCAAGACCGACGACCTTCTCCCCTTCTACAATCAGCTTGAAGAACTCCGGTTCTTCCTGGAGCGGGTGGTAAGGACCGATCGGAACGACCCTACGCATAATCCCTCCGGAGCGGATATTTCCCTCTGGGCCAGTCCTCAGCGGTAAGGAGGGGTCTGGGATCGGGATGGTTCTTGAACTCGATCCCTAAAAGCTCCATGATCTCCCGCTCGATCCACTTAAAGGCGGGATACCACTGACCCAAAGACTCCTGCCAGGGTTCATCCTTGGGAATCTTCGCCTTTACCGTGTAGATGATCCCGGTCTCATCCTCGGAGAAGTGGTAGAGGATCTCGAAGCACTCCCGGGTATCGATACCGGTTGCGGTCGAGAATCTCAAACCCTTCTCCTCAAAGAGATAACGGCAGAGAGGGATTGAGGTCTCGCGACCTACGGTCAAGTAGATTCGTTTATCATTATGGATCTTCACCTCTGCCTCGGGGAACTTCATCTTGATCTCCTCGATCATAGGTTCTTCAGGGCCTTCACCACCCCGGCGATGATCGTCTCCGGTTTGGGCGGACAGCCGGGGATGTAGACATGGACCGGGAGGTGCTTATCATAGGGACCGGTAACATTATAGGAGACGGAGAAGATATTGGGATGGCAGGCACAGGTTCCAACCGCAATCACCAAGCAGGGCTTTGGGGTCTGCTCATAGACCCGGAGCACCCTGGGTAGATTCTTCCGGTTGAGGATTCCGGTAACGAGAAGGGCATCGGCATGTCTTGGAGATCCGACCAGGAGGATGCCGAACCTTTCCACATCAAATCTGGGGGTCAGGGCATCCAGGATCTCGATATCGCAGTTGTTACATGGTGCTGCGGCAACATGGAAGACCCATGGCGATTTTTTTAATCCCCAGAGTTTGATACCCATCACAACCCCACCAATGCCAGGATCAGGCCGATAAGGGATAGAATACCGAGCCCGATCCAGAAGAACTTGAGGGCCTGATCGATCCGGAGTCTGGGATTGGTATTCTTGATCAGGACGATAAGGACAACGATCACCAAGAATTTAACAATGGACCAGGGGCTGGCCATACCACCCCAGAGGATAGTAATCAGAAAGACCGGGAGGACAAAGAAGAGCATTGCCCTGGTCAGTTTGAAGATGGCGAGGGCGACACCGGAATACTCTAAGTAGGGGCCAGCCATAATCTCCTGTTCCGCCTCTGGGATGTCGAAGGGGACGAAGGTGAGCTTGGCCTGAGTAACAATGAGGAAGACCAGACCGGCGATAACGCCGGAGAAGGAATAGAGGAGAGGGCCATAGAGCTTCTGGTGGATGATGATCTCACCGATCTTCAAAGATCCGGTTTTGATCACAGCAATTGCAACGGCAATAAGGAAGGGAAGCTCGTAGCCGAAGAAGAGGGTCATCTCTCGTGAGGCACCGACACTACTGAGTGGATTCCGGGCCGATGCACCACCAATGATTACTGAAAGTGGTGGTAGTGCCAGGAGATAGATGATGACGATAATATCACCAACAAAAGATAGGTCGGGATGGAAGTTCATAAGGAAGAGCATGGTCGACACGACATTAACCCCGATAAGCCCTAAGAATGGGGCTAAGAGAAAGGCAACTTTCGATGCCCCCTTAGGTACGAAGGTCTCCTTTAATAAGAGCTTGATAAAATCGGCATAGGGTTGATAGATCGGAGGTCCGACCCGCCACTGGATCCGGGCGGTCACCTTCCGATCGATCCAGGTGAGGAAGAGGCCGATGCCACCGGTGAAGAGAAGGCCGGGATAGATTACGAAGTTGATGATCGCCTTTATCATCGGGTCCTCCGGAAGAAGGGGGATCGGGAGGAGATCATGATCCCGGTCTCAACCTTTTCAAGTTCATCCCTGGTGATGAACCTCAAAGCACCGGTGGGACAGGCACTGACACAGCGGGGACCGGTCTCAAGATCGGGACAGTAGTTGCATTTCTGGGCAACATGAAAGGAGAGGGGTGGTGGCATCACCCCGAAGGGACAGGCGATGACACAGGAGAGGCAGCCGACACAGTGGAAGAGAGCCCGCTCAATCCGACCATCCCCCTTCCGCTCCAGGGCCTCGGTCGGACAGGCGTTGAGACAGAGCGCATTCTCGCACTGACGACAGGCGGCCGGTAGGGCAACTTCGGGTTCCAGCTCAGCGATGTTGATTCGGAACTCACCGAAATGGGCATAACAGGCAGCACTGCAGGAGTGGCAGCCGATACACCGGTCGAGATCTAAGTAGATCTTCCTCTCCATAGCCTCACCTCGGTCGGGATAAGATTACTTCCCGAAAAGGAGAAGAGCGGCCAGGTCTGGGGGGAGTCGATTGGGATAGTGGCCACTCCCTCGGGAAGCAGCGGATGAACTCTTGGCTCAGCCTCGATGCTGTAGCTCTTGGTGCCAACACGGACGGTATTATAATCGGTAAGCCTCATTCTGACCAGATCCTTCTGACTTAGCCAGATCCAGAGCGGTCTCTGAAAAAGATCGCGAAAGTGGATTGGTGAGGGAACACCATAAAGGGTAATTGTTCCCTTACCCTTCTTTCCTCTCCCTTCAATGCGACGGAAGAGGAAATCATCATCAACAACCACCGGTTCATAGCGAAGGGGTTTGATACCGGTGGCGATCATACCGATCAATTTCTCAATCGGATAGACCCCTGATGGGGGTGGGAAAGGTTCCGCAGTCTCAAAGCCACCCACCGTCCGCACCTTTCCTCCCTTCTCGGCACTAATTGCCGCCGGGAGGAGGATCCAGCCCCGCTTGGGCTCGATGGTGAAGGTGGTGGTGGTGATCAATCTCACCCCCTTTAAAAGATCGGCGAAGTAGAGGAGTTCATCACCGAAGTTGAGGATGAGTTTTATCTTCCCACCCTTCACATCCCGGATCAGATCCTCAAATGTGCCATCGCCGGACCAACCAACCTTTGTGGTAATGGTGATCACCTTCTTCTTCAGAGAGCGAGCTAAATACTGGAGGGCGAGACCGGCCGCAACCGGATCTGAAAACCGGGCTGGAGTTATCGCTCCGATGATGAGGGTCGGATGCTCTTTCACATCTGCCACCATCGATGCAAACTCTTTTCGCTCCAGGACCTCGGTTAACCCCTTCGCCTCCTCACCCGGAGAAAGAGGGAGGAAATGGTCGGCAAAGGAGACGATCCGGGAGGGTAATGAATCGAGGTGGTAGAGAACGGTCCCCTTCCGATAGCGGAAGTTGAGGATGGAGTTAGCGATGATCGGACCGGCCTCAAAGAGACTGCCGAAGGTGATCAATCTTTCGGCGGATTCAATCTCGGAGAGGTTTCCTACCGTAACCCCATCGAGCTGGAAATCGCCTCCACCCAGACCGATCGGGATGATCCGGACCTTAAGCGCCCGGGCCAATCCCCTGATCAGCTGAAATTCATCTAAGGTCAGCTCACTGCCCACCGTGATCACCATCGACTCCTGATAACGGGAGATAAGATCCTTTATCTTCTTAATTGTCGCCTCCCAGGAGGTGGGTAGGAATTCAACCACCGGGTTGGTGAGACGACGGCCACTCTTCAAGAGGATCTCATTGGCACAGCCCCGGGCACAGAGTCTTCCATCCCTATAATTGAGGCCAATAATTCCGAGGTCATCGGTATCGACCGCAAATCGGCAGGCGAGGTTGCAGTAGCTACATCTCATAAGAAGGGATCCTCCTTAAGATCCTTGATCATATCCCAGGTGAGGACCGGACCATCCTTACAGACATAATAGGGGCCCAAGCGGCAGTGGTTGCACTTGCCGATACCACAGGACATATTCTTCTCCATCGAGAGATAGATCGTCTCCGGAGCAAAACCGGCCTCAACCAGTCTCATGGTAACAAACTTTAGCATGATCGGAGGTCCGCAGACGACCGCAACGCTATTCTTAAAGTTGACCGGAATCTCCTCTAAGATTACCGTTACCACCCCGGTCGGTCCCTTCCAGGTCTCATCGCCGACATCGACCGTCTGGACGATATCAAGCTTCTTCACTTTTTCCCACTCGGGGAAGAGGCGTTTATAGACGATATCCTTAGGGGTCCGGGCCCCATACCGGAGATAGATCCTCTTGAAATCTCGGACCCGATCGAGCAGGGCAAGGAGGAGAGAACGGAGCGGGGCCATACCGACCCCACCACCAACGATGAAGATCTCCTTCCCCTTCCAGCTGTCGATCGGATAGGGCTTACCATAAGGTCCCCTGATCCCTAAGAGATCGCCGGGTTTGAGTTCGAAGAGGGCGGAGGTAACCCTCCCCACCTTCATGATGGTGAGTTCTAACTTCTCTGGATCATTAGGATTGGAGGATGGAGTGAACGGGGCTTCACCAACACCGGGAACGGTCAGCTCCACGAACTGACCGGCCTCAAAATCGATCGGCTTGGAATCGAGGACAAAGGTCCTTATCGTAGGCGTCTCCTCAATCACTTCCTTAAGACGGCAGGGCAGTGGGGTGTAGGGGTTCTTCACTGCCATACGATCTCCCTGATGTCGATATTGGCCGAGCACCCCTTAAGACAACGGCCACAACCGGAGCAGGCGAACCGGTCATGATACTGTTTAAAATATTCGAACTTGCAGTGGAAACGGTTCTTGAATCGTGATAGGAAGTCGGGTCTCGGATTCATTCCACCCCCGACCCGAGCATAGGCAGCATAATAGCAGGCATCCCAGACCCTGATCCGGTCAAAACCCTTCTTGGCCTTGACATCGTAGAGGAGGAAGCAGTAACAGGTTGGACAGGCAAAAAGGCAGCTGAAACACTCAACACAGCCATCAAGTTTCTCCATCCAAAACTCATCATCATCGGGTAGTTGCTCCCTAAGTCGCTTGCCCCGATTTATCTCCTCAAGGCGGGCCATGGCTCTCTTTCTCGACTCCTCCCGGGCCTTAAGCTGGCCCTCGGTTGGCTCCGATCCCAAACCCTTACTCTCCAGGAACTCTTTACCCCGCTTCGAAACTGGATCAATGAGATAGCCATCATCCAAGGGGGTGAGATTGAGATCGCTCCCGGCCTCGACCCAAGGGGTGAGATCTACGAGGTTACAGAAACAGGACTCTGCCGGGGTGGGACAATCGACCGAGATAAGAAATAGCTGTTTCTTCCGCTCCAAGTAGAAAGGATCCTGGAACTCGCCCTGACCGAATATCCGATCATAAACCCAGACCCCATAGATATCGCACTGCTTGGGTCCGATCACAATCTGTTCCGGTATCGACTTCCTCACCTCCTTGGGAAAGGAGGCGACAAACTCCGAGGGGGGGAAGAGGAAGTTCTTAAGTGAAGATGTGGGACGGATTCCGGCCAGGGCGTCATGGTCGACATTCCCATCATACCGGTGGTAATTGATTCTCTCCCCGGTTCGATAGGGAAGATAGACCGTTTTGGTCTCGGCCAGCCTCCTGATCAGTTGTTCCAACTGGGATCGGGAGAGGAATCTCATCCGGTTACCCTGGCTAAGATCTCATCGATATCCCCATCCCTCAGGTGGCGGTTGACACCGAAGAAGAGTACCGGGGCGTGGGTGCGAAGCCTGAGGTAGTCGATGAGGGTTGAGATCGGGAGAGAATGGGTTGTGATCGAGCAATCCCTGCTGGGGGAGGTAGTAAGGATGAAATCTCTATCAGATCTTATCGCATCGGTGAGGACGATCAGATCCGGATCGAGACCAACTACTTTTTCCAGATAATTCTCGGGATAGAGTCCAGCCTCAACAACCTTAAAACCCAATTCCTGCAACCGTTGAGCAAGATAGAGGCCGCGAGAGTCAGGAACGACTTCCCAATTCCCAATCGCCAGACAGACCGGGCGTTTATATCCTCTCAGTAGCTTGCTCATCATATCACACGTCAAAGCGTAAGCATTTTATTGAGGGGGGAGAGATTGTCAATATCCCCAATTCAAAAAATTTTGAGATTGACCCCAGATCCGCTCCAGATAAGATCTTAGGTGGCGGTTGATCCCAAGGAAGCTGCAGAGAGGGTAAGGGAGAAGGTTGTCAAAGGATTGATGAGGAGATACTATCGGGTGGGGAGGACCGGCCGGTTCTACGGCGGGATCGCCACTGCGGACTGTTGCGGCTGTAACCTCGCCTGTATCTTCTGCTGGTCGAACTACCCGAGAGAACATCCTGAGATTGGGCGATTCTACCAGCCCGAGGAGATCGGCCGAATCCTTATCCAGAAGGCGAAAAAGAAGGGCTACCACCAGGTTCGGATTAGCGGAAATGAACCGACCTTAGCCAAGGATCATCTGATGAGGGTGATTGAGATCGTCAACCGGTCCGGCCTCATCTTCATCTTAGAAACCAATGGCACCCTTATCGATTCCGATTTTGCCAAGGACCTGAGGGATTTCTCCCACCTCCATGTCCGGGTCTCACTCAAGGGGGCAAATGAAGAGGATTTTGCTCGACTCACCCAGTCCGACCGGGTCGGGTTTCAGCTCCAGCTTGATGGACTCAGCCACCTCATCTCC
>QNBE01000002.1 GCA_003645615.1 Caldifarciminota bacterium
ACTTCCCCTCCTTGGCAACCCACCCGACAATCCCTTCTCCAATCTTTAGTCGCTTACCGATAAGCTTCTGGCCAACTGGCCCGGCTGCCTCCTCGAAATAGAGTTCATCCCTTTCCTTGTCAACCAGAAGCAACGACCAGGCCTCCACCTTGATCAAATCGGTGATCTTCTCCATGATCCGTTTGAATATCTGATCGGGATCGAGTGAGGAGTTGAGAACCCGAACAATCTCATTCAGTGTCCTCAACTCCTTAATCCTCCTTTGCAAAGCCAGGACCGCTTCCATACTCTTAAAGGATCGCTGTCTCCTCTCCCAGGCCTGGGCAACCTTCTCCAGAAGGACTTCATTTCGGAATGGCCGTCTTAATAACTTTTCGCTACTCAGCCGGAAAAGAAGCTCTTTCTCAAAATCTTCCCCAATAATTATTACCTCAATATCGGGATCGATCTTTTCAATTGCTTCGATATCGAAATCTTTATCAACAATGACGATGTCAAAGGGCTCCCGTTTTAGCCTCTTGATCGCCTCTTCCTCATCATGGGTGAACTGGGTATGATAGCCCTCTTCTCCCAAGAGTCGGGCCGTATTTATTGCCCTCAATCGATCACTATCATAAATTAGTATCTTTGCGTATCTCATTCACCAACTACCTCAAAAAGGAGATTGATCATCGAGTTGTTCTGATCATAAAAATTACCCTCATCATCGACATGAATCTTTCCTCGATAGCCAAAGTCAAGCGCCTTCAACTTATCAGCTTCTTCCAGAAGGTGGACACCGAGTTTGATTACCCGGAAATGGTAGTCTGGGAAGAGATAATCCCTCACCACTCCGCGTTGTTTGCCAACCTCCTCCGCAATCGACTCTGGTGGGCCTTCACTCACCCCATCGTAGTAAAAACTGGGCGAATTGAGGAGGAGATTGATCAGGGTGGAGCTGTCGATGATCACAACCGAGCGATTGGGATCCCTCCCCATCGAGTATAGATTCGACTCGGCCAGAAGCGGACCGACAACATCGGGATCACCATAGGAATTGACGCTGAAGAAGATATCCCGCCCCGGACGTCCGGAAGCAATGCCAACGCCAATCCTAAAGAGGCTGCGAAATTCGGGAGGGAGGAGGGCATAAGTGACCCCTTCCACTTTCACCTCCCGTTTGCTAACCTCGCCAAACCAGTCCCGATAGTGGATAAAGTTGACCTTGATGAATTCCTCGGCCGCCTTTACCATCTCTAATCCACACTGAACCGCCCGGAGCCCGGCATCCGCAGAAGGATGGAGTTCGAACTCCCGTCCAGAGAATATTGACTGTCTGATCTTAATCCCCTTGGAGGCGATCGACTCAATATAAGAGCGATCATAGGTCTCCTTGGAATTAGCTCCAAACCAGACGACACCACCATCACCGGTATCCTTGAGAAGGAAACCACCAAATCTTCTGGCGATACCACTCATAATTTGGGAAAACTTATATTTTATCTTCCACTCCTTTTCCGCATTGCGCAATCTCGTTCCCATATAGGTAGACCCCCTAATATCATAGGTAAGAACCGAGATCGTCTTTCTTAATGAATTTATGAAATGGACCAGTCGCTTGGGACACTCTGATTTGGGCTTAAGATGGATGCCGGCAAAATATCCAAAATCTTTGGTTCGGTCTCCATAGGGCCATACCAAAACGAGCTCTTTTAATAGCTCACCGATCATTACCGGAAGGAAAACCTTCCGGATAAAGCCCAGATAATTCTCCATGATTAGGTCGGTATCGAGGGTAGTGCCCAACATCCCTTTGCGTTCATACTCACGCAGGATGGAAATCTTCCTCATCCGACGGCTACGAATCTCCTCATCGATCATCCCGATTAGATACTCAGTGAACCGCTTTCTGATCTTGGCGGGAAGCTCCCGGCCGATCCGGAAGAAGATAATCTCTTCATAGATCGTAAGAAGATCGAAGGTCGGCCTTTCTACTTCCAGCTTCTCCAACTGTTCCAAAATCCTGAGTGATTCCTTACGTTTGGCCTCATGATCCTGAAAGTGATGGAGCTGAATTAAAAGCGCTCGCTGCAATTTACTGGTTAACTGATTGATATGTCTGATAACATCGGTCCGGTTAACCAGCTTTTCCATCTTAAACAGTGTCTCCTTCAGTTCCCGGGAGAGCTCGTCAATTATCTCCTTCAGTCGTTCATGGGTCCGAATCAGAAATAACTCCGACTCCTTCAGTTCCTCCTTATGCAATGCCAGAATCCGTTCCGTCTCCTTACGATAGATTTTGAGAAGCTTCTGTCGTGCTGCGGGAGATAGGTGGTTTCTGATCACCTTAGGGAGACGGCCCAGTATATCGGCTGGCGTAGTTATTGGCTCCACCTCAACGATCCGATCCAGCTCGTAATCGACAAAGGCCATTGCCATCGCATCGTGGGCCATGAGGAAGAGTTCCGGTGTCAGGATAAACTTTTCCAATTCTCTCCGGAAGATATCAATCCCATCGTTAAGTTTGGGCCTCGTCTTTATCCTCACCTCATCAAAGATTCGGGCCAGGACCTGTCCCTTTTCATTGTATCCCTCCCGTAAGCGAATGAGTGTTTTCGCATCAGCCCCCAATTTTCTGAATGCAACCTCAAGGATCAGCAATTTTTCTGGATCTTCGCTAAGAATACGTTGATATTCCTCTTTGGGATCGTCCGATTTCAACTCGAGATAAAAATCATTCTGATCTTCATAAGGAGCAAGGATCTGGGTTGGCAACCGGAGTAGCCCCATACCATTTCTGATTAGGTTGAGAAAGTGCTCGAAGCGATCCTCCTTTAAATACCTTTCCCTCAATTTATGGGAATAGTTGCTGTGATCCTCAACACAATTGAACAACTGTTCACATGGATTCATAACTTCACCACCTCATAGGCAAACTTTACCCTCCCACCTCGATCATCGACAAGCAATCCAAAATCATCGACACCGATACCGACATCATCAAGTCGAAGCTGATCGGCATCACTCAACCTCACATCAAGCTTACGAAAGGCAATACCCCTTGCTTCGTGGACGAAGCCGATCCGTCGTTCCTTAAGCTTCAACCAGTGTTCAATCGCCTGCTCCATATCAAACATCATAATGTTCAACTTGGACCCCTCCGGTGAGAGGAAAGAGATCGATTCCGAATTAAGAATCAAACTGAAGAGGGTGGCCTCATCACAGATAATCATCGACCGGTCAGGAGATCGGGCTTTAGAAAAGAGGTTCGCCTCACGAACCAGCATCCCGGTAACATCAAATTCTCCAAATGCATTGCGATCAAAATATACTTCCCTGGGAGCCGATCCCGAGACCACCCCTACCCCGATCTGGAAGATGCTCTGATATTCGGGTGGCAACTGGGCAAAGGCACCACCCTCAAACTCCAACTCCCTGATCCTTGCTTCTTTAAACCAATCTCGATAGTGCTTCAGATTCCTCTTCACAAACTCCTCTGCCTCATCGACCATTGCTACCGCACATTGAATCGCATTTATCGCCGCTCGTTCATCCTCCTCAAGTTTACCTCTCTCCTCAATACACTCGAGAATATTACGGCCGAAGAGGATGATGCCGCCATCTCCGGTATCCTTGACTGGGTAACCATGGAATCTCCTTGCAACATCAAGCATAGCTTGATTAAACAGATTCCTGACCTCATTCTCAACTCGAGCGTTCTCCAGCTTTGTCCCCATGAAGGTGGAACCACGGATATCGTAAATAAGAAGAGAAATTACCCTCCGATAACGATCAACCAGTCGATCGGGAATTCTGGGCTCGACCTTTTCCTCCTTGGTAAGTTCACTCACAAATACGATCTCATCCAGTGATGTGGGCCTTTCCGATTTCGGCAATATCTCCACTATCTCCTCGAGAAGGAGGCAGGCGGCAAGGGGAGCAACGATCTCCCGCTTCACCCTCCGATAACGCTCCGATAAAACCTCGGTATCAACTCGTTCCTTAAAAAGCCCCCCTTTCTTAAATTCTCGGGCATAAAGATTATCTTCCTCACTACCTTCTTTTTGGATAATGCTGATGGTCTTCTTCACCTCCTCCAAAACCTCTTCGTCAAAATCCCAACCCGATTTTGCCAAGGCGAGATTCAGGATCAAGGGAAATCTTATTCGGGGCGAGAGTAACCGATTCCGAACGATATTCCGGTTGATCCCGCCCAACGTTTCTACCCCTTGAATCCTTTGATCCAGAGTCTTCAGTCTTTCCTTTAACTCCCGGAAATGGTGGCAGTAATCGGCCATCCGTAGTTCGATCTTTTGGGTTGTTTGCTTGAGCCGATCATAATCCGGCTGGGTGAGAAGATTATGACGACACTCCTCCAATGCACTCTGGAGATAAGAATCCATCTTTTCTTTGAGCAGATTGATCTTGCTCTGGAGAGCCTCCCGTTCCTGCTCCAGCCCCCTAATCCTCCCCTTCACCGAATCCTTAACCTCTTGGACGATCCGCTCAATCTCATCATCACTCAGACCATAGAGATAATAGGGGAAACTTTCAAAAAGCTCCTCCAGTGAATAGTAGCTCCCCTTGGTAAGATACTCATCGGCAAGATCTAACAATACCTTGCTCCGATGCTGGGTATCCCAATTGAAGAGGGCATAGAAGATCGGGAAGGGGATTCGGAAATCACGAAATTGAGCTTGAAATGTTTTGAGGATCTCATAATCATTCTCACCGATGATGAAAGGGAATTTAAGAAAGGTCTCTTGAAGCAATACCGTCCTTAAGATCACCTTTTTGGCCAATGCGGTTCTGATCTTATGGAAGATCCCATTAACAACCTTGCCGGTCTTCTCATATAGGGTTTCAGGGGGGATAGTAACACCTTTAAGACCAACCTCGATCTCTCGGGCCAATAATTTTCTCATCCCGATCTCAAGAATCTGATAGGAATCGGGTTCCCTCTCAACGACGGGTTCCAGTGCGCCAACGGCCGCCTTCAAGAATCTATCGCAGAACTCAAGCCAACCCTCATCATCATCCCTTCCCAACCGGATGATCCGCTGGGCAAGATCGGAGAAGAGCAATCTCAGCTCGCGATGGAAGTAAAAAAGATAAATCCCATCATCCTCTTTCCGGACGATGGGCTTGATCACATCCTCGGGGAGTATCTCTCTTAGAAATCGCAGAATCCTTACATATACTTCAGGTCGGCGGAATTTCTTATTTATTCTTTCGAACATCGGTGAACGGTGGATGATGTAATCCTCGATAATCGCCCGGTTAACCACCTTTCCTCCGCTTGGCCAAGAGATGCCCCCAATAGGTGGTGGAGAAGTAGTGCCCCCCATGTCCATTACTGACGAAATATAGATATTGAGTTTCCTTCGGATTCATAACCGCCTTGAGCGATGCCTTGCCCGGAGAACAGATCGGGGTTGGTGGTAGTCCCGGATAACGATAAGTATTGTAAGGGGAGTCGATCCTGAGATCGCTCAGGCGCAATCGTCTCCGATGGCCACCCAGGGCATAGTTGACCGTAGCACAGGATTCTAAGGGACGACCATTCCTGAGTCGTTTAAGAAAGATGGCAGCAATTATCGGCCGTTCACTATCGATCTTCGCTTCTTTCTCAACGATCGAAGCGAGGGTAAGAATTGGATAGAGCGAATCACGGATACCCAACTGCTTGATAATCTCCTTAAATCGTTTCACCATCCGGGTGATGATCTCCTCCTCACTATTGAAGATGGAAAAGATATAGGTGTCGGGGAAAAGAAGTCCTTCCAAGGTGGTCACCCCTGGAAAACCGAGTCGACCGATGAATTCGGGATCGTGGGCGAGACGGGTGAAGGTATCGATATCGATCAGTCCCAGCCGTGCCAACCGGTGGGTGATCTGCTGGAGACTGAAACCCTCCGGAATAGTTACCCTGATCGTATCGATCCCACCTCTTCTCAGTTTTAAGAGGATGGAGAGCGGTGTCTCGGTTCTTCCGATGTAATAGTAGCCAGGTCTTATCCGCCGTTCCCAACCCAGAACTCGAGAGAGTGCGATCATCAGAAAAGGGCTGACCAAGACATCTTTGGTCCTTAGGCTCTCAACCACCGTAGTAAGTGGTTCCGCAGGATAGACAAAGATCCTGACCTTTGGTCCGGAGATCGGATTGTAGATGAGTGAGAGAACCAAAAGGATGATGACCGTCCCTATTTTGAGCATCTCATCTGCTCCAGATAATCGCCGAGCATGATGGCAGCGGCACGGGCGTCTACCATCCGATCACTTATCCGGGAGGCAATCTTCGTTGTCCAGCGTTCATCATAGAGCAGGACATCGATACCGATCTTCCTCAACTTCCTAAGGAAACTTAACACCCGCCGGGTAATGGCCGTCTCTTTCCCTTTCAAAGAGTAGGGACAACCGAGGATGATCTTTCCCACCCCCTTCTCCCGGCAGATCCTTTCGATCTCAGCAATCGCTTTCCGATCCGAAATCCGTTCAATAACCTGATAAGGATAGGCAATAGCCCCCCCCTCATCACTGAGGGCAATACCGATCCGCTTTTCACCAAAATCGACCGCTAAGATACGCATCGCTTCAATACCCTTAAGAAATTTCTTATTGCCAGCTGTCCCAACACCTTCTTATTGAGTCCCAGCCCCTTTAGAAGTTCTGGGATATGAGCACTATCCGGTATTATCGGATCTTTGATCCCATCAAAGTCCGATCCTAAGGCGAGTAGTCGGGGAGAAAACTCATCCTTGAGATAATCGACATGATCCCGAAAGGGGTGGGGACCCAGATGGCGGCGGCTCAGGTTGATCCCCACCACTCCATCCCTTTCTGCAATCGCATCGATGGCTGGGTCAGAAAGGTTTCTCAAATCCGGATTGAGCGCTCGGAGACAGGAGTGGGAGGCAATGATTGGTATCTCCAGCAGTCGGCTGATATCGATGACCGTTTTTGTTGAGGCATGGGAGACGTCGACCACCCCGCCCAATTCCTCAATCCTTAATAGGAATCTCCGCCCTTTTCGGCTCAACCCTTTGTTATCATTATCATAGGCAGAATGGGCTAGGCTGTTGGAGTTGTTCCAGGTAATGGTAAATACCCGAACCCCTAATCGGTAGAGGAGATTGATCCGTTCTATCCTTTTCTCAAAGATGTGACCACCCTCAACACCAATTATGAGATTTATCTTTTCTAAATCGAGATCCGCAAATCGTTCCACCACTCTCATACGGCCACGACTCCGCTCCACCGTCTCCCATATTGCCTCGATCATCTCCAGTGCCGATCCGAAGGGATCGGGATCGGCTGGTTTGACCCAGCAGGCGAAAACGACGACCTTCACCCCTCCCTTTTTCAACTTAATAAGATCAACCGGTCCCGAAGTCATCCCCAGAAGATCATCCCCCCGCTTGATTCGATATACCGAATCAGTATGGAGATCAGCTACTACCAACTCGGTAGATTAAATCCGATCGATCGGGTAATCGCCTGTCGTGCTGCCTCGGCCGCCTTACGTCTGGCATCATTAACTGCCGCAAGGATTAGATCCTCGAGCATCTCGATCTCTTCCTTATCAACCACCGTCGGATCAACCTTCACCTCGATGAGATCAAAATTGCCGTTCATCTTAACCCGGACCATACCCCCTCCCGCACTCCCTTCCACCATCACCTCACCGAGCGACTTCTCGATCTGGGCCTTGATCTTCTCCGCATTCTTAAATAGCAGGGAAAAATCCTTCACTTCACCTCTTCCCCATCGAAGAATGATATCACCTTCTCCTTCAAACTCCTCTCCTCCATCCGTAATCTTACCGATCCACCAGCAATTCTCTTCAACACCGTTTCGATCTCCTGGCGCTTCTTAAGAAGCTGATCACGAATCTTGGGATCGCGAGTGTAAACCACCATTTGATTCTGTTCGCAGTGAATCTCGGCCTGTCTCAGTGAGGCGGCCAGTTCTTTATCGATGCGCTCCAGATCATCAACCATCGTCTGGACGATATCCTTCTTCCTACCCTCATAGTATTTCAGAAGATCATCAATCATTACTGAACTCTCGAGATAGATAAACCGCAGGATCAGAGCCTCCATCACCACCCTTGGTGAACTTGAACGGCGCAGGAGATCTTCATAATTCAATGCTACCTGGAGCATCCTTAAGAGGTCAAGCGGATTGATCCCCTCGGCCAGTAGTTGATCACCCTCCCCCAACGGTTCATCAACTCCACTCTGGATAAATAGGAGATGTCTTAAGTATTCAATCAGGGCGCGGTAGATCTCGAAGGGTTCGTTCCCCCCCTCCATCATCTGGGTGAGAATCTCAAGTGCCTTTCTCTTATCCTTCTTATTGACCGACTGGAAAAGCTCCAAAACCGCAAAATCGGGAACCTTACCCACGACATCGAGAACATCTTCCCTCTTTATCTCATCCTCGGTATAACCGGTAAGCTGCTCAAGAATTACCAGACCATCCCTCATACTGCCATCGGCATACCGGGCAATTGTCCGAATCGCATCATCGCCGATTTTAATATTCTCCCGATCGGCAATCTCCCTGAGTCGGTGGGCGATCGGCTCAACCCCGATACGGCGGAAATCGAATCTCTGACAGCGGGAGAGAACGGTCTGGGGGACCTTGGCCGGAGCCGTGGTCGCGAGGATGAAGATGGCATGGGGTGGAGGTTCCTCCAAGGTCTTTAGGAGAGCATTGAAGGCCTCGGTGGTGAGCATATGAACTTCATCGATAATATAGATCTTGTATCTCCCCTGGAGGGGAACATATTTGACCTGCTCCCTCAACTCACGCACCTGATCAATACCTCGATTGGATGCGCCGTCGATCTCGATGACATCGACACTCCGGCCCTCGATTATCTCTCGGCAGGCGGGACATTCACCACAGGGATTAACGGTTGGACCATTGAGACAGTTTAGGGATCGGGCAAAAACCCGGGCGGTAGTTGTCTTTCCGATTCCGCGCGGACCGGCGAAGATGAAGGCGGGGAAGGCGAGGCCGTGCTCAACCTGGTTCTTCAAGATTCGCTTGATATAATCCTGATCGACGATCTCATCAAAAGTCTTGGGTCGATACTTTAATGCCAGGGGAAGATGTCTCATAACCGATAGACGGCCGTGCAACCACCCTCGCAACCCACCTCCAGCGGTGGTCGATGGCTGAGACTCCGGTCAGGCGCCCCTCCAACCGGCCTTTTTTCACTTACCGTTGCTTCCTTCCGGACCTGGCGGATTCGTGAACAGTACCTTTGGAGGACCCAACCTTCACCATCCCAGACCATCAACCCCATACTACAGGTGGGAGGCTCAGGAGGTATTCGGCTCCGCATAAGCGGGTTTCGGATACAGGGTACCGCTAACACCCCGCCTAGCACGACCGTCACCTCTCAAAATCGATCGGCCGGGCAATAATACTATCAATATTAACGGGAAGACCGAACCTCTGGGCGTAAGATCTTATCGCATCCTCATTGAGCTCGCGCATCCGCTGAAATTCTACCAGTGCGACATTAGCGGGATCACCCTCGATGTTCAAACGATCATAGAGAAGTCGCTTGGCATCAGCACGATTCCGAATGATATAGCGGAAGGCGGCATCGATCGCATTCCTCAACCGCTGGGCACCAATCCGATCCTTGGCGATGAAATCCCGGTTGATGAGATACCCGGCCACCGGATATCCCCTTTGGATAAAGAAGGCAAGGGGGGCATCCTGGATTACCCTTGCTCCTTGTGCGACTGCCAAGCTCCGATAAGGCTCGAAGAGGAAGAGACAATCTACCCGCCGGCGCGAGAAGAGGGTGGTAATCTCCTCTGGCTCGATCACAACCTCGGTTATCCTTTTGATCGCGAGCGGGAAGTGTTGCTTCAACTCCTCAAAGTAGCCTTCGGTCTCAGCCAAAAGACCGATCTTCTTCCGATTGAGATCCCGCAGCCTCTTTATCTTACTTTTGGGGAGGGCGAGCAGGGCCTCAGCAGGTCTGAGCAATCTGGTTTCAGCCGAACCGATAACCTTAACCGGATGCCCTTCGTCAAGAATCATCGCCCAGGGGAGAAAGGTAAAGGCGCACTCACCCCGATAGAGGGCATCCCTCCGCTTGGCTGGATCCTCTACGGTAACGATCTCCGGAATCAGCTTATACTCCTTAAACAGACCCTGAGCCTCTGCGGCGAAGACGGGAAGGCTTAAAACAGACCGGTCGATGAGAATTCGGACTCGAGTCGGCTGGGCCATCTTGTATTGAGGATAGATGAGGATTACCGCCAACCCCAGTGCCGCCAAAAGGATCAAGATGTCGAGGATTCGCTCCTTAGCTCTCTGACTCATTTGCCCCCCTTCTCAACCTCCTGGGCCTTCTTATAATATTCCACCGCCTTCTTCTTCTCACCGATCTTAGAGTAGATGAGGGCCAAGTTTCGATAGGTATCGGGATTCTTGGGGTTCAACTCGGCGGCCCTTTCAAATGGTTCAATTGCATCCCGATAACGCTCCTGTTGAGCAATCGATGCTCCCAAGTAGAACCAGTAGCGGAAATCATCATCTCGGAGTATGGTGAGATATCGGAAGTTGGCTTCTGCCCCGGAATAATCCTTCAGCTGATATTTGCAGATCCCACCCTGGAACCAGGCTCCCTGATGCTTGGGCTGAATCTTCACAACCTTTTCAAAACGGGTTAAGGCCTCCTGGTAGTTCTTCTGTTTGAATTCATCAACCCCCATCTGGAAGATGAGATTGGCAAGATCGTAACGGATGTCGGTTAGGCGCTTAAGAAGTTTTTTTCTCGCCTTGAGGTTCTCAATCCCGAATGGCTTAAGGAGCTTTTTCGCCTCCTCATCTCTCTTCTCTTCTACCAGAATCGATGCCTTAACCACCGGATCCCTCGTCTCTTCTAAGGGACGATCCGGCACAATCATCGTCACCATCGAATCCACCCGCGCTTCCATAAGGCTATCGGTGATGGCATAGTAACGGAAAGCAGAGTCGGTCTCTCCCCTCAGGCTATAGATCCGACCCAGATAACCATAGGGATAGGGATCCTGAGGATTGAGCTCGATCGCCTTCTGATAGGAGAGGACCGCCTGAGAGGTATCACCATCCTCCAGGGCAATCAATCCCTGCATTGTGTAGTTCTCGGCCCGATCCGGGATGATCTTAAATGCGATATGGAGAAACGCCTTGGCCATCCGATAGTCTTCACGCTCGATCATCTGATTGGTAAATCGGCGGAAGATCGACCAATAGGCCTCACCATGCTGACGGAGATGCTTTAAGACCTTGATCGAGTCAGTCTGGAATGCCTTATTGACCAACTTTGCCCCTTTGATCATTGTATCTACGTTTGATTTCTGTTCTCCAAGATTGATATAGGCCTCACCAAAATAGAACCATCCCATGGCACTCTGGGGACGCTGTGTTACCTCCTTTTCTGCGAGTTCCCGCCACTTCATCAGCACCTCGGGATCATGTTTCTCATACCACTCACGCCGATAGATCTTGATCCCTTCGAGTAGCGGACTCGAGGCGCATCCCACAACAACCAAGGCCAGCAGTAGAATCCACCAGGTCTTCTGCATCGTTCCTCCTTTTGTCCTATTCTATCCAATCCTTAGCTGATGTCAATATGGCCCTTAAAACCTGATTCTGGTAGCAAAACCAAACTGATAGTCTGGTCCGAGCTCCGGGTGGTGAGAACCCTGGTAGGTAACCCCGACCGTCGAGTTCTCACCCAGCTTCCTTTCCATCCCGATCCGATAGTTGGCCGAAAGTCCTGGAGGATAGCTGAGGGCGAAAAAACCCATGATGAGAGGGGCATAGATATAAGAGAGTTCTAAACCACCATCCAGTCGATAATTCTTCAAAGACAGCGTGAGATCGGTCCCCAGCATTGGATTGTCGAGGACAATCTCACCTATTTCGGGAAAATAAGCCGGACTCTCGGCCCAGATCCGATCATAACCGATGTAGCAATCCAGGCCAACCCTCCCATAGATTGCGGCCTTGAGCTTCCCTCCCCACTTTATTATCTCCTGGATGATCGCACCATCTTCGGTCTCAAAGGATCGGTAGAAGCGGAGAAACGGACCGACCTTTCTGGCCTCGGTAAGATAGCGATGAACTCCAGTCTCAAGATCTAGTTCCGAGCCATCGAAGTTGGTATTACGATCCTCCCGTTGGTGATAGGAGAAATTGAGGCTGGGTTCTACCACCTCTCCCGGGTAGGTCATATCTCCGGTTAATTTGAGATCGGAATCGAGGTCATCCCGGGTGCCGAGAAGGTCGAGACTGACCATCTCATGGTGGAGATAGACCCTTAGCGAATAACATCGGGAGATATCATACCGATCGAGATAGTGGATCTTCCGGATATAGTCGCCTCTCGGATCATAGATATATCGCCCGGTTAGGGTATCAAGCCGGTAGTTGCCCTCACCCGGCTTTACCTTCATATAATACTCATCATATCTCCGCCTCAATTCATAATTCATCGCAAATCTGGTCGAAAGATAGATGGGCCGGATGAGCTCCCCTCCAATAGAAAGAAGGTCCCAGCTTCTCGCTTCCCACCGGTTTCGGAAGAGAGTCAGCTCCGGGCGAAAGGGACCGAACTGCGGGGAGAGGAGGAAGGAGATCTCCCGACCATTACCCAATGTGTCGGTCATAAGCCGATATCCGAGCTTGGCGATCTCCCCTCTTCTGATACCAAACCCGATGATCCTCCGCTCATCCTCGGTTAAAAGCTCCATCCCAGGGGTAAGGAGTCCCAAGGGATATTCCAGCTTACTTAGGAATCGGTACCGATTCAGGAAACGGGTATAGGATAGAGTGCCGTAGGCAGAGTTGATCCTCACCATCCCCCGGGGCCAGCGGCGGTTGAGGATTCCACCGGAGCCGATGATCTCACACCCTCCGGTTTGGAACCTGATCCCGGCCTCGTAACGGCTCCTCACCTCCTCAAGACTGTCCATCCCCCATCGATAGATAAGATCGTAATCGTAGCGGAGAGGAAAATGGTAATTTTCATCACGAGTCAAGAAATTGGCAAAGAAGATTCCAGATTCAACCCTCCCGCCGATACCGAATCCGGTCCTCTTTGGATCGCGGTTGGAATAGAGGTTACCATCGGTGAAAGAGAGCGAGGGCTCGAGGGCGAGGTGGATCGGCCCAAACCCCTGGTCGGTCCGATAATAGATGAGCCCTTCCCGAGCTGGGGGTCTGATCTTCACCTTCGCCACATAGTCGCCACCACTTTCCACCCAGCGGTAGGCGTGGATCTCCTCATCATAGCGGTAATCGCCTTTTCCTTCACCAACATAAGTAAACCGGACCCGATAATCACCTTTTCCAAAACCGGCAAACTCGTAGTGATCACCAACCTTATGATAGTCTCCTCCAGTCAGGGTATCTCCCCCATCGATCCAGATCAGGGTATCACCACTCCTTTCCAGAAGTTCAATATCTTGGGGATCGAGATCGATCCCGATCGGCCGGTCCTTATTCTCCACCTCGGTGATGAATCCAATCCGATGCTTACCATGGTCTACCCCTCCAAAGCCAGATAGTTTCAGAAACTTCAAATCCCCAGAGAGATACTGGATCTCGATCCGATTTATTGGGGTCACCGGCCGTTTTGGGGTGAAGGTGATCTCACCATTCTCATAATCAATCAGATAGTCAACCCCTTTCTCAAGCGGGATCCCATCAAAATAGACCGTCTCACTACCGGGTATGATCCCTTCGGGATCGATCGAATAGGGTCCCTGATGGGCCTCGGCCTTGATCCTTTTGTAGCGATAGTGGCCCCGGGCAACCGATAATCCCCCTTCAATCGGTCCCACTCTCAATCGGCCTCCAATCCCGGCCTGATTGTGATCACCCACCAAAAGATGATGAGGAAAGTAGAGATCCCCAAAATCGCCACTCCCCCAAGGTGCCTGGAAGCCCAACCTGGTATTTTCAACCTCAAACAGTGGTCTGGTAATCTCCCCCTTCCCTTCCTCATCGGCGATCGATCCCTCGATCATCACGTCCTTTGTCTGACCACGAAAATTTACCCACATCCCCTGATCGAAGATAAGGCCATCCCGACCATAGGAGATGGTGAAGGATTTGGTTCCCGCCATCACCATCTCCCCACCCGATGTTATCTCGAGCTCCCGTTCATAAATGTTGGTATCGATCGGAAGATAGCGATAGTAGATCGAGTCGAGTCCGGTCTCAATCAGTGAGAAGACGGAGATGAGAATTATCATCTATGACGAGCAAGCCCTTCCTTACCGGAAGGAGGGATTGGATCGTAACCGGGAGGGACAGCCGATGCCAGCTTCCTTCATAATACTTATAGAGATGCTCCTCATCATAGGCAAAGATGGTATCCGATTTGATTACCCTAAGATTCGGTTCCGGCAGAGGAATCACCGAATCGACCTCAAAGAGTGGGTTTAAAAAGATGATCCGTTTCCGATCGTAGAGATAGAACCCATCCTCATAGCCACACCCAACGATCCGTCCGATTCCGGGAAGGATTGACCGACCATCGAGCAGGACCCTCTCGCCCCAATCAACGACGGTCATCACCCTCCCCTCATCATCACAACTGAGATCGACAATACCCTCCCCTTCCCGATAGAGCCTTAGGGAGAGGTCGCTCCTCCTCACCCGATATACCCTCCGGCCATCTCCAAGATAGAGGAAAAATCGATCACCATCGAGATAGCGGATCCGAAATCCGGTTGGTAGGGAGAGGAGAAGGGGACGAAAGTCGAGGCTTTCCGATTCCGACTCGTAGAGTCGTTGATCATAAGTGAGGTAGAGATTGGTTCCATCTGAGAAGAGATGGTCGGCCCGGTAGGGGAAGAGGGTAATAACCGGCAGGATCAGAATCAGCGCCATCGAAGGGGATCAGAATAGGGCGCGGAAGAATTCGATCAGAAACTTCAATCTTCCGATAAAGAGGCTCACCCGCGCCATCACCGTATACCCGAATGATGCTCCAAAACCGATCATGATGAAGATGATCCCGAGCCGTGAGACACGACCGATCGCCCCTTTATGTTCCGTCGAGAAGAAGAAGTAGGTGAGTGTGGCAACGACCCCGATCAGGATGATGGTTGCCCAGATACCCGAACTTACCTGGGGCTGAAAACTCTGGGGGGTGAGGATCGTCCCATGGAGTTGTTTCAGGATATTGGCCTGGAAATAGGCCGGGATCGAAACCCCGGCTCCCCAACCGATCAGAAAGGCTATCGGGAGCCGGGCCAGCCAGGAGATCCTTTTGACAAACATCGTGAAGTATAGAAGGCCCAGGACCATCGGGATGAGGAAGATATACTGGCCACGACCCAAGGGGTCGAAGAGGTTGGGCCTCAGGGCATTATGCCAGGTGATGGCAATGAGATAGCCATTTGAGATCCCAACATAGAGATGTTCGGCAAAACGGAAAAGGGGATTATCCTTATAGAGGAAGGAGAGGATGAAGAGGGTAAGGAGGGCAGCGGCAATATTCCAGGGATTGATGATCATCTCCGCCTCAGATAGAAGTAACCGATATTACCGATAACGATGAAGACGATCATAACCAGATGGGCGAGATTCTGGGCATCCATTCCCGGTGCCGCGGTCTTCTTCTTAATCGGAATATTGTGCTCATCCAGGAGGGTCTCATACTCGGCCGCCCCTTTCAGACCAGCCAACATCCCCACCAGCTGTCTGGTCTGGAGATAAGGGTAATAGCTTGCCCCCATCACCGCTGTTACCCCGGCCCCAACCCTGAGGCCGTATCTTGATCCCGCATAGGCAACCCAGGTGTCTGGAAATGCTGCTCCAGAGAGGGAGATACAGAGGCCGATCTGCCGATAATTTTTGATCCCCTCCATCACCTCGAGTTCGTCGATCGGATTACCATAATAATCCTTGGGATAGACCCCCTTGATACTCTCCCCCATCCCCAGGATCACCGCAACATATCCCGACTTCCATCCCAAGAAGACATAGTCGCGACCGTAGATGATGCTATCCTCACGACTCCGTGCCCGTTCATTATACTCGGCCGCGATCCGATTGAAGACATCAACGGCCATCCCGGTTCCCTGGACATTGAGACAGAGGCCGATCACCTTCCGCCGGAGGGCGAAGAGGTGGTGGACCAAGGCATAGGCCATCGGGTGAACCTCGGGCATCACCTGGGGATCATAATCGAAGGAGATCATTACTGCCCGACCCCGAGTCGAGTCCTCGATAAAGGTAAAGAGATCCCGAGATCGATCCATCACATTGACCGGAATCCCCCACGGCTTGAGCAGGGGGAGGAGGATGGCCAATCCCAGGACGAAATAGATAATCCTCCGATCGATCTTGGTGAGCCGCTCAAAGATACTCATGATCCCCCACCCAGATAACCCCGTTCGATCCCGAGGATGATCTTAAGGGCGGTGGCGATCGCCCCGAAGGCGATGCCGAAGAGGATCCCCCGTTGGGCGGCAAGATTGGGGACCTTGAGCACCCACTCAGCAAAATCGGGGACCTTATCATGGATAAAGCTACCCAAGGAGGTAACACCCAGCATCACAACAAAAGCGGCAACCAGTAGTAGGGTCGCCTCCAAGCTCCGGGCCCGAAAGGCCCGATAGGCGGCCGAGGCCATGAAGAAGGCAAGGAGTGAGAACATCGTTGCCCCCAAGGGGGCCTGGATATTGAGATAGATCTTCTGGAAGGTAGAATCGGCCTTGACCCCGAAGAACAACCCGATTACCGCCATAACTCCAAGTGAGGCAAGGGTGACGATCGAATAGGGCCAGCCCTCCAATCTCCGCTTGAGTTTGTTATAGTGGGAACGGATGAGGTTGCCGACCGCAAGCACCAAGGCAAAAGCGGAGACGACGATGAACCATTTCGATGAGATCGTATAAAGATCACGGGAGACCGGATGGGGGATAAAGAACTGGACCACCATCACAGTCCCGGAGACAAAGCAGATGAGAAGTGGGAGATTCCGCTTCATCGATAGTCGAGGATGACCGATTCGTCTAAGGGGACATAACGGTCCGCAGTCTCCCTCAGATCATAGGCGGTGGAGGCCTCGAAACTGTAGACCTCTACCGTCTTCCCTTTGTCACGGATGTAGGAGAGGAGGGGAACAAAATCACCATCACCGGAAACGAGCACCACGGTATCAACCTTATCCAGAATCCCGAGGATATCAAGGGCGATCCCCATATCCCAGTTGGCCTTGGCTGAACCGTCACCCCTGATCCTGATCTCTTTCAACCGCACCTCATAGCCGATCTTCTCCAAGGAGGCGACAAATGGTCGGACATCGCCCTCTGGAGGGTGGACTACATAACTGATCGCCTTGACCAGAATCCGATCGCCTCTGATCTTATAGAGGAGTTTATTATAATCGACCTTGCCTCCATAGATCGCCTTAACCGAATAGTAAAGATTCTGAGAATCGACAAAGACGGCGATCCTCTCTTTCCTCTCCGTTACCGTAATCGCCCGGTCGATCTTGTTCTCAATCGCACCGAGCTTATCGCAGATCTCCTTCAGATACCCTCTGATCTCATCAAAAAGGGTGACCAATCTCTCATCCATATCAGTACTCCTCAATTACCCATTCGGGCAGATAGCGATCCCAGTCCGGAAAACCGGGATCATCCTTAGAGTTGGACCAGACCAGACGATAGTCGCCATCTCCGTAGAGATCCATGAAGATGAAATGGAGTCCACTCGCATAATAAACCCAGTGCTGGATCGGCTTCAACTTCTCCTCAAAAGTTTTACTCACCGTCTCATCGGGTGGGCCATATTTGATATAGATCCGCCCTCGGTCGGTCTTCCAGCCCGCCTTTGTCCCGGCCTGAAAGTGCTCGTTGGCATAAGAGACTCTCCTCTGGTAGTTTTGGAAGAGATCGGATCTCTTAAACTTATCGATATAGGCCTTCCTTTTTACAAGGTCCATCTTCCGATAACGTTCGTATTCTCTGGTCCCGAGTAGGACCTTGATGAGCTCGTCATATCGCCCGCTCACCCTGATCCCCTTACCACCAACGATCTGGAAGGGACGGGAACGGCTCACCTTCTCTCCTTTGGTTGAGTCGTAGACGGTTACCTTTAGAGTATAGCTCCCCGCCTTCAAACCGGCAAGATCGATCCCGATCACCTCATTCTGAGCGGAAAAGAGCTTTTCAGCCTTTTTATGAAGGATCTTAATCGACCGATTGGTGCTATCAAGTATCTCAAAGGTTGCCCGGTAATAGCTACCGTCCGGCTTGAGATTGTATAGTTCGAAGTAGGGAAAGATGACCCGCCATCTTCCCCCGAATCTTGAAGAGGGGTTCGGGACCACCACCAGGCCGAATTTGGTGAACGGGGTTTGAGCAGTATCGGCCTCGGCCTTTATTGCCAGTTCCAGATCAGAAATGGTGAGATGTTCCCTGTCGATCGGAGCTAAGTGGATCTTACCGCCTCTGGCTTCAACCTTAGTGGAACAGATAATGGTCACCTGATACTGGTATTCTCCAGGAAGGAGGATATAGTTATGTTGATCGACAAAACTGAGATCACGCTCCTTAGCCTGACGGAACGATCGAATCACCGCCTTCTTTGTCAGGGTATCGGCAAGCAGAAGATCAGATCCCTTTATCTCAAAGATTACCTGGTAGCGAGAAACCAGCTCATCACCAACATTCCGGTAGATGAGCTCATGGTAGGGGATCTGATAGTAGATCTCGGTCCGATAAACCCGACCCCGGTAGGGGAAGGCGGCATAATCGACGAAGAAACTGAAAAGAAGAATGATCATATCCCACTCCCTTCGGGATAGAGTAGCTCATACCTTCCGAAACCGTAACGGTCGATGAAGATGAACTTCAGATTCCGATTATAATAATACCAGATCTCATAGGCCCGGGTTGCTGCCTCAAAGGGATGGCTTTCGATCTCATCGGGTGGACCATATTTGATATAGATCTTCCCCCGATCGCTCCGCCAACCGAGATCGCCCATCTTGAAATTCTCCTCCGCATATCTAATCCGGGCGAGATACTCCTCCTTCAGCTCATTCTCCTCGGTGCCCGGTGTCGGATCACGACTCTTCCAGAACTCTTCATAGGCCTGGCGTCGCTTCTTGGGATCCCTTATCTTCTTCATCCGGCTCAGTTCCTCGGGGGTGGCGATATACATCAGTTGATCCACCGCTTCATTATACTTAGCATCTGAAAAATAGAAAGGGACGGTTAGGTGAAATTTGAGGATATCTTCCTCCCGATCATAACCGAAGGCAGTGAGCCGAAGCTCATAATCACCCTCTTTAAGCTCACTTAGGGGGAGCAGGATGGTATCGATACCGGGGTTAACCGGGTGAGAGCTCTCCCTTCTCAAGGTCCTTCCATCCCGAACGATGGCGTAGCTTAGGGAGTCGAGCCGGGTACGGATGGCGAAGATAAGCAGGACCGTGTCGGTGATGTTGAACTCTCCAGCCACTACCTTCCCATCCTTCTCAAACCTGATTCTCTCCAAAAGAAGAGAAGGATTTACTCGGCGCTGGGCGGAAAAGATCCGGCCCATCTTCTCCGCCAGTACCACGATCTGGAATCCGGAGGCCCGAGGGGGGATGGGGAGGGCAATCGAGTCATAATAGGTCCTCAATGTTCCCCGGACCGTCTTCTGCCAGAAGTCACCACCAAGTCGATCCCTGCCATCCTGGAAGGTGAGCTCAATCTCATAGGAGGCCCGCCACTCTCCATCTTTAATAAAATGGAGCTCATCCCGATCGATCGAATAGATGATCGAAAGCCACCTCTTACCATCAACCCATTTCTCGAAATGGCTGAATCGAAAGGCGATGAGAATAATCAGGACGATCGTTTCCTCCGGAAGATAATCCTTGCCGCCTCGTCGATCCTCTTTACGAAGTAGAATTTGAGTCCTTTTCGGATGTGGGCAGGAATCTCCATCAGATCCTTCTGATTAACCTCGGGCATGATGATCCGGTTGATTCCAGCCCGCTTGGCCGCAATCACCTTCTCCCTAACCCCTCCCACTGGAAGGACCCTTCCGGTGAGGGTTAATTCTCCAGTCGATGCGATCTTGGGATCGATCGGCTGATTACGCAGTAGGGAGAGGAGGGAGAGGGCGATCGTAAGACCGGCGGAAGGGCCGTCCTTTGGGATCGCGCCCTTCGGCACATGGATGTGGATATCGCTCTTATCAAAGAAGTCATGGTTGATCCCAAATTGCTCTGCTTTAGAGCGGATATAAGATAGTGCCGCCTGGGCCGACTCCTTCATCACATCACCCAAAGAGCCGGTAAGCTGAAACCTACCCTTGCCAGGCATCCGGATCGATTCGATGAAGAGGATCTCACCTCCAGTCGGGGTCCAGGCCAGTCCGGTCGCAACGCCCACTTCCCCTTTCCTCGCGGCCAGTTCCGAGTAGAAGCTGGGTGGTCCAAGATAGCGAACGATATCGGCCTTCTCCACCTTCTTCTTGACCTTCCGATTCTGGGCGATCTGGGTGGCGATCTTCCTCATGATCGCACCGATCGCCCGCTCTAAGTTTCTTACCCCGGCTTCCATGGTATACTGGGTGATGATCGTTTTGATCGCATCCTCGGTGATCTCAACCGGAAAATCCTTAAGGCCGTTCTCCTCCCTCTGTCTCGGGATCAGGAACCGTTTGGCGATCTCCAGCTTCTCCTCCAAGATGTAGCCGGGGAGGTGGATGATCTCCATCCGATCCCGGAGTGCCGGGATAATTGTGTCGGTAATGTTGGCGGTGGCGATGAACATAACCCTGGAGAGATCAAATGGGACCTCAAGGTAGTGGTCGGAGAAGGCAAAATTCTGCTCCGGATCCAGGACCTCAAGCAGAGCGGCCGAGGGATCGCCTCTAAAATCGGCGCCGATCTTATCGATCTCATCGATCATGAAGATCGGATTGTTGGTACCCGCCGTCTTTATCCCCTGGATGATCCTACCGGGGAGGGCACCGACATAAGTCCTCCGATGGCCCCTGATCTCGGCCTCATCCCTTACCCCTCCCAAGGAGATCCGGACGAACTTCCTTCCTAAGGCCCGGGCAATCGATCGACCCAAGGAGGTCTTACCGACACCTGGAGGACCGACAAAACAGAGGATCGGTCCTTTGGAATCCGGTTTCAGCTTCCGGACCGCAAGGAACTCTAAGATCCGCTCCTTCACCCTCTTGAGATCGTAATGGTCCTCATCGAGGATCCGCTTTGCCCTCCGGATGTCGAGATTGTCTTTGGTCGACCTGGACCAGGGGAGATTGATAAGCCAGTCGAGATAGGTCCTGACCACGGTATACTCAGCCGCCTGGACCGGGATCTTGGCCAGGCGATCGATCTCCTTTAGGGCTACCTTCTCCACCCCTTCCGGCATCCCGGCCGCAGCCACTTTTTCCTTGAGCTCATTGATCTCGGCGGTCCGTTCATCATACTCCCCCAGCTCCTTCTGGATCGCCTTGAGCTGCTCCCGGAGGTAGAACTCCCTCTGCCCCTTGTCCAGTTCGCTCTTGACCTGGGAGCGGATCTTGGCACCCAGCTCTAAAATCGAGATCTCCTTGGAAAGAAGAGGGATGATCCGCTCCAACCTCTCCTTGGGATCGATCGTCTCCAGAATCATCTGTTTATCACCGATCTCGAAGTTGGTATAGGTGGCGACAAAGTCGGCCAGCTTGCTGGGATCATCGATATTCATAACCACGGTCGAGAGCTCATCCGGGAGATAGGGGGCAATCGATACCAACTGCTGGAACATGGCGATGACATTTCTCATATTCGCCTCTAAGGCCATCGACTTGCGGTAGGACTCGCTGATCTCCTCAACCTCGGCAACGAGATAGGGCTCTTCCTTGATAAACTTTTTGATCCGGACCCGTTTTATCCCCTGAACCAGGAGCCGGATCGAACCATCGGGAAACCGGAGCATCCTCAAAATCTGAGTGGCGGTGGCGATCCGGTAGAGTTCATCTGGTTTCGGATCCTCGGTCTCCTGATTCCTCTGGGCCACTGCCACCACGATCTTCTCACCGGCTAAGGCATCGTCGATGAGTTTTATCAACCTCGGGGTCTGGACGACGATCGGGGTGACATGGCCCGGGAAGATAACCCCACCCCTGATGGTAAGCACACCCAGTTCCTTTGGTATGGTCGGTTTCTCTTCAGCCATCACCCCTCCTCGATTGGAATCTCATACTCCACCGGTCGGATCCGCTTCAGTTCGATAGTGAGAACTCCCTGTTCAAAGGTTGCGGTCATCCGATGGGGATCAACCGGACACGGGAAATAGATCCTCCTTTCAAATGGGCCATAATCGATCTCTAAGTTATAGAAGCTGATCCCCCGGCGGGAGCGGGCCGGGCGATGTCTTATCCCCTCAATATAGAGGCCATTTCGAGAGAGGGAGACCGAGAGGTCGGCTTTGTTCACCCCGGGTAGCTCGATCTCGATGATGAGATCCTCTTCGGTGAGATAGATATCCGCCTTCGGTGTCCAGCGGACCGCTGCCGGGGTTGGTGTACCGATCACCAACTCATCGAAGATATGGAAGATATCATCGATCGGATTCAAACTTACCTCCAGAATTAAGGATAGCGAAATGGGGTTCTTTGTCAATCCTTGACAGAATCTACCGACCGGGTTAGGATTGCTTAAGCTTCCTTAGGAGGTGCGATGAGTAAATACCCGAAATGGCTGATCCCTCTTTTTATTATTGCCACCTCCTGTGGCAAGGGGATCGGCATCCCCGAGCTCTTAGATCCCACCGGTGGAGAGACGGTCTCATTGCCGGTGACCTTTATCTGGACATCGGTCGAGAATGCCAAAGGCTATGCGATTGAGATCGACACCACTACCGCCTTTGAGAATCCGATCATCTCGGCCGAGGTGGACGAGACCACCCATACGGTCACGAATCTCGATACATTAAAGTATTACTGGCGGGTCTCCTCCATCGATGAGAATGGAGAGAAGGGAGACTTCTCCGATCCAGACTCATTCATCGTCCAGGGCAGCGCCTATCCCAGAAATCTCATCACCACCATCCAGCTCCCCGGTGAATACCCGGCGACGATCGATATCACACCGGATGGCTCCGAGTTATGGGTCGGTTACTGGGGCCAGACCGATACCATCGTCACGGTGATCGCCACCGCCACCAATCAGATTACCCATGAGATCACAACGACGAATCCCGGTAATGACCTGGGTGAACTCCGGATCTCCGCCGATGGCAACCATGCCTACTTCTGCGGGGTCTGGGATATGGACAGTTCCGGCCTCATCGAACTCTCGACCTCAAGCTATCGCCAGATCAGGATGATGGGTTATCCCTCCGGTTCTCCTCCGGTTAAGCAGGGGCCGGATGGCCCGGGCATCGCTCTGGGTAAGGACTATGTCTATGCAGCTCACATGGCAACGGTAGATGACGGCTATATCACCAGGATCGATCTTGCCAGTGGATCCCCGATCGACAGTCTCCATATGAGCTGGATCGCCGATGTCGATCTCAATCACGCCGGGACCAGACTCTATGCGGTGGGGGAAGAAGATTCGCTCTATGAAATTGACCCCGCCACCCTCACTGTAACCAGACAGATCGGAGTCGGCTATGCTCCTCACCGTCTGGTCATCACCGGTGATGATCGCTATGCCTTTGTCACCGGTGACAGCATCTATGTCGTCGATCTCAACACTTTCACCGTGGTTAAGAAGTTCGATCCCGACATCTCCGCCGAAGGGCTGAAGCTCACCCCAGATGAGAACTATCTTTATATTACTGATGGTGGGAGCAACTATATCGATATCTATGATGTCTCTGATCCGACCGATCCTACTCTGGTAGAAAAGCTCCAATTTCCTCAGGCCGGATCATTCAATGAGCTTGTCTTCAACAAGGATGGCTCTCGCGCCTACATCATCGAGGAGAGTGGAGATATCTTTGTCTTGGGCAAGTAGTTAGATCTACCCGGCCCCGTTTAGTCGGGGCCGGGTAAGTTCATGCTTGACCTTCCGAACAATTGACCAAAAGAGGAGGTGGTTATGAAAAGTCCCGTGATTCTTATCTTTATGATTACAACCGACCATCCATGGAACTGAAGCGGGTAATTGCCTGGCGGCGGAGTGTCCGGAGGTTCCAGGCCCGACCGATCCCCAAGGAGATCCTGATCGAGATCCTCGATGCGGCCCGTTTGGCCCCCTCATCCTCCAACTCCCAGCCCTGGCATTTTATCGTCGTCGACCGATCCGACCTGATCGAGAGAATCGCATCCTCGGCCCCGATCGGGACGAGATCGATTATATCCTGGGCCAGAGATGCCGCAGCTATTATCGTCTGCTGTTATAGGAAGCGGATCACCCACCACTTAGCCGGTCTCTTCGGCCATGACAACCATCTGATCGACCTCGCCATTGCCACCGATCATCTCGTCCTTCGGGCCACCGACCTCGGGATCGGATCTTGCTGGATTGGCTGGTTTAATGAGTCAAGGATAAGAAAAATCCTCGCCATCCCGAGAGGGTATCGGATCGGGGTCTTGGTTGCCCTCGGTTATCCCGAACAGCCGTCCAATGAGAAAGGGATCGGTGGTATAGAAGCAAGACCGAGAAAACCGCTTTCTGAGATCACCTCATATAATCTTTTTTCCGATCCCTTCATCTAAGGAACTTGAATCCGGGAGCGGAATCACTATTATTCTTTGATGCCGACAATTCTCATCTTTACCACCATCTTTATCGCCCGGTTCAAAGGGCCGATCGGACCGGTTGCTGCCGACTATCTCACCGGAGCGATCGAGCTGGCCCAGGACGGTAGCTGTCTCATTATCGAACTGGATACCCCGGGTGGAGATGATCAGTCAATGCGGGAGATCATCCAGGCGATTCTAAATGCTCAAGTCCCGGTCTGTGTCTATGTCTACCCCTCTGGAGCTCGGGCGGCATCAGCCGGTGCCCTCATCCTCCTTGCCTCTCATATTGCGGCTATGGCACCGGGGACCAATGCTGGGGCCGCCCACCCGGTCCAGATGTTTGGTGAGAAGATCGATTCGATCATGCTCGAGAAGGTGACCAACGATGCTGCCGCTTATGCGATATCCCTTGCCGACCGGAGGGGGAGGAACCGGAGGTGGGCTGAAGATATCGTCCGCAAGAGCATCTCCACCCCGGCTCGAGAAGCGGTTAAGATCGGCGCAGTCGATCTTCTGGCTGGAAGTGAAACAGATCTGATTGAGAAGCTTGATGGGTATGAGGTGAAGGTCGATAATGAGAAAAAACGCATCACCACCAGGGATGAACCGATCCATAGAATTCCGATGTCGGTAAAGCACAAATTCCTCCTCATTCTTACCAATCCCGGTATTGTCTACTTCCTGCTTTTGATCGGGATTTATGGTATCTTCTTCGAGCTACAGAATCCCGGAGCGATCTTTCCCGGTGTAGTCGGTGCCATCGCCTTCATCCTCTTCTTCTATGCCTCACGCCTCCTGCCGATCAACTATGCGGGTGTTGCCCTGATTATCCTGGCCGCGATCCTCTTTATCTTAGAACTTCAGATCACCTCCCATGGTCTCCTCACCGTTGGTGGAATCATCGCCTTTGTCCTCGGTTCGATTATGCTCTTCGAATCCGATGTCCCCTATCTTAGGACCTCAATATCCCTTATCATCTTTGCCACTGTTGTCACCGGCCTCTTCTTTCTACTTATTGTTGGTCTTGGGATCAAGGCCCAGTTCAGGAAGCCCCAGACCGGTAGAGAAGGGATGGTCGGCCTGATCGGAGTAGCCAAAACCAGGATCCGGCCGACCGGAACCGTCCTGGTCCACGGTGAATTGTGGCAGGCAGAAAGTGATGAGGTGATCAAACCAGGCGAAAAGGTCATCGTTGTGGAGATGAAGGAGGGGATGGTCCTGAAGGTTAAGAAGAAGGCGTGATCATCCTCCTCTTCCTCCTCCCGATTACTGATTCGATCGCACCAGCCGATCCGGTTGCCGGAGATGGAAGGTGGCGGATCGGCCTTCTCATTGAGAATCGCTTTCTGCTCAAAGAGCTCTCCGGTAGCAAGCTCTCTCTCTATGGAAGGGGCTTCCGTTTCTTGGTCTCCGGTTTTGGACTCGGCCCCCTCCAGATCTACCAGCTTAGGATTGCCTACTCTTTCTCTCTTATCGAACCGCTTGATCTCGGCTATGGTATTGCCACCCATCTCTACCGGTTTGACGATGGCAACTCCCATCTCGGTCTCGGGATCGATCTCGGTCTCGGTTATACCGATGAGCTCATCACCGTTCGACTCTCCTCTCTCGATCTCAACCGACCCCGGCTCACCCCAATCGATGAGATCCGCCCGGGATACCACCTCAAGCTCAGGGTAGGAAAGAACCCCCAATTTCATTTCAAACTCACCCATCGGACCAATTTCAGCATCTACTCCGGATTCACCCTATCCCTCCCCCCGCCCCTCTCGCTCTCCCTCGGTTTTAATACCGAACCGAGGGAGCTCTCATTTGGGTTCTCCATTATTACCAGACCGGAGATCTATTACACGGGATCGATCCACTCCACCCTTGGCCTCTCCCACCAGATCGGGATCAGGATATGAGCCTCCTATTCATCTTTCTCACCCTTGAGGAGCTGGAGTTGGAGCGGCCCATCGAGGAGTCCTCCTACCTCACCCAGCTCGAGTATCTTGCTCAGCATCCGATTGATCCCAACCAGGCCAAGATCGAGGACTGGCTTCTGATCCCTTTCATCTCGCCGGTTGAGGCCTACCGATTGGTTGAAGGAAAGGGGAGCTATCAGAGCCTTGAGGATCTGAGGCAGGCCGGTCTCGACCGGGACCGGATCGCAATGCTCAGACCTTTTGTCCGGATCGGGAAAGAGATCAAAAGGTCCCACTCCGATATCCGGCTCCGTTATCAGCTCTTCAATCCAGAATCCTTATCCGATTCTCGACTCTATACCCGAACCCAGTTCCAAGGCGAGAAAATCCGGCTCTTCCTCACCACGGAGAAGGATCCCTATGAGCGCTCCTACCTCGACTATCTGGGCGGTGGTATCCTGATCAGGCAGGGAAGACTTACGGGCGCTATTGGCCGCTATCATCTGGAACTGGGGGAAGGTCTTCTCCTCGGGCCAGAACCATTCGACTTTCTCAGGGACTATGACTTCCAATCGCCCCGGCGGGGTATCATCCCTTATCCAGGGGTTGGTGAGAATTACGGCCTCTTCGGGGTCGCCCTCTCCTATCGAGGGTTTATCGGCTTCTATTCCAATTATCGGCTCGATGGATCGGTTCGCAACGATACCATCCGTGGGATTGACTATCAAGGTCTCCATACCGATTCTGCCTCTTTGGCCAATCGGGATCGGCTAAGAGAGGTTGTCTATGGCCTTGGCTATCAACTCGGTCTCGGAGACGATATTATCGGGATCAAGGGCTATCGGCTCCGATATCGACCCGGGATCTATCCGGAAGATTCCCTCCCTTTCTATGGCGAGGATTTGAATCTCTGGGCCATCGATCTTCGCCGCTATGGTCACCTGGGTGAGCTCTTCTTCGAAGGCGGTTTCTCGGGCCGAAGCTTTGGTCTCATCGGCGGTTTTATCGCTCGAATCGGTGAGCTCGGTCTCTCCGGAACCTGGAGCCACTACCCACCAGATTTCTACTCCCCCCATGGTGGGATCGTCGAACCGGGAAGGGATCTTCTAACCGCAAATATCGGGCTTATAAGATCCGAGTATCGGATTGGTCTAAGGAGTTGCTATCGATATCGGATCGATGATGAGAGCGAGTATTATGATCTGAGGCCATACCTCAACTACCACCTCCCACCATTCCGTTCGGAGTTAGAACTCCGCTATCGATTCGGTTCCATCCCGAGCTATGAACGGGGAGCTTCCTTCCGATTCACCTATCGGCTCTCTAAGCTAAGGCTGAGGCTCCGGATTGTGGATCGGACCTATCCGGATGAACCCACCGGTCTCTATGGAGGGGTAGAGATCACCATCTTCCACCGTTATTACCGTCTCACCCTCGGCTACGGCCGATATTCTGCTCCCGGACCTATCTATATCTATCAACCCGATCTTCCAGGAAGATTTAATACCTTGGTTCTCTCCGGATCAGGTCAGGAGTATTATCTTATCATCGGACTGAAACCATTAATCGGGATGAAATTCTATCTCAAACTATCAAACCGGGTCTTCGGGCTTCAGACCGACCTTACTTTCTAAAGTAGAAACGGGCCCCAATCCCACCTTCGAGATCGAAATCGGTCTCGGGGACCAGATCCATAACCGGATAGAGCTCACCGAAGAAGCCAAACCGTTGATAGATATATTCGATACCGATCCCAAATCGAGCCCCGAGATTGAACTCCCACTCCTCCTCCTTGGTCCTCTTCATCTTCAGCCTACCGCCAAGGCCGAGATAGGGGTACCAGTTTGGCTCCTGGATCCACTCCGGAAAATGGAAGAGATAATCGGCAACCAGATGGATTCGCTCCCGAGTGAAGGACCAGCCGATGCCAAAGTCGATTGCGTTTATCTCGGTAATCCAGCTTTTGAAACTGAGCCCGGTCGGTTCTCCCAAGATGATTCCCACCCCGATGGGATAGGCAGTAGTGATGAGGCCAAAGATTAGAATGATGGTAAAGGTTCTCATCATCCCATCCTTACCGGCATAAGGAGATAGAAGACCTCGATATCCCCCTTCTCTTCTGGTTCAATCTTCATCGCTGATGCCGGAGAGGTAAAGCCGATCTTGATCCGATCCGAATCGATATGTCTGAGGATATCGATCATGAATGAGGCATTAAAACCGATCTTCAGCTCTTCCCCCTCATATTCGGCCTCAATCTCCTCCCGGGCCGCACCAACATTTGGAGTTGAGATATTCATGTTGATCAGTCCCGGAGCAAGATCAAGATATACTGCCTTAGTGGTGGTATTTGCGAAGAGTGATACCCTCCTTAAGGTCGACTCGAAATTCTTCTTGCTCACCTTTAACTCTCCAACAAACTCCTTTGGTATCACCCCCTCATAGGCAGGGAAAGGACCCTGGATCAGTCTGCCGGTGATCTGGATATCCTCACCCTTGATACCGAAGAGTTTGGGAGAATCACCACTCTCAAGGCCGAAGGTGACCATTCCACTATAACCACTTATGAGATCGAAGGCCTTGGGTGGTATGATGAGACTGAACTCTGGACCGAACCTTTCCCGTTTCTCAATAAAGCCAAGTTTCACTCCATCGGTGGTAACGATTCTCAGGGCGTCACCTGAGGATGTGAAGAGTATGCCACTCATCGCACCTTTAGAATAGTCTTTGCTGGCGACAAATGAAACTGCTTTAATCAATTTCCAGAGATCGGGCCAGTTGATCTCAAATGAGGCACCATCTGGGAATTTGGGGATCTCAGGATATTCAGCAGGATCGATGGTGGGAAAGGTAAAATTGGATCTAATCCCCAAGACGGTGGCCACCTGTTCCGCAATCCTCAAGTTGATCCGATCGACCTCGATCTCCTTAGCAATCGCCAATAGTTTTTTGCCTGGCAAAAGAACCTTCTCTTTCTCCCCCTGAGCGATCTCGGCCGTTAAGGTCTTCTCTATGAAGACATCGAGATCCGAGCCGGCGATGATGACCTTACCCGATTCAATACGGATCAAGATGTTCTGCAGGATTGAGAAGGCACTCTTCGGTGGAATGAGGGGAATAACCGAATTGAGTGCTGATATCAGCTCGTCACGATCAAAGATAAGTTCCATACCCAGACCTCCTTTTAAACCACACCATCATCATAATAAATATATTTAGATGTTGAAGATGTGCCAGTGGAAAATGTGGAAAAATGAGAAAGGTTTGATTGAGCGTAATTTCTTTCCCACCCAAGGTAGATTAACTTCTTAAATATTTGTGGATTATTTCTCCTATCGGGAAAACCGGTAACTAATCGACAACCGATCCACAGCCTATCCACTCTTTATCCCCAGGATTATCGACTGAATCTTCTGATCGAAGTCATGATCCGATCTTCTCAACTTATCAATCTTCTCACAGGCGTGGATGACTGTGGAATGGTCCTTACCACCGAAGAAATTACCGATCTCTTTTAGAGAGATACCGAGGAGGAGTCTCATGAGAAACATGGCGATCTGTCGGGCTAAGGCGAGTTCCTGGACCCGGGATTGACTCTTAATCTCCTCGGTGGAAAGGGAGAAGTGCTCGGCCACCTTCCTCAGGATCAACTCCTTGGTTACCGTCCTCCCATCCCCGATCAGATCCTTGAGCACCTCCTTGGCTAAGTCAACATCGATCTCTCGACCGGAGAGGGAGGAGACCGCAAGCAATCTTATCAGGCATCCCTCCAGCTCCCGGATATTAGATTTTACCCGATTGGCGATGTAGTAGGCAACCGACTGGGGGAGCTCAGCCCCTTCCAGTTCTGCCTTCCGATTGAGGATTGCAATTCTCGTCTCAAGGTCCGGTGCCTGGATATCGACGACAAGTCCACCCTGAAATCTCGATTTTAAGCGCTCTTCCAAGGTTGGGATCTCACGAGGGGGACGATCAGAGGAGATGACGATCTGACTACCGGAGTCATAGAGATAGTTGAAGGTATGGAAGATCTCCTCCTGAAGACTCTCCTTGCCGTGGAGAAACTGGATGTCATCGATGAGGAGAACATCCTTACTCCGGTACTTCTTCTTAAACTTCATCCTGGTATCGGTCTGGATGGCATGAATCAGCTCATTAAAGATATTCTCCGCCGGGGTATAGTAGACCTTGGCCTTCGATCCAGAGGCGATGATGAAGTTACCGATCGCCTGCATCAGATGGGTCTTACCCAGACCGACACCGCCATAGATGAAGAGAGGGTTGTAGGCCTCAGCCGGTGCCTCGGCCACAGCCAAGGCCGCGGCATGGGCAAGTTGATTCGACTTCCCCACCACAAAATTCTCAAAGGTATAGCGCTTCTGAAGTTTGGTCCCATCGTGGGTGATGATTACCGGCTTGACCTTCTTCTTCGGCCTCACCCCTCCAGATTTATGGAGGGGCTTGAAGGCGATGTGAACCTCCTCCTCCACGGTCGATCGGACGATCGTCTCCAGCATCTCCGAATAATGCTTGGCAATCCAGTCGATGTGGAAGGCGGTTGGAACCTCGACCAGCAGGGTCCCATCCCTCATCTCAAGGCCTTTGGTGGTAGCAAACCAGGTCCGGAAGCTCTCCGGAGGGATACGGCTCCTGATCCGATCCAAGACCTTCTGCCAGATCGCTGCGGCCGCCTCTCTCATTTTAACCACCGGAAATTTGAGAATCCACAACTATCCACAAAGTTATCCACAATCGGTCCCAAGAAAAAGCTGTTAACCTTCGCCCTTTTTCTCCGCTCTAACTCATTTTTCCACAGATCGCATGCCTGGCTCACAATCGACTCCATTTCCCAGGCTGGCTATTTTAGTCAGATTCGTAGATCCGTCAAGAAGTTGGTTGTAATTTTTTGCTAAGGTTTCCAGCCGCTGGCCCGATAGTGGTCGGGATGATCGCGGATTTCCACCTTTTGAAAGCCTCCGAGCCGGAGGAGTTCGGTCATCCTTAATCCATCCGGGATGAAATCCTCTTTGATCACCCCGCCGATCTTTTGATGAAACCGGTTGATCTCCTCTCTCGATGCGGAGTGGAGGATATCGATCCTTCCTTCCGGTCTCAGGACCCGGTAGAGCTCTTTAAGTGCCCGCAGCTTATTCCGGAGGTGGGGAAAGACCGCGAAGAGGATCGCCCGATCAAAACTCCGGTCGGAAAAGGGGAGAGAAGCTGCATCGGCCTGGATCAGAAGCCGATGGGGAAATTTCTGCTTTGCCCTTTTGAGCATAAGATAGGAGAGGTCAATCCCGATGATCGGATTCTCGGTGAGGAATTGAAGAAGGATTCCGGTTCCGGTGCCAACATCAAGGATCGACTCGGCTTTATCGATCTTAAGCGCTTCGATCAATTCTTTGATCTTCCCGATCTCATCTTCTTCCCGCTCCTCGTCCCATCCCTCAGCCAATCGATCGAAGAACTCCCGATGATTCATCGCTTGGGCGAGAAGATGAGGGCGATACCGAAGATAACCGATGAGGTGATGATGATCACCGCACCGGTGGGGGTATTGAAGAGGTAGGAGAAGAGTAGGCCAAAGAGGCAGGAGATGACACCAAAAAGGCCGGAGAGAAAAAACATCTGCTTCAGATCATAGGTGAGCTGGTAGGCGGCAGAAGGGGGGTTTATGATTAGTGAGAAGATGAGAAGGCCGCCAATCGTATTTAAGGAGAGGGCGACCGTAAGGCCGGCAAGTGTGATCAGGAGATAGAAGATCGACCGTTCCGGGATACCTACCGATCGGGCAATCTCGCGATGGAAGAGGACCGCCATGATCTCCTTGAAGAAGAGGATGAGGATGAGAAGGATAACCAGGACGATGATAAGGAGGGAGAGGAGGTCCGAATCGGAGAGGAGGAGGATATTCCCCCAGATAAAATTGAGTGCCTCGGTCTTTGGTCCGTGGAGTAGTCCCATCCCCAAGAAGGCAATACCGAGTAGAATAGAGAAGATGATGCCGAGGGAGATGTTGGGATCGAGATCGGCCCGTTCTGCAACTGGCCCGATCAGGCCGGAGGCGATGAGGGCGAAGAGGATCGCCATTAAGAGCGGATTGAGACCGAAGAGGAGGCCGGTGATTGCACCGGCAAAGGCGGCATGGGACATCGCCACACCCACGAACGGAATCCGGGCTAAGATGATCCAGACGCCGATCATCCCACAGCCAAGGCCGCCCAGGATCGAGGCGAAGATTGCCCGGAGCAAAAATTTATAATGGAAGATCGTGATCGGGAATCCCATAGAGATCACCGATTCGGTTTCGTTGGAGGGCCCGCCCCCGTGGGCCATCGAAGGTGATCTTTCCCCTTTTCATCAGGAGGAGACGGGAAGAGGATGGTGGGATATGGGAGAGGATATGGGTGACGAAGACGATGGTGATCGACCTTTCGAGATAGATCTGCTCGATCAGATCGAGGAGCTCATACTGGGCCCGAAGATCAAGATTTGAGGTCGGTTCATCAAGGAGGAGAATCCTCGGTTCTTGGGCGAGCGCTCTGGCAATCTGAACCTTCTGGAGCTCACCACCGGAGAGGTGGCCAATCGGCCGTAGGCTAAAGTCTTTGATTCCGGTCAAGGCCATAACCTCATCGACGATATCTTCATCCCGAGATGAGAGGCGGTGGATGAGTCCGACCTTGCCGAACCTTCCGATCCGGACCACATCCCGGACACGGATTGGCATCCTGGGATCGAGATTCAAGATCTGAGGCACATAGCCGATCTCCTTTCGAATCTCGCCAGCACGGGAAGGGGTGAGACGGATCCCAAAGATCCATACCTCCCCTCCCCTTATCCTCCCCAGACCATTTATTGTCGTCAGTAGGGTCGTCTTTCCCGCCCCGTTGGGACCGAGCACGGTGACAAATTCACCCTCATCGATCTGGAGGTTGATCTTAGTAAGAACCAGATCCTTCTGATAAGCTACCGAGACATCCTTTAATCTAATGATGGCTGAGGCATTCATCCAATCTCTTCATATTCTCGATCAGGGTCTGGGGATAGGATTGATCGATCGGGAAATTGGTCAAAACGAGGTGGTTGATGCTGGCCGCCTCGGCGATGGGGCGGCCAGCATCGGGTCCACTTTGGAGATTGTCGACAACCAATCTCGCTCCGCTACCACGGGCGAGGTCGATGAGTCGGGCGAGCTCCTTGGGGGAGAGATCCTCTGGACGACCATAGGTGGCCACCACATCAAAACCGACCCAGGAGAGGAAAGGGGCCTGATATCGGGCACAGATTACCTTTACCCCTTTGAACTTTGATCGATCAAACTGCTTAACAATTGAATCGATCCTCGCCCGGTAAGACCTCAGATTGGATTGAAAGAGAGCGCTATCCTCGGGGAAGGAGAGAGAGAGGATGCGGGTTATCACCTCGGCAGCCCGGAGATGGATCTCGGGAACCATCCAGCTCCCTTTTACGCCCACAGTTTCGATCCTCACTTCGGGCAGGGCTAAGGCAAGTTTCTTAAGCCAGCCCTCAAATCCGTGATTGAGGATGATCTTGGCGTGGGAGAGTCGATCGATCTCCTTCGGCTTGAGATCGAAATGTCCAGGACACATCCCGGCCGGAACGATTGTGATTGCCTCCACCCGATCCTTCCCAATCGATTTAACGATCGATCCGATCATCGATGTTGTTGCTCCAACCGGATATCCCTCTTCCTTCTGGACACAGGAGATGATGAGAAGAGAGAGAAGTAGAATCCTCACCATCGGAAGTCAAGGCCAATGGTAAAGCTGCGGCCGGGCATCTCGTAACATCCAGCTGCACCACCGGGGAGATCGGCATAGATGGCATATTCCTGATCCAGGATGTTTTCGATGGAAAGAAATGGAACCAGACCGAATCCGAATCGGAAGGAGAGGTTCAGGTTGATGAGGAGATAATCATCGATCCGATCCATACTGCTGTCGGCGGCAAAGTAATTGGTGACATACTGACCCATGAGGCCGATCCGGATGGGCTGGAAATCCCCACTCAGGGAGATACCAAACTTATCCTTGATGCGCCCCCTCGTCTTCTCACCCGGGTCGAGATGGGAGTAGTTGATCTCTCCCTTGAGCTTTCGGTGGTCGATCCGGAGCGAGATCTCGCTCCCATAAAAACGGAAGGAGTCGGTATTCTGGAAGCGGAACTTAGGTGGTGGGGAGGGGTTGGGGGCAAGTTCGATCAGATTCTCACCATCCATCAGAAAACCGACCAGATCGAAACTCAATGGTCCGAAGAGGTGTTGAGAGATCCCGACCTCATAGTTGGTGACGAACTCTGCCTTAAGATCGGGATTGGAGGGGGGGAACATATAGAGCTCATTGAGCTGAGGCGAACGAAAACCTCGACCTATCGATCCCCTGATGATCGTTCCACTCAAAATCGGCCAGACCAGCCCAGCTCTGGGGACGAATACCCGACCCGAGATCTCATCCCAGTTGATCCTACCTCCAACCGTAGCAATGAGTTTATTAAGAATCCGCTGCTCATCGTGGGCAAAGATGCCGATCTCATACTTGCTCCAGGAACCGGTCCCGATCCACTCACCGAGCTGACGCCGGTATTCGACCCCGACCATGAGCTCATTGGTATTGGTAATACGTCCGGTGAGATGGCCGATCATGCCATAGGTCGAATCCTTCGACTTCCAGCCATCAGAGAACTCATGCCTACCAAAATTGAGATAGGACTTGATCATCCCTCTATACCTCTGCCATCGCCCATCGATCGATAGGTCGATCGCCCCCCGCCGATACCGATTCCAGACATCGGACTCAAGGGTCTCGGGATCGGTCACCCGTTTTGGCTCCTCCTTATAACCATCAAAATATTTGGCCGAGAGTGAGGCCCTTAGCCCGGGTAGAAGCTGGTAGCCGATCCGCCCGGTGAAGTCTTTGCCCGAATAGGCAGAGTTTTCCAGATGGCCATCGCTCTTCTCGTAGTCTCCGGTCAGAAAGTAGTCGAACTCTCCGATCCGACCGCCATGGCGGAGCCGGAGCTGCTGGGTCTGATAGCTCCCATAGGCGAGCCTGAGGTCGGTAGTAAATCCGGATTCTACCCGCTTGGTTATGATGTTGACCACACCCCCGAGGGCATCGGAGCCGTAGAGGACCGATGCCGGTCCCCGGACGACTTCGATCCGTTCAACATTGTTGAGGGGAAGGGAGTGGGTCACGGTGCAACCGAAGAGTCCCATCTTGACCGGACGGCCATCGACTAAGACCATCACCTTCCTCCCCCGATCACCAAGCCCCCGGATATCGATATCAGACCGGCCAAAGGATCCGGTCTTTTCGATGAATACTCCGGGAAGGAAGGAGAGGAGATCGGGGGTGGTATGGACATACCGGGAGGAGATCTCCTCCTCGGTCAGGACCGATACCGTTGCCGAGAGATCCTTTATCGCCCGCTCACTCCTGGTTGCGGTGACGACGATCTCCTCCAGCTTATACACCTTCAGGGTATCGGGAAAAGCAAGCAGGATGATAATCAATCCAAACATCACACCTCCTGGTGACACGAATCTGAAAAAAGTAACACCAAATCTTACCCATTAGATCGGAGCTGTCAACCCTGATCCTCATTGACTTCAAAGTAGGATGGGATATAATCTCACCAGGCGGGAGTAGCTCAGCTGGTAGAGCATCGGCCTTCCAAGCCGATGGTCGCGGGTTCGAGACCCGTCTCCCGCTTAAGGCGGCATAGCCAAGTGGTAAGGCGGCGGTCTGCAAAACCGCTATACCCCGGTTCGAATCCGGGTGCCGCCTCTGTGATACAAATCGGAGATTGAAATCAGCTCCGGAGAGGTTATACTGTTTTAGTGCTGATATCTCTCTTGTTTGGCCTCAGCATTACGGACTTCCGTCCTCCGAGTAGTCGAGTATATGGTTGGGAACTGAATGGCGGCTTCCACCATCTCCGGAGTAACCATGGGGATTTCTCATCCCATCTCTACTATTATCTGGAGAGTGACACGATCGAATTCTCTATTTCCGGGGGAGGATCGTACTCCTATTCCACCTTCGATTCTAGCTACCAGGCGGATCTGTCCAGTAGGGTTCAAATCCGCTCCTACCTCTCCAACTCACCTTTCTTTATCGGTGGTATGGTGAGAGGGTCATCCCAGTGGGATCGTATCTTTGGAGAGGAGTATCGTTACCACAGTTTCGATCTTACCCTTAGCAGTGGGGTTGGCCGGATCAGGGATGGGATCTATGTGGTCCGAGCCCTTGCGATCAATAAGATCCTCCTGACCGAAGGGGTGATCAGCCAAGAACTCAAGCCCGAGACCATCCTCGCCCTGGCCCAACTCCTCTCCCAACGCACCTTCTTTCTGCTCCGCTACGAACGCTATTTCAAATACCTTGCCCAGAGGGTCGAATCGATCCTTGAAAAAGATCCGGCCTATAAGGGTAAGATCTCCGGCTACTGCTGGTTTAAGATCTTCGAACTTGCTGACAATATCTACTACCGGGGCCTCTATGAACTAATCGAATGGGAACGGAGATTTGGGATCAGATTGAGCTTGGATCTCAGTGCAGGGGGTATCACCAAAGGAAGGAGCGGGGACCGGGTCGGATTGGGGATCGATGATCTCTATGGTTATCCCGAAATCGGGGTTACCTTGGAGTATGGCTATCCCATCGATCTTTCCCGCCAGCTCTCATTTACCGCCTCTTACACCTTGAGCTTTGTTGATACCATGACCTCCCATTATTGCCAGCTCAGGTTTGCATATGGCTATGGGATAATTGATCGCTATCTCATTCAGCCTCAGTTTGCTGTGGGTAATAGCTGGCATATCAGGGAGGGAAGGGGCGATTGGGAATGCTGGATCTCTCCAGGGATAGGTTTCTATTTTTATCTTGAGGACCGGATCTCCTTTGAATCTAAAGGGGATATCACCTTCTATCGAGATCGGACCGGATGGAGTGGGAGTACCTATTTAAGGCTTGGGGTTGACCATCGAATATTTTAGGCATTTGACAAGGGGGAGTAGATAGTTATCATTATCCATGGATCGGACATTGACAGTTTCCACTCAGGGGTTAAACTTACAGACTGTGAAAGGAGGTGACGGTGGTAAAACTTCACTTTAACTACAAAGATGTCTTCCGTGCCGCAAGACTCGGACTCAGTTTCAAAAAGATTCTGATACAGCTGATCGGCTTTATTATCGGCTTCTTGGGTTATGATCTTTTTGCCTACCTCGCCCATGTCAGCGGTGGCTGGAGCTGGGTTGAGATCTGGGATCAGTTTCGGCTCTGCCCTATCTATCCGATCGGCTTCCCCTGGTATTCCTGGTTGATCTGGTTGATTGGTCTGATCTGGTTCATCTGTGTCCTCTTGATTACCGGCACTGCGGTTGCCAAGGTCACCTATGAGCAGCTGAAGGGCGATGAATTCTACGAGGCCAAGGAGGCATTCAAGTTTGCCCTTACCCATGGCAAGGCGGTTATCCTCACCCCTCTACTCATTATCCTCTTCATCCTCCTTCTGGTGGTCATGGGTCTCATCCTCTCTGCTATCGGTAGGTGGATCCCATATTTTGGCGAACTATTTGTCATGCTTATGTCGATCCCGGCCTTCTTTGCTGCCTTCGGTATCATCATCCTCTTGATCGGGACACTGGTATCATTACTCTATGGACCGGCGATTGTTGCCACCACAAAGAGTGATACCTTCGATACCTTGTTCGAATCCTTCTCCATCCTCCAGTATCAGACCTGGCGGCTCGTTGTCTACACTGTTCTTTTAAGAGTGATAATCGGGGTTGCTCTCTTCATCGCAGGTTATCTATCGGCCAAGGCAATCTTCTTAGGTAAGGGCATCGTTGGTATCTTCATGGCGGATAAACTTGATCTTCTCTTCAACAATGCTGCCCACCTGGTCCGAATCACCATTCCTCCCATCTGTCCCGATTTTGTCTTCCAGAAGATTACCTGGACCTTAGAGAAGTTCGGTATGATGAACCTCCTCTTCCCACCGGGATATCAGGATGTCAACTGGGCCATGGCTATCGCCGGTTTCGGAATGGGGATCTTCTATTATCTCATCATCCTCATGGTCCTCTCCTATGGTTTTGCAATCTGGTGGGCCGGAACTACGGTGATCTTTACCGTCTTGGTGATGAAGAAGGATGAGCGAAACCTTCTTGAGGAGAAAGAGGAGATCCCCCCGGTGATTGAGGAGGAGAAGAAAGAAGAGAAGGAAGAGGAGAAGCCGAAGCGGAGGAGGAGAACCAAGAAAAAGGAGAAGAAGGAGGAAGAGCGTAAGGAAGAGGATACCTCTTCCTCATGAAAGCTGGCTATGTCACGATCATAGGACTTCCCAATGTTGGGAAGTCTACCCTTATGAACCGGATTCTGGGTCAGAAGATATCGATCGTCTCTAAGAAGCCCCAGACCACCAGACATAGGATTATTGGGATTCTGACAGAAAAGGACCATCAGGCCATCTTCGTCGATACCCCGGGTCTGATCGAACCAAGATATCAGCTTCAGGAGATAATGGTGAGGGCGATCGATAAGGCGTTAAAAGGGACCGATCTTGTTCTCTGGATGGTACCGGCTACCAGGATGCCGGCAGAGCCTGAGGTGAAGATTTCCCAGCGATTGGATCCCTTTCCTACCATCATTGCGATCAACAAGATCGATCTGGTTAAGAAAGATCAGCTCCTACCAATTATGGACTTCTTTAAGAAACTGGGAAAGGAGGATATCTATCCCATCTCAGCGCTTTATGGTGAGGGCGTGGGTGAGTTGAAGGAGTCCATTCTTAAGAGTTTACCTGAAGGGGAATTCTACTATCCCGAGGATATGATCACCGAGCATCCGGAGCGGTTCTTTATCGCCGAGATCATCAGAGAGAAGATCTTCGACCTGTATGAGGAGGAGATCCCCTACTCTACCACCGTCACCGTTGAGGAGTTTAAGGAGCGAGGGAAGGAGAAGCACTACATCCGGGCCATCATCTATGTCGAGCGGAGGAGTCAAAAAGGGATCATCATCGGAAAGAATGGCCAGATGCTCAAGAGGGTAGGGATGGAGGCGAGAAGTGCGATTGAAGAGTTTCTGGACCATCCGGTCTATCTCGATCTCTGGGTGAAGATCAAGGAGGGCTGGCGGCGGGATCTGGCCAAGATCAAGGAGCTCGGCTATCATCCTTAAGTCCAGGATCGGAATTGCCTTAGGAGGGGGAGGAGCCAAGGGGCTCGCCCATATCGGAGTGCTGATCGCCCTTGAGGAGATGGGTATTAAATTTGATGCGGTGGTCGGCACCAGCATCGGTGCAATCATCGGTGGGCTCTTCGCCTTGGAGGGGTCAGCCCAGAATCTGAAGGAGAAGGCCAAGGAAATCATTACCTCCAAGGATTTTCTCTCCTTAGGACTTAACGCCTTTCGTAAAGATGGAACGATCTTCCACAAGCTGGCGGAAAAGTTCTATATGGGCAAACTCCTTTTTAAAGAAGCCCAGATCGATGTTGCCAAGACCGAACGGATCTTTCGAGACCTCTTTAAGGATGCGACCTTTGAACAGACCAAGATCCCATTCGCCACCGTCGCCTTAGATCTTGCCACCGGGGATGACTTCGTCTTCGATCATGGCCCACTGATGATCGGCACCTGGGCCAGTGCTGCGATCCCTGGCATCTTTCCCCCTGTGGTCTATGATGAGAAGATCCTGATTGATGGTGGGGTGACCACTGATCTACCGGTGAGGATCTGCCGACGTTATGGTGTTGATGTGGTTATCGGGGTCTATCTCGGGGGATCGATCCTCCGTAAGGAGGAGTATAAGACGGGGTTTCAGATCCTAAAGCGGAGTGCGGAAATCCTCAACTACCGTGTCAACGAACCGAACCTGATCGATGCCGATGTCCTAATCCATCCCCATCTCGAGCAGATCCACTGGGCAGACTTTTCCCGGATCGATGAGTGTGTTGAGGAAGGCAAGCATGCGGTCTTAAGGCGCCAGAAGGAGATAAGGGAGGCCCTCTCCCTGCGGAATCGTATCAAGAGATTATTTCGATTTCTTAAGCACCCTTAAGAAGGCCTGGACCACCTCGGGATCGAACTGGGTTCCGGCATTTCTCCTCAATTCCTCTATCGCCTCCTTCTTAGTGAGGGCGGGACGGTAGGGGCGATCACTGGTCATCGCATCATAGGCATCAGCAACGGAGAGGATCCTCGCCCCAATCGGAATCTGCTTCTTTCCCAGGCCATTGGGGTAGCCACCACCATCATACCGTTCATGTTCAGCCCGAACGATCTCCGAGACCCCGGCCAAAAAGCCGATATCTTTTAGAAGGCCATGGCCAATGATCGGGTGCTTCATCACCAATCGCCACTCACGACCGGTAAGGGGACCGGCTTTGGTCAGAATCTCATCTCTTATTCCAATCTTGCCGATATCATGGAGCAGGCCGGCATAGGTGAGTTTTCTGATCTCCTCCTCTGGTAACCCCATCTCCCTGGCGATCTTTATGGCATAATTGGTCACCCGTTCGGAATGGCCTTTGGTATATCGATCCTTGGCCTCCATGGCCAGAACCAAGGCCTTTACCGTATCATAATAGCTCGCTTCCAGCCTCTGATAGAGGCGGGCATTCTCGATGGCGATTGCGGCCTGGGCCGCAATGGAGGTAAGGATACCGATCGTCTCGGGATCGAAGGCATCCTTTCTACTACTCTCAATATTGAGGACACCGATGGTCCGGTCCCTTACTTTAAGGGGGATGGCGAGGTTAGAGCGGGTCGATTTCAGATACTGAACATAATAGGGATCTTTGGATACATCGGGAGCGTAATAGACCTTCCCGGTCTGGAAGGCCCGAACCGATATCCCCTTCTTCTTTTTGACTGGGAGGCGAATCCTTCTCACCCGTTCGGTGATTCGGGAGCCGGTGGCACGGATGTAAAGTTCCTTTTTCTTCTCATCGTAGAGAAGGATGGCGATATATCTCAATCCGAAGGTTTTGGAGATCATATCGATGATATGGTTGAGGAGATGGTCGAGATCCAGGATTGAGGAGATAGACTGGCCAACATCAAAGACCAGTTCCTGCTCCTTCAATTGCCGCCTCAGCCGGTGGTATTGTCGGGCATTCTCGATCACGATTGCGGCCTGGGCAGCAATCGTGGTTAGGAGATCGAGATCCTCGGGCTGGAAGGCATCGGTCCTCTCCTCATCCCAGATATAGATAAGGCCGATCGGTTCACCTTTGATCAGCATCGGGGCCCCTAACCAGCATTTGGCCGGACGACCATAGGGTTTGATCTTAAGCCGTTCACACTCCCTGTCGTAATCACGGGTGAAGAGAGGTCTTCTGGTTCTTATGAGATAACTGCTCATCCCATAACCGAAGGGGAATCGGTAGCGTTTCACCCTCCGACCCTTCCGATATTTGAGAATGACCTCAAACTCCTTCTCTTCGGGATGGTAGAGGGAGATACAGAAATTCTTCGGATGTAAGATCTCCTTCACCTGCTGATAGAGATGGATCAGGGTCTGCTCCAGGCTAAACTCAGAGCCGAGGATCTTACCGATCTCGCTGAGAGCAGATAGATAGGAGATCCGTTCATTCCGTTCCTTTAATAGTCTCAGATTCTCAATCGCATTACCAAACAGAATCCCCAGCTCCGGAATCGGTCGGGCCTCCTTTTTGATGAGAAGATTCAATACCCCGATCGTCCGCCCATGGGCCTTAAGGGGAAGGATGATCAGGTTACGGAATTTACCTCTCATCCGATAGGGGTTCCTGATGACCGCCGGTTCCTGGCTTTTGAGGACCCTTCGATAGATCCCACTCGATGGGGAGATCGGATTCAAGAGGTTTCCCGGGATTCCAATCTGAGCAGTTGGAATGAGAAGATCCTCCTCCTCTTTATAAAGATAGACGATTCCGGTGTCGGTTCCATAGGCCCGGGTAATCAGTTCCAGCCCTTCCCGGAGAAGTTGATCCAGATCCGAAACTCGATTGATCAGTTCCATCAGGGAGGTAACCGGTGAGTGATGATTCCTGGCAATGCCGATGATCCTCTCTCCAATCAACCACTCCTTGGTTCTCATCCGTATAATCCCGCTCTTGATTCGGAATTCCAGTTCCAGATCCGTGGGCTCGGTTGAGATGGTGCGGAGATGGTTTTGCCATCTCCTCCGACTGGTTGGGGTGAGACGGTCGACAATTCGTTTGGGTGGTGACCCCAGGATCTTCTGGAAGGCCTGATTGGTGTATAGAATCTTTCCTTTCCGATCCAGGATATAGACGATCTCATTTATCTCTTCAATCAAAGGATAGAGCTCCTCAATCATACCCTCCTGGGCGGTAGAGGGGTCGAACCTCTCACCTCTGGTATGTGAGACCAGCGCTCTAACCAGCTGAGCTAACCGCCCGGAAAAAATATAACCGGGCTTATATGAACCGTCAAGTTTTTATCCGGCCCTGAAGGATGGGGAGAGTGGTTGTGTAAAGCGAGGAAAGATCCTCTTGATGTATGGGGATGATTGGGATAGAATATAGGGTAGGAAGGAGGTAGAAATGGTAATACTACTTTTACCTCTGGCGACATGGATGTTCACACCCTGGGATAGTGCCCCTACCCCCCCCCAAGACCGAAGTAGACTTCTCCCGGGACCGATTCGTGGTCCTTAGTAATACCTTAAATGGTGTGGAGTATCAGGACACCACGGTCAACGGCATCACC
>QNBE01000003.1 GCA_003645615.1 Caldifarciminota bacterium
CCACGCTCCTGGTTGAGATAGAGAGGCTTACCGGTTCTGAGGCCACGGTGGCGCTTCTCCTTCTTTATGAATATGAGCCGATCAGGCGGGGTGGTGGTCCGCAGGGCTCGGGTGGAGATCAGGGACTTCCGGCCAAGACCGGTCTTATCTCCCTCTATCCCACCTTAGTGAGTGATGGTTTCACGATTTGCTATGGTCTGGCCCGGCCTGAGGTGGTGCTCATCGACCTCTATGACAGTTCGGGTCGGAGGGTGAAGGAGATCATCAGAAAGGAGCCCTCCGGTTATCACCGGTTATCGATCCCGACCGGTGACCTTTCTGCTGGTGTCTATTTCTTAAACTTCCAGATTGGAGAGTATCAGAGGATTGAGAAGGTGGTGGTGATCAGGTAGTAAGGTGCTCAATCAGGATCTTCACCCCGATCAGGATCAGGATGATACCCCCAACAATCTCGATCCTGGTCTCGAAGAGGTGGCCGATCCGATTTCCGATATAACTGCCCAGAAAAGAGAGGACAAAGGCAACTATCCCGATAATGATCACGGGAGTTATGATTGATACCCCCAAGAAGGCGAAGCTGATCCCGACGGCGAGGGCATCGATACTGGTGGCCAGCGAAAGCATAAGTAGGACCTCAATACGGAAAGGATCGTTTCTCTCCGGCTTGGTAGCAATGGCCTCATAGATCATCTTACCACCGATAAGTGAGAGGAGGCCAAAGGCGATCCAGTGGTCGAATCCGATGATGAAACCTCTTAGTGACATCCCGGCCAGCCACCCCACCACCGGCATCAAGGCCTGGAACAACCCGAAAAAGATCGCAATCTTGAATGCCTGTCTCAGTCTCAGCGATCTGATCGTCAGGCCACTGGTTATCGAAACCGCAAAACAGTCCATCGCCAGGCCCAGGGCGATCAAAACTACTGCTATCGGGCTCACCTTCGGAAGTGCTCGTAACCTCTGGGTCTGATCCGCCTCCCCTGAAACCAGATCCCCTCCTCTGAAATCACTTCCCCAATACGCCAGAATTTTCTCAATCTCTTTTTGCTGGTGAAGATAAGTTCAAAGTCCTCCCCACCGGAGAGGGCGAGTGTCTCAGCCCGAATTCCAAACTCCTGTTCGAGTCTGATCAATTCGGGATGGATCGGGAGATGGTGGATGCTGATGCCGACTTGGCTCTCCTCAGCAAGATGAGAAAGATCGAGAAGGAGGCCATCCGAGACATCGATCATACTGCTTGCCACTCTTTTCAGCTTCTGGCCCAGTTTAACTTGGGGATAAGGCCTCCGATGTCTCTTGACACTCTCCCGATACCTCTTCAGTGAGACTCCCCGCTTCAGGACGATTCGACCCGCTTCGGCAAGACCGGTATATCCGGTAAGATAGATATAATCACCAGGGGATGCCCCACTTCTTAGAACCGGCCGTCGGGTCCGACCGATCGCAAAACCGGAGAGGATCAGCTTACTACTGCGTGAAAGGTCTCCTCCCAAAAGCCTCACGCCTGCTTCCTGCAGGGCTCCTGCCACACCGTTAAATATTGCCTTGAAGAAAGAATAGTCGAGATCTGGCTTAATTCCAAGTGAGAGCATAAAACCGACCGGTCTTGCCCCGACTGCGGCAAGATCGGAGAGACAGGCAGTGGTGGCCCGGCAACCGACATCTTCCGGGGTGAGATACTTAAGATCGAAATGGACCCCTTCAACCATCATATCCGAGGTGAGAACAATATCAGGGGGGATAAAACAGCAGTCATCACCGATCCCGATCCACTTACCAGAAAGGGAAAATTTCCTCTTAAGATATTCAATCAGACCGAATTCACCAATATCTTCAATCTTCAATGGATGACAAGTTCAACCTTGGAAAATTTCGGCTCTAAGCCCGGAATAAATCTTGGAGAGACTTTTAATCCCCCTGGTGGGAGGACCAACCGGTTCTCGAGCTCCTCCCTGATCCTACGACACCACTGGGATGAGAGAGGCTCGGACTGGGTATAACAGTAGACGACCACCTCCTTGCTAAAATAGGTCTTCACCTCATTGGCCATCTCATCAAGGAGTTCGGTCGCATCAGCCCGGAGATGGGGGCTGTTCTTCTTAAAGAGTTCAGATCCAGCGATGCTGACGATATGGCTCGACCCCTCCTGATAGGAGATTCCCCGGATCCAAAGCACCCTTCCGCCAGGGATGCGGGTGGGATTCCCGATTGCATCATAGGCGGTAAAGATGAGATTGTAGAATTCACCAGTTATCACCATATCACCTTCATCGGTCCGGCCATCCCACTCCAACCTTGTTGGGGGAAGCCCTCTTCCTGTGAAGGTTCGAACCGTATTACCCTGGGAATCGCTGATTTCTAACTTCCAACTCGAGACGGTCTGTTCAAAGGTTGGAAAGAAGAGATAGATTACTCTTTTAAAGAGTCTTGAGACCAAAGGGACCTTGAGGTATTCCGAATGGAGGTAGAGGATTGGGGCATTCAACCGGTCAATAGTGTTGTAAAGTTCATTATCGAAGATATACCGCTCACCGGCAAGAATGGTATCAATTGGTTCCCCTGGGTTGAATGGAGGTATCACCTCAATCTTTTTCTCATCAATAATCTTCTTCTTCTCCCCTTTGATCACCTCCTCACCGATTATATGCTTTCCTTCCTGTGCGAAGAGGAGAAGGGGAAGAAGAACTATGATAGAACGAATTTGAAAGTGATGATCCCCCATTGGATCTCCCGTTTTACTGAAGGTGGCAGTGGCTCAAACCGCCACTTCCTAAGGGCATTAATAACCGCCTGATCAAGTTCGGGATAGCCCGAGCTCACCTCGACCAGCATTGAGCTCTTCACCCGCCCATCGGGATAGACCTCAAGTCTGATTACTGTAGTGCCACTAATACCCTGGCGCAGGGCCCAGGCTGGATAGTCCGGAAGAACTTTCTTCAATATCCTCCGATTGGCGATCGGTCCGGCCACCGAGATCTGGGTGCCAGGGCCAGCCGATCTGATCTTGGTCGGTATTGCCTCAGATATGTCGATTTCGGTCGGCTGGGTCCGGACTGGAGGGGGCTTATGCTCAATCCGGATCTGGGGTCTTTCCGTCTCAAGACCGGGAAGTCCTGGCAGACCACCCCCGCCACCGGCACCACGGGGTAGATTTCGAGACAACTCGATCGGCTTCTGCGCCAGAATCTCCTCGGTGGTGCGCATCCCACCTGCAGCCCGGTCAGCAATCCGGATCACATCCATCATATCAGAACCACCCACCTCCACCTGATCGAGATTGATCTGGGCCTGGGTCCGATCGAGTCGGGCAGTAAGATCGATCGGTGCCTCAGCTGATGGTGGTGCCGGTGGAGCTCCGGCAAGCTCCTGGGACTCATAGGCCTCTCTTAATGCCCCCCAGACACTCCCCTTCTTTATCACCTTGGCCACCTGGGGTTTATAGGTCTGATCAACAAATGTGACCTCATGGATCTCCTCATAGCGCTTCAGCTCGGACTTCGATCCAGAGAGAAGGAAGAAGAGGCCGATGTGGAAGAGGATCGAGATGAGGAGTGAAAGGTTGAGCCTCCGATCACCGAACATCACTCCTCCTTCGGTTTCTTGGTCGCACAGGCCATCCGTTTGGCACCATGCTTCTTAACAAGAGCAAGGATATCGAGCACATCCTGATGGTAGACCTCACGATCGGCCCGCACAATAACCAGCTGGTAAGGATCAACCGCGAGTGCGGAATCGAGGAAAGGACCAATCGCATCGAAGCTGGTGGGGATGTCATTCAAGAAGAGGCGACCATCCTTGGTATAAGTGATGGTAATGCTCTCTTCGGTCTTAGTCTCGGCAGTATGTGCCAATGGAACCTGAACCGGGGTTCGGGTATGGGTCATCACCATTGGTGCAACCAGGATCATCATCACTACCAGAAGGAGGCCAACACAGGCCATCGGGATGATGTTGATCGTAAAGAGGGTCTTCATCGCTTCCTCAGAAGACAGAGCTGACCGGCACCGGATTGTTTGGCCAGATCGAGGATCTTGATGACCTCATTATAGATAACATGCTTGTCTGAGGTGATCGTGACTTTCCGCTCCACCGATCGGGCTAAAAGTTTTGGTAAAAGCTTTTTCAACTTTTCATAAGAGACCTCTTCCTCATTAAGGATAATCCGGCCATCATCGGTGAGATGGATGTTCGCCTTGATATCCGAGGCCTGACCTGCCTTGGCCTTAGCTACTGCCGGAGTATTGACGAAGATGCCACTCTCAAAGAAGTAAGGGATGGTAACGATGAAGCCGATCACCAGAGCGAGGGCAATATCGACCAAGGAGTTAAGGATCAACTCCCCAGGTGTGCTTCCGAACTTATGTCTTCTCCTCGACGCTAAAATTTCCAGTCTCCTTCGTCAGCATAAACCTCAGGCTCTCGATACTCCTCTCTCGGCGCCGGTCTCGGCTCCTCAGGTGGCTTCCGGCTCCGCTTCTTCTCCTCCTGAATCAGAACGATAACCCGATCCATGGTTGACTCCATCTGAGTGGCGAGGTCGTTTGATTTCTTGACAAAATAGTTGTAGAAAAATAGGGCCGGGATACCGATGAAAAGACCAAAGGCGGTAGTAAGCAGGGCCTCGGCAATACCCGCGGAAACCACAGCCGGCCCTCCAGAACCAGTAATGGCGATATTATGGAAGGCCCGGATCAGCCCGATCACGGTCCCGAGCAGTCCTAAGAGGGTGGCAGCATTGGCCATGGTACCCAACCCACCGAGATAACGGTCGAACTTGATCTTCTCCTCCAGGATATAAGAATAGAGGATCTCCCCAAGTTCTTCAGGAGGAAGATGATTGTTCTCCAGTGCGATCTGGAAGAGGCCACCGATCGGATTCCTGAGCATCCGGGTGAAGTGGCGTGCCTCCCTCGGCCCTCGATTCCTTAAGATCTGGCGAAAGCGGATAAAGAGTCGCTGGGCATCAAAACCATTACGGGCAAAGTAGAGGAAGCGCTCCACCACCAATGCCACAACGACAATCGAAGCCAAGAGTAATAGGAGCATAATCAAACTGCCCCGGAAGATATCGACAAGTGACTGACCGAGGATCATTTAGCCCCCTTTCAAGTAACTGATCCGGTTTTTTGCGGCCTGCTGCACTTCTTTTCTGGTTGTGGCCGCAATGATCATCTGATAGATCTTTATCGCCTCGGAGTTCTTCTTCTCATTCTCAAGGATAATTGCCCACTGGGAGAGGCCTTTGAGGACATAAGGGTTGTCAACCAGATTGAGCTGGGCTAAGTTCCGGTAGTAACCGATTGCCCGGGTCTTATCCCCAATATTGCGATAAGACTCGCCAAGGTAGAAAAGGGCCTCGGCCCGTTTATTAACATCGGAAGGCATCACTCCACTCAAGGCCTTGATCACTCCACTGTAGTCACCTTTATCAAAAAGGATCTTCGCCTTCTCTAAGGCCAACGCCTCTCTATTCCCACCCCGTTTAGCATAGGTATCGAGGGCACGTAGAGCCTTGGCCTCGAGTCCCAGTTTCCGATAGCAGATGGAGACATTGTAGGCCGCATTCTGGGCATACTCGGATTGAGGAAATGAGTCGGCCACAATCTTGAAGTGTTCGAGTGCCTTCTCATATTTTCCGGCATTATAATAGACGGTGGCGAGATTAAAATGACCAGCGGCAGCAGTGGGGTGATCCGGGAAGTAGCGGACGAAGCGCTCATAGGCATCAATCGCCCTCTGCCAATCCTTCAGATTGACATAACACTCAGCTGCCATTATCAGGGCATCGGCCGCACTCCCGGAATTGGGAAAGTTAATCGCCACCTTCTCAAACTCCACTGCCGCCTCTTTATACTTCTTATCATCAAAGAGATCGCGGGCGATCTTAAACTGGGCATCGGCCGCAAGTTCCGATTGTGGAAACCTCTCCACAAACTCCTTCATTGCAGCGGTGTCCTTAAGCCCCTTACGATAGTAGCACATCGCCAACCCTTTGCGGGCATTTTCGGCCATCGGATCGGTAACATAGAGATCCAAGAATTTCTGATACTCCCGGATGGCATCGTCATACCTCTTCTGATTATAAAATGCCTGGGCGATCGCCAGCTGAGAGGCCGGGGCCCATTCTGAGCCGGGATGGAATTCAACCACCCAGCGGAAGATCGCAATCGCCCGATCATATTTGAGCGCCTTGAAATAGGTATCACCGGTCCGGAATCCGGCCTCAGCAGAAAGTTTTGCTTTGGGACGGGTATTGATGAGACGTTCCCACTTCTCAATCGCCTGAGCATAGTACTCTTTATAATAATAACAAAGGCCGGAATAAAAGAGGCCACGCTCGATCACACGATCATCGTAAGGAAACCGATCGTAGCAGCTCTCAAACTGATCGAGGGCCTTCAGATACTCACCATTATTGAAATAGGCATATCCTAATCCGAGCTTAGCTGCGATCGTGAATGAGGAGTCGTTGGGAAGACCACCAGAGAGAGGTTTTAAGGCGTTAATCGCCTCGGGATAACGACCTTGATGGATGAGGCAGTAGCCCAGACCAAGACGGGCATAAGGGGTAAGCTCGGTAATCTCCTCCTCTCCACCAACCTTCCGATAGAATTCATCCGCATTGCTGTAGCGTCCCAGATAATAGTTCGCTTCAGCCAGGAAATAGTAGATACGCTTCCGCCAGGGTGAGTCATCCTCGGGATAATCCTTCAGGTATTTACTGCCAAAGCTTGCGGTGATCCGGTAGTTACCCAGTTGATTTTGAATCATGAGATAACTGGCGCAGGCCGGTTCCCGGAGAGAGGATTTGGGATAGGTTTTGAGAACGTTGAGGAAGTGCTCTGCTGCCTCAGGGAGATGGTTGGTCTTATAGAGAAGATGGCCGGAGATATAATCGCCGACACTGGAAAGTTCACCGGTCTTGAACATATTGGCAAGCTGTGAGGAGGAGAGGAGCGCAGCCCGATAATCGCCCGAGCTGAGCTGAGACCATATCAGCTGCAGATTAGCATAAGAGGCGATTGCAGCGTTGGGGAAGTTGGCCCGGACTCGCTGGAAGAAGTTAACCGCCTCCTGGGGGCGATTGAGGGCAGATTTGCAGAGGCCAACAAAATATCCCGCATGGGCGGCGAGGAGATTATCCGGATTCTTGGTGAGTGGTATTAGCCGCTCCAATGCCGCCGCATACTCGCCAAGATGGTAAAGAGAGGCAGCTAAGAAATACTGGGCATAATCGAAGAGGGGAGATTTGGGGAAATGGTTGACGAAGTACTCAAGCTTGATTCGGGCTCCGCTGTAGTCCTGATTTTCAAAGAGGGCCTGTCCGGCTGAGAAGATTGCCAGAGTGGCGAGGTGGGTATTTGGGGCCTCATTAGTAACCTCCTTAAAGACCTTGATCGCTTCCATTGGCTGTTTCAATCGGGAGTAGGTCTTGCCCAGATAGAATTTTGCTTCAAGCAATGGATTATCCTGGAGCTTGCTCAAGGCCTCTCGATACCTGCCGTTGAAATAGTAGAAAACCCCGATGGCGAAGTTGGCCCGAGCCTCATTCTGATAGGCGGGATTCTTGATCAGACGGTGGAGGACATCCTGGGCAGTCTTGAAATCCTTAAGGACGATGGCAGTTATCCCGAGGGCGTAGAGGACTTCGGGACGGAGATACTCCGGTAGGGTCGGGTCTTCGAGCAATTTAGTAAAGTCGTTACGGGCCTGATAGTAACGACCCAGATTGAAACGGCATTCGGCGAGTCGATACCTTATCTCATACCCGTATTCGCTGTCGCCATAGCGCTTGGCGAGCTGGGCAAAGTATTTTTCTGCCTGAACATACTCCTTCTGGAGGAAGAGCTGATGGGCAATCTCATACTCTTTGACCAACTTCTCAACATCGATCTTAGCCAGATAGATAAAAAGAATGAACATCATTTCTCCGGTATCGTCTCCAGTTCACCCTCGGGACCAATCGTCTTGATGGTGGTGAGGAAGTCATCGTATTTCAAGACATCATCCCGCTCATCGATAACAACAAGCTCATAATAATAGTCGCCATCACTAACCGAACGGCCCACATCATCAAGACCGTCCCAGGTGAGTCGCTTCGGTGGCTCCCCCCAGGAGGAGAAAGTCCTCACCACCTCACCAAGTTCATTACGGATTAGAAGCTGCCACCGCTTTACCGGACGCTGGGCATGGATGTGGAGATCGATCCAGAGAACATTCTCCCGGTGGAGAGGAGAGGGTGAGAAGATCTTGGGCTTGGCCTTGAGCCAGACCCGGAAACCACCAAACTGGATGTGGAGACCCAATTTATGGGTATTCGCAGGTAAATAATTAAAGGCATGGTGCATGAGCATTGCATAGTCGAGTCCAAAGGCGAGTCGTCCATAGGTCCATTTGAACCCGCCGCCGAAGGAAAGCTCATTACCATCAACACCAGCACGGAGGGTGAGGGCTCTGGGGATGGCAACAAATTCAATTCCAAAATGGGGATTGAGTTCATAGCCGATCGGCTGGGCCCCATCCGCCGCAATCAGGATTCGATTGTCATAGAATCTAAGCGACCCACCAAATCGGAAGATATTAGGGAAGACATCCGTTTTTTCATTCATGGTCAGTCGAGGAGGAAGAAGGTTATGAACCATCACCCCGAATGAGAATGATTCCCGGGGAAAGAGAAAGATGCCGAGATCGCCACCAAATCCGAAATCGGCATACTGGGCCAGTTTGGATGAGATCCCCTTCAGGTTGAGACCGAATCCGAAGAAGTTTCCGATCGGATAGGAGTAGGAGAAGATGAGACAGTTCTGGGAGAAGCTGAATGAGGTATAACTCTGGAGGTTCTCATCAAAGGAGTAGAAACCCTCCAGACCATGGTTGATAATCGTGAAACCGAACGAGCCATAGTGTTTGGTCGGGAATGAGTAGCCGAGATACTCAAGCCTGCCACCTCCATAGAGGGTCTGGTGGGCAACCCTGAGATCATTAGACTTTAAGGTGATGAGTCCGGCGGGATTGTAATAACCCGCCTCGACATCACCACCCACCGCACAGAAGGCCTTTCCCATTCCAAGACTTCGGGGATAGAGACCATAGTTGAAGATCGCTCCGGCCATTCCCCCATTATAGATTGAAAAGATTAGAATCGCTACCATACCACCCCCACCTTAACCGTCTGATTGAATGGGGTCTCGGTGTGGGAGTAACCGATGATCCGGACGATATAAGCGCCAGAGGCAACCCTTCGTTTGTGGGCGTCCTTGCCATCCCAGATGAAACGATTCACCCCCATCCGCGCCCCCTCTTCACCCGGGGCAAGCTCCCACTTCCGGACCGGATTACCAAAGGTATCATAGATGAGGATCTTGACATTACAGGCTGAGGGCAGGTAGTAGAGGAGGACCACCTCACGACTTGAACTGGTAAGCGGATTGGGAAAGGCGACAATCTTCCCCTTAATCACCAATGATTCCGGGACCTGGACATAGATGCTGATCAGGGTCTCGGCGGTATCGGATCTTATCCGAATCGTATCGAACTCATCGACATAAGGGGTGGAGGCGAAGAACCTTGCGATTGCGATCCCGGAGGTATCGGTTGATTTTAGGGTATCGAGCATCTCACCATGGCCCGAAACCACCTCAAAATATACTGCCCGATCCCAGAGTGGCTTACCATGGATATCGAGGACCTTGGCATAGATCGGGGTGATATGACCGGCAGTAATCGTATCGGAATCGGGATAGGCCTCGATATGTCTCGCCCGGGCCAGGATATTGATGTTGCACCGGTAAGACTCCCTCCCGGTATTGAGATCGACCGCCCAGAGGTTCTGGTTCTCACCCGATGAATCGAAGACGACCGAATCGAATCTGGCCACACCATTACTCATTACTGCTACCGGAGGATAAACATGACACCAGAAATCAGACCTGATCTCAATCTGATAATTGTTCATCCCCGTGTTGAGATTCCAGAAGCTATCACAGGCCAAAACCCGAACCGGAAATCCCTCTCCCATATATTGAGGGTAGGGAGCGCCGGATTTTCCAGGGGTATTGGGTATCCAGGTAGTGGTATCGCCAGGGAGCGAATCCTCACCGGGAAGAAGTAGCAGGAGTTGAGTGTAGTTACCAAAGAGGACCATAATCGGTCGTGAGGTATCCCCGCTGATCTGGGGATTCTTATCATAGATATATAACTCCTGGCTCCCGGAGGTCCGGAAATGGAAGGTAAAATCGAGACTGTCACCGGTCATCCGGGCGGTAATCTGGGGAGCAAACTGATCGGTAGAGCTGAAAAAGATTGAATCATTATTTCCTGATCCCACTCGGTTAAACCAGTCATCGGTGAGAAGGACCGTGCAGGTGAAATCTTCACCGGCATAGTGGGAGTTGGGATTCCCGTATTTGCCCGGTGGGATACCGGGATCATGAGTCTCACCAGGGGTGAGAAGTAAGAGATGAGAGGCGATGTTGGGTTTTACCGTAAGACGGGCCGAGGTGTCGGTAACACCCATTGAGGAGCAGATAACCCTTAGGGTATCGCTCAGAGTAACGGTAATATTGGTATCACAAACTCCGTTATAAAAGCGGACCGAGGTTGGTGAAATATATCTTGAACCAAAGGTGGTTGTGAGATCGGCATCGAAATTATAACGGAATGTATCGCCCTGATTGTCGATTGCGACGATGATTATCGGGAACTCGATCCCGGCCACCTGAGTCAATCCGGTGGGAAATTCAAAATCGAAATGGTCAAGCTGGGGTTGACCGATAAGACTTAAGTAAACCAATACGAGAAAAATCCCTATCCTCATCTCATCCCCTAATCGTAGAAGGTTATATCCTTGACGGCGCTGAGGATGGCAAAGATCCGCTCATTGTTGCTCTCGGGATCGATCGGGGTGAAGAAGAACCCCTTCCGTTTTGGGGAATAGCCAAGCGTTGTCCCCCGCAACTCCTCCCCATCCTTGAAGACAACCTTCACCTTCTTTCCTACGAGCCGTTTATCCTTCACCTCGTCAAAATCCCTCTTTACTACCGGCCTTCTGGGATCCATCCCCTCCAGTTGCTTAACAAAAAAGACCGCCTTCAGCTCATCGAGGACGATGGTGTAACTCTTATCCTCCCCCTTCTCTTTGGCAACGAGATGGAAGACCTCCGCATCCGGCCGGAAGTCAGTTGTATACCCCCGGATCGTCCGGCCGTTAAGATAACGAGCAACGACGCGGTTAATCATGATATAAGTTTACTCTCGAGTCCCCTCCTGTCAAGTCAGACTTTCTGACACTCCGGATTCATATTCCTCTTTCCCTCGGCATTCGAACGATAACCGGTAAGTATCAACTTGACTAAGATCAGATAGGGGTTATACTCAGTATGGAGGTGATTATGGTAGTGTTAATCATCATCAGTTTCACAATTGTTGATTCCGTAGATGTCGGCGATTTTGTTAATGGTCTTGCTTTTGCCAATGGTTACCTGTGGGCCTGTGAGAATTACAGTGACAATATCTACAAGATTGATCCAGCCACTATGCAGATAGTTGGTTATTTCCACTATTCTGGCGGTCTCGATGGGTTAGCCCACGACGGTCTCTATCTCTGGTTGGGCTACTATCCCGCTTCGATTCATAAGATCGATACCTTAGGAAATACAATCGGCACCTGGCCCTCACCAGGCGGTGAATACTCCTATGGTATGACTTTCGATGGTCAATACCTCTGGCATTCAGATAAAAATCTCCGCCGGATTTACAAGCTTGATTACAACGATCCGACAGTAATAATTGAGTCCTTCCAAGTCTCCTGGGAGCCTCAGGACTTAGGCTGGTACCGGAGTCATCTCTGGGCGGTTGCCAATTACGTTCAAATTTACGAACTCGATCCCACCAACATGAACATTATTAACTCCTGGACAACCGGAAGGCCTTATAGTGCTGGTCTTGCCCTGGGGGGTGGATATCTCTGGTTTGGAACCACTAATCGAACCGGTTGGGTCTATAAGGTCGAGGGTGTGGTAGATATAGAGGAGGAGGCCAAGAAATCGCCAGCCAGTGGATGGGTATCGGTATTCCCCAATCCCTTCCGAGGCTCAACAACCTTGTCTTTAAAGCGCTTTGAGGATGAAAAGGTAGAGGTAAAAATCTTTAATGCTGCGGGAAGGTTGGTAAGATCACTCTTCTGTGGCAAAGCTGGTTCTGAACTAATTTGGGATGGCAGGGATGATTTTTATTCCCTTGTCCCACCCGGTGTCTACTATTTCCAGATTACGAGCGGCACCACCATAGTTAATCAGAAAATTGTCTATCTTGGGAGGTGAAAAGGATAGCGAAGAGACATCCTTCCTCCTGCTGACCAATTATCTTATGAGGTTAGACGAATGAATGGGATCCTCTGCCTGGAAGACGGTGAGATCTTCCAGGGGAGGATATTTGGTCATATCCGGACAACGATCGGTGAGCTCTGTTTCAACACCTCAATGTCCGGTTATCAGGAGATCCTCACCGATCCCTCTTACTTTGGTCAGATCGTGGTTATGTCCTATCCGATTATCGGAAACTACGGGACCAATTCCCGGGATAATGAGTCCTATCAACCCTTCCTCTCCGGTTTCATCATCCGGGAGTATTGCCGCCATCCCTCCAATCCGAGGATGGAACTCAGCCTCTCAGAATTTCTTAAAAGAAATCGGGTGAGTGCAATCGAAGAGATTGACACCCGGGCCTTGGTCCGACATATTAGAGAGAAAGGGGAGATGAGGGCTGCCATCGCTCCTCTACCTGTAGATCGGGGAGAGCTGCTGAAGAAGGTCCAGAACCATCCCAAACTGGAAGGTCGAGATCTCGTCTCCTCGGTGACCACAAAATCCCCCTATCGGTTTGGCCATCCCAAAGGGATAAAGATCGTTGTTTATGACTTCGGGGTGAAGCGGAATATCCTGAGACTCTTAAAAGAGGAGGCTTCGGTGATCGTAGTTCCAGCCCAGACCGATCCGGAGACTGTGCTGGGACTCGATCCCGCAGGTATCATCCTTTCCAACGGACCAGGTGATCCGGCCGCCGTGACCTATGCCATCGATAATATCAAGAAGCTCCTGGGCCGAGTCCCGATCCTGGGTATCTGCCTGGGCCATCAGCTATTGGGGTTGGCCCTGGGGGGACGCACTTATCGGCTCAAATTCGGCCATCACGGTGGCAACCATCCGGTTAAAGACTTGAGGAGTGGAAAGATCCTCATCACCGTCCAGAACCACTCCTTTGCCCTCGATCCCGCCTCACTCGAAAGGAGCGGGGCCGAGATCACCCATATCAACCTGAACGATGGCACCTTAGAGGGGTTCTTCCATCCAGAGTATCGGATCTACTCCTACCAATTCCATCCCGAGGCCAGTCCTGGACCCACCGAGGCAAATCAACTGATCCAATCATTCTTAGACCGATGCCGAAGCGGAAGGACATCAAGAAGGTTTTGATTATCGGTTCTGGCCCGATCATCATCGGCCAGGCCTGTGAATTCGACTACTCTGGCTCCCAGGCCTGTCGGGCCCTGAAACGGGAAGGGATTGAGGTGGTCCTGATCAACAATAATCCCGCCACAATCATGACCGATCCTGAGATTGCCGATCGGATCTATCTCGAACCACTCACCGTTGAGTTTGTTACCAAAATCTGTAAGAAGGAACGTCCGGATGCGATCCTTACCACCATGGGGGGACAGACCGGCCTCAATCTTACCCTGAGACTCCACGAGCTTGGAGTTTTAAAGGAGCTCTCGATCGAGCCGATCGGGGCCGGAATCGAACCGATCCGGCTGGCAGAGGACAGGCGGCTGTTTAAAGAAAGGATGGAACAGATTGGCCTTGAGCTACCCCGGAGTGGCTATGTGAAGAATCTACGCGAGGCCAAGGAGGTAAGTCAGAAACTCGGCTTCCCCCTGATCATCCGACCCTCTTTCACCCTGGGCGGAAGTGGGGGGTCGATCTGCTATGATGAGGAGGAGTATCTAAAAAAAGTTGCCTATGGGATCAGTATCAGTCCAATCCATACCGTTCTGGTGGAAGAATTCCTCGAGGGCTGGAAGGAGTTCGAGCTGGAGTTGATGCGGGATCGGATGGACAACTGTGTTGTCATCGCCTCGATTGAGAATGTCGATCCCATGGGGGTCCACACCGGCGATTCCATCACGGTCGCCCCCCAGCAGACCCTGAGTGATTATGAGTATCAGAGGATGCGGACCGCAGCGATCAACGTTATTCGGGCGGTGGGGGTCGACACCGGTGGTTCTAATATTCAGTTTGCGATCGATCCCAAGACCGGAGCGATGAAGGTGATCGAGATGAATCCCAGGGTCTCAAGAAGTTCAGCCCTTGCCTCCAAGGCAACCGGCTTTCCGATTGCCAAAATAGCCGCCCTTCTGGCTATCGGCTACACCCTCGATGAGATCAGAAATGACATCACCAAAAAGACCCCGGCATCCTTTGAGCCGGCCCTCGACTACTGTGTGGTCAAGTTTCCCAGATGGAATTTTGAGAAGTTCCCCCAGGCGAGTCGAACGATCGGCTCTCAGATGCAGTCGGTTGGTGAAGCGATGGCGATCGGACGAAATTTTAAGGAGGCACTTCAAAAGGCGATCTATTCCTTAGAATCAAACCATGCAATCCGGATGTGGCAGGCAGGGTTTGAGGAATTTACGCTGAAAGAGGTGAAGGAAGGCTTGAGACCGAATCCGGATCGGATCTTCTTCGTCCGCCTGGCAATCGGCAAGGGAATCCCGATTCGAGAGATCAATCGGAGGACCGGTATCGATCCCTGGTTCTTAAACCAGATCAAGGAGATCGTTGAGATCGAAAAGGCGCTCCCTTCTGAGACGAGGTTGATCACCACCGCCCGGAGGATCGGCTTCTCCGACTCCCACCTCATCCGCATCCTTAAGATCGACCTTCCACCCCGTCGGACAACCTATAAGGCGGTCGACACCTGTGCCGGTGAATTTGAGGCCCAGACCCCCTATTTCTACTCCACCCATGAGGATGAGGATGAGGCCTCACCACTTGAAGGGAAGAAGGTCGTCATCGTTGGATCGGGACCGAACCGGATCGGTCAAGGGATCGAATTCGACTATTGCTGTGTCCATACTGCCCTTGCCCTCCGAAGGATGGGGATAAGGGTGATCATGGTCAATTCCAATCCGGAAACGGTATCGACCGACTACGACATCTCTGATAGGCTCTATTTTGAGCCCCTTGACTATGAGCACATCATCGACATCCTGACCCATGAACAACCCGATGGGATCATTCTCCAGATGGGTGGTCAGACCCCACTAAAACTTGCCCGTGCAGTTGCAGCACAAGGGTTTAAGATCCTTGGAACCGGACCCGAGGTAATTGAGCTCTGTGAGGATCGGGAGAAGTTCTCCCGTTTCCTCGAGGATAACAGAATCACCTTTCCCGCCTACGGGACCGCCCGTTCTGAACGGGAAGCAATTGCGGTCGCTCAAGAATTAGGCTTCCCACTCCTCATCCGGCCCTCTTTTGTTCTCGGTGGCCGGGCAATGGGGATCGTCTACAATGAAGCAGATTTGAGGGAGCTTCTTCAGCGTGCCCTAAGGGTTTCTGAAGAACACCCGATCCTGATCGACCGTTTCTTAGAGGATGCCTTCGAATATGATCTCGATGGTGTGAGTGATGGGGAGGAGATCCTGATCGGCGGGGTGATGGAGCAGATTGAGGAGGCCGGTATCCACTCCGGCGATTCGGCCTGTTCTTATCCCCCATGCATGGGAAGGAGGGGCTGGTTTCTGGCGATGGAGCATATCGCAAAGAGAATCGCCCTCGGCCTCGGTGTTATAGGATTGTTCAATATCCAGTTTGCGGTTAAGGAGGACCAGATCTATGTCCTTGAGGTAAATCCCAGGGCGTCACGAACAGTCCCCTATCTCTCCAAGTCTACGGGCGTCCCTCTGATTGAGATTGCCACCAAGGTAATAATGGGAGCAAGGCTTAAGGATCTGAAAATTCCGAGACCGAGAAGGGGTCGGTTCGCCATCAAACAGCCGGTCTTCTCCTTCGAGAAGTTTGATCGGGCCGATCCCAAGCTCGGCCCGGAGATGAAGTCTACCGGTGAGGTGGTTGGGATCGGTCGATCCTTCGGGGAGAGTTTTGCCAAATCCTTCCTCGGAGTATTCCATCGGATACCGACCAAGGGAAGGGTTCTGATTACCGTCAACGATTCCGATAAACCAAAAGTAGTGCCGATTGCCTGGGAGCTAAGGGAACTGGGGTTTCAACTTATCGCCACCGAGGGGACTGGTAGATATTTAAGGGAAAATCACTTAGAGGTCGAAACTGTTAAAAAGATCCACGAGGGGTCTCCCAATCCGCTTCAGCTCATCGAAGAGAGGAAAATCGATCTCCTTATCAACACCCCACTCGGCCGGAATGCCCAGTATGATGATTATCTGATTCGGAGAAAAGCACTTGAGAATCGCATCCCTTACACCACCACCATATCTGCCGCCCGGTGTCTAATTGAAGCAATAAGGACCTTGAAAGGACGGGATCTGAGAGTCATTCCCCTCCACTGATTCAAGGGGCGATGGCAACAACCGCTCCAAGGACCGCAAGTGCCCCCGCCTCCTTCAATACCCTTGCCCCCTCCTCAATTGTCGCTCCGGTAGTCATGACATCATCAACAAGGAGGATAACCTTTCCGCTCATCCCCCCCTTCACCTCGAAGATCCCGGCAACATTCTTCTTCCTTTCGGTTTCGGTGAGACCGGTCTGGGAAGGATTATCCCTAACCCTGATCAGAGGATTATCTACCAAAAGACCCAACTCCTTTCCGACCGCCCGGGCCAAAAGCTCGCTCTGATTGTATCCCCGCTCCCATCTCCTTCTGGGGTGGAGTGGAATCGGCACTACCAGGTCAATCCGATGATAGTGGGGATCACCCCGGATAACCGCAGCCATCTTCCTCCCCAGAAATTTAGCCAGCGAAGGTTTATTGTGATACTTAAACTCCTGGATCAGACGGTCGACCGGTGGTTGATAATAGACCCAGCCCCGGATCCAATCAAGGTGAGTATCACGACACCCACATTGCTTCTTTTTCGGTCGGCCGCAGTTGGGACATAAAGGTGGCCCGATCTCGACAAACTCCTCCAGGCAATCTTCACAGATAAAACCGCTCTCTATTTCATCTTCACACAACAGGCAATGGGGTGGAAAGAGGAAATCAATCAGACTTCTTAACAGCACTCCGATAGAGAATAATAAACCCAATCACCGCCACCCCTACGGCAACAATCTGGTTGGTCAGATAGTTGGCGCTATCTTCATAATAGCGGACAAAATCGATCAGAAATCTGAAGAGGCCGTAGGCGAAGAGGGTAGTCCCGAAAAGCTCACCATGTTTTGCCCTTGGGCGCCTCTTCTCCAGATAGAAGAAGAGGAGAAGACCAAAAAGGGATGAGATGAGCTGGGTGGGGAGCAGGGGCTGATCACCAACCGGAGAGTAACTCGCCGCACACCCCTTAGGAAACCTCACCCCGATCGGAAGGGTGGTGGGGATCCCAAAACAGCAACCATTTAAGAAGCAGCCGATTCGGGTGAGGAAGATGCCGAGGGCAATCGGAGCAGCGATGATGTCACCAAGGGTAAGGACCTTGATTCTATTCTTCTTAGCAAAATAAATCCCCACCACCAGGGCAAGGAGAAAGCCACCAAAGAACATAAGTCCACCCCGCCAGATCGCAATAATCTCGAAAGGATCGTTCTGGAATTCGGCCGGATGGAGGAGGACATACAAGAGGCGTGCCCCGACTACTGCTGAGATCAGGATCCAAAAACCGAGATCGGAGACGAGCTTCTTATCAATCCCGGCTTCTACCGCCCTCTTCTCAGCAAGCCAGATCCCGATGAAGAAGGCGAGGGCGAGCATAACCCCGTAACTATGGATGGCAAACTCACCAAATCGGACTATGATCGGAAACATGATCCCCGAATTAGCTTCTGCTCATAATCGACAACCTGATACCGTTTTCCCTTCTTTACAATTCGATGGCCCTCCAGTTCCAGCATCCGCCTCTGATAAGAAATCCCACCTGGATACTTCTCATTGAGATAACCACCACTCTTCAGAGTCCGCCAGTAGGGGGTAATCCTCTTCTTGCCTGCCTTGGTTTCCTCTTCTGCGGCATGGGCGGCAATCCAGGTGAATATTCCGCAGGTGATCGGACAACCAATTGTAGCATGATGCTTCCTGGCGATTATCTCTCGGATTTCACTAATTGTGATCAACTTCCCTTTGGGAACCTTCTTCATAATTTCATCGACCTCAACCGGAGCGGGAATTGCCACCGTCCCTTCGCCCCATCTCTCCCTTAGCTTTCCTTTGATCCTCACCACTTTGGGAAGATCTTTCTTCTCTCGCAGTTTCTCTCGCCAACTCTTCCTCGCCATACCACCTCCTTTTCCGATTATACCAAGATAGTCCTTTCCGACAAGACAAATCGGAATATAATCATCAGATGAGCTTTCAACTCCCCTCCGGTGTGACGGTCCTGGAAGATGAAACCGGCTATTGCTTTGAGCCCTATGAGGGATATAGGCTGGAGATGGTGACCAACCAGCCATACGATTTCATCTATCTGATTGCGGTCTCGAGTGAACGACTCTATTCTCTTTTCCGATCCCTGACCGAGTGCTGCCTCCCCGATTCGGTCTTTTTCATCTTAGAGCACCATGCCCTGGAGCCAAAATCATATCTGAGTCCATACTGGGAGAAAAAGCTGATCATCGATTTTCTAACTCCTTATCACAACTTCCTGGCAAACGATGGAGGAATTGGTTTTGGCTTAGCCCACTCCACCTCAGATCACCATAGCGAAATCTTCGTTGATGACCACAAGATCGTTACCCTTTTCACTTCGAGAAGGAAAGATGTAGAAAAAGTCATAAAATCATTCGCCATCCCCCACCACGAGAAGATGGAGTTCTTAAGTCAGTATCCTCATCTCCATACCCACCATCCTGAATCTGAGGAGCTTATAGAAACAATCCTTACAAGATTAAACATGCGTAGTAGTTGACAGAAATCGAACCCTCCCTAAAATTGCCTCGAAGGAGGTGACATGCGGTTACGTCTTTATTATGGTCTGGCGGCGATCCTCTTGTTTGTGATCGGCTGCGGACTCTTCAAAGGTGAGAAGAAATACCTACCGCTTGCAGTTGGTAACGAGTGGGACTATACCATGACAACACACAATGCCACCTATCAGAATGATACCCTCGTCTCTGATACAACCTTCACCCACCACTATACCTCCAAAATCACCGGAACCGACAAGACCACCGGAGGAGTTGAGGTCTACGTGATGATATCAACCTTTGAGTCAACCACCGATACCACCTACTTAGAGGAACGGGATGACGACATCTACAGTTATTCGTCTCTTTCAGATACCAACCCGATTCTGGTTTTAGACCACCCGCTGGATGATGGTAAGACCTGGTCCAGCGGTGGATTCACTTACGAGGTGATCGGTAGCGAGGACGTTTCGGTTAAGGCCGGGGATTTCAGTTGTAAGAAGATCAAGGTTACCTACAGTGGTGTTGAATCTTATTTCTGGTATGCAGAAGGCGTGGGGGAGGTGAAATACTCCTACGCCGACACCTCAGAAGTTGCACCGGGAACGAAACTTATAACTGAAGTAGAAGAAGTCCTCGATGACTACACCGTGAAATAAGGAAGGGGGCGCAAGCCCCCTTTTTCCCTCCTATGGAATACGAAGTCCTGGTCAGGGTTTGGGAGAAGAGAGTAGCTGAGATGTATTATGATGTCGCCAGGGTCTACGACAGTGAAAGGAGATTTCCACCCCCGGTCTGGGAAGATGAAGAGCGGGTCGAGATGCAGAAGATGGAGGTCGAAGACAGGAATACCGTGATTGCCCACTATCGTGATATCGTCCTTGATCCGGAAGGAAAGAAGTGGATCATCGAATGGGAACCAGATCGAGGTATCCCGATCCTGTTGAGTTTGGAGGGGGAGATAAAGGAGTTCCCCGATGAGATCGAATTTCGTGGCTATGAGGTGATTGGTAATATCTATGAAGACCCCCAACTTTTGACTTAATTTACCGTTGACGATCTGATGGGGCTGATTAAAATAGAGAGCGGCCTATGAAAGTTCGATTTTGGGGAACACGAGGCTCAATACCAGCACCCGGTCCCGAGACCAGCCGTTACGGTGGTAACACCACCTGTGTTGAGATCAGCAGCGGTAAGACCAGAATCATCTTCGATGCGGGAACCGGGATCAGAAAGCTCGGTTATCTCCTAAAGAGCGAATCTGAGCCGATCCGGATCCTTTTTACCCATTTCCACTGGGATCATATCCAGGGACTACCTTTCTTCATCCCACTCTATATTCCAGGCAAACCGATCGAATTTTATGCCTATCCTCCATTCTACCAGGGACTGAAAGAGATGATGGTGCACCAGCTCAAGAAGACCTACTTTCCGGCGGAATATCATACCCTACCTTCTCTGATTAAATTCTTCAAACTCAAAAAGAGAAACAACAATATCGGCCCGCTCCAGATTTCGGTGATCGAAAATAACCATCCCGGCGGTGCTACCGGCTATCGGATCAGTGATGGTAAGAAGGTCATCGTCTTTCTCACCGATAATGAACTGAAACCTCCGGAGGCGAAGACACCCTGGTCAGATTTTGTCACCTTCTCCCAGGATGCCGATATCCTTATCCACGATGCCCAGTATAATGATGAGGAACTGAAGCAGAAACCGGGCTGGGGCCACTCCTCCTATTCCCAGGTCTGCCAGCTTGCCTTAGAGGCAAAGGTAAAACAGCTCATCTTTACTCATCATGAGCCGGTCCACTCCGATGATTTTATCGATGATATGGTCGATGAGTGGCGGGGATGGGTGAAGGAGAATGGTGGCGGTTTTGAGCTCTGGGCCGCGAGCGAGGGTGAGGAGATCGAACTCTAACCGATCTTTTCCGAGATCGATTTTGCTTGGAGGAAGAGGAGAAGGTAGTCTCTTCCGCCCGCTTTAGAATCGGTCCCAGACATATTGAACCCGCCGAAGGGGTGGACGCCGACTAAGGCACCGGTGCATTTCCGGTTGATATAGAGATTTCCAACGTGAGCCAGCCTCTTCGCCTTTTCGATCTTCTCCCGATTTCTGGTATAGACCGACCCGGTGAGACCATAGATCGTATCGTTGGCGATTTCAATCGCCTGATCATAATCATTGGCCTTGATTACCGCCAGAACCGGGCCGAAGATCTCCTCCTGAGCAATCCGGGCCTTGGTATCAACATCGGCAAAGACCGTCGGCTGAATAAACCAGCCATTCCCTTCTGCCGGTCCACCACCACAAAGGAGTCTGCCTTCCTTCTTGCCGATCTCGATATATTCAAGGATCGATCTGTAGGCGGCCTCATTTATGACCGGACCCATGAAGTTCTTATGATCCTTGACCGGACCCACTGTAATCTTCTCAACCTCGGGGATGAACCGGCTGAGGAACTCATCATAGATATCGGCAAGGATTATGGCCCGGGAACAGGCCGAGCATTTCTGGCCCTGATAACCATAGGCCGAGACCAGAACCCCCTTTACCGCCGCATCAAGATCGGCTTCCGAGTCGACAATAATAAAATCCTTTCCTCCCATCTCAGCAATAACCCGTTTGATCCAGATCTGTCCGGGCTGAGTCTTGGCCGCCAGTTCCACAATACGAAGTCCTACCGCCATCGAACCGGTGAAGGCGATAAACCTCGTTTTGGGATGGGCAACCAGTGTCTCACCAGCGATTCGACCCGGTCCGGTCAGATAGTTGATAACCCCATCTGGTAGACCGGCCTCCTCCATCACCTCCATAAATTTGTAGGCGATGAGAGGAGAATCACTGGAAGGCTTAAGGACTACCGTATTACCGGTTACGACCGAGGCCGAGGTCATACCACAGAGGATGGCCAAGGGGAAGTTCCACGGTGGGATGACAATGCCGACGCCAAGGGGTATATAGATTAGTTCCGGCTGCTCACCAGGATAGGGTGTAACCGGCTGCTTGCCACCATAGCGTATCGCCTCCCGACCATAGAACTCCAGGAAGTCGATCGCCTCGGCCACATCGGCATCGGCCTCAGGCCAGGACTTTCCGACCTCAAGGACCATGGTGGCGGCCAGTTCTAACCGCCGTTTACGCATAATATCAGCGGCCTTAAATAGATATTCGGCCCGGGTCTCGGGCTTCTCAAACCGCCACTCCTCAAAACGCCTGAGCGCCGTCTCCAATGCCTTCTCAGCCAGATCCCCATCCGCTTTCTGGAACACACCGAGGACCTGGTCCTTCTCCGAAGGGTTATAAGAGTTGAAGCGCTCCTTTGCCTTTACCCTCTTACCATCGATGATCAGATCGTATTCCTTTCCCGCCTCAGCCTCGATTCTGGCGATCGCCTCTTCCATCGCCTTTCGATTTTCGGGATTGGTGAAATCGGTATAACTCTCATTCTTAAACTCCGGTCTCATCGCACCTCCTTTCTCCCAATTTTAGACCGGCCCTGATGATTGTCAAATGGAGCGGTTGTCTTGAGCGAAGAAAGGGTTATAATACTTATTGAGGAGGCTGATATGTTGCTCTTTTCCCTCGTCACTGCTGTTATCCTCTGGCAGGAGGACTTCGTCCAAACCGCCGGGGGGCTACAACAACTTGCCCACTATAAGGTCCGGATAGAAAACCGCGATGGCAGGGTGATCCTCACCGGGAATCCAGCCAGAGAAGGCCACTCATCAGCCTGGCTTGCGATAGACCAACTCGATCTCACGGGCAAAGAATTTATCAAGATCCGTCTGAGGGTCGATCGGAATCGGCTCCGGATCCGTTATTTCCCCTTCGACCCGAAAAGGAGGATCTATCTTGAAGGGAGGAGATATATGGATACCTCCGAATGGTTGGAGATAACTATCCCTCTCTCCGATGCCACCCCCTTCCCATCACTCAAATTCCCCTACCTCCTCAAACCTAATCAGAGGCCAGCACTCTATCTCTTCTTCGAGAACGACCGGCCAGGTCCATTTCGGATCGAGATCGATCGAATTACCATCTTTCGGAGGGAGCAATGAGATGGCTGATATTACTCTTCCTTGCCCTCGGCCTCTACGCTGACTATCCCTGGTCCCCCAATGTCCGGGTGAGCGTCGAGGCCCCCTGGGACACCCTTAATCAGGGTGAATCCTGCTTTGCCATCTGGGGGGATTCGATCTTCTCAGTTTGCAACACTGCGGAGCGGGGTCGAGTTGCCACTGCTCCCTTTGCCTACTCCTATGATGGTGGTCAGAGCTTTACCCAGTATCCATTTATCGACTCCTCAACCGGCATCACTTGGCATACCGATCCTGTGATCGAGGTTGATGACTCCGGTCGGGTCCATATGCTCATCCAGTTCCAAATTAATCTTTTGAACCATTATCTTTCAACCGATGGCGGTCAGACCTGGTGCGATACGGTTACGATCACCTCCGACTATGGGGTTGACAAACCGTGGATGATCATCAATAAGAACGAAATCTATATCACCTGGGAGCAGGTCTCCGGCCAGATCGGGCTCTGGTTTGCCAAATCGACCGACTACGGAAAGACCTTTACCAAACGGCGGATCTGGAATCGGACCGGGATCTCCGCCCTCTGTATGGACGAAGAGGAGAACATCCATCTCGCCCTCCTTAAATGGTATCAGGCCCTCTACTACCGGAAGTCAACCGATAAGGGAGCCAGCTGGCTACCCGAGCATTTCCTATCCGACAACTACTATCAGACCGGATATGGCGATCGGTTCCCCCTCAACTCCATCACTGCTACCGGCAATGTTGTCTTTGTTACCTTTGTCGACACCAGAAAAGGCGACTGGGATGTCTGGGGGATAAGATCGAGTGATGGTGGTAACACCTGGGGTGAGAAGTTCGTCATCAATGACTCATCAGGTGGCCAGTGCAAAGGGTGGGCGGTCTTCGATCCCTACGGTGGGCTCCATGTTGGCTACTACCACACTCCGGACTGGCCAACCAGCTCAACCAGCCTCTTCTCCTACCGCTACCAGTTTTCACCCGATAGCGGCAAGACCTTCTATCCCAGTATCCGGGTCTCCGACACCGCGGTCCGGAGCATGAACACCTTCCTTGGTGAGTATCATGTCCTGCGCACCGATAGCGAATATGTTTATGTGATCTGGTCCGATGGTCGGAACGGTGATTACAACGATCTCTACTTTGCTAAGGCCAAGATCTCAGAACTCTCCTGTCCAGAACCGACAACAGCCAAATCCAATCCTGCATCCCGGTTTTCAATTCCAACCCTGTGGCGGGGAAAAATCCGACTCAATCTCCCCGGCCGGATTACACTCTTTGACTGCACCGGGCGGAAGATCAGGCATCTTTCTCCTGGCCGGTCGGTAATCGATAGCAGGACAATCCCTTCCGGTATCATCTTTGTCAGGGCCAGAGGAAAGGTCTATAAGGTGGTCAATCTCCATTAGTGGTCAGAATATCCCCACTGGAAACGATGTGAGTTAACACCCTCCAAAAATCCATTGATCGGACCAACTGGCTGGTTACAATCTGGTATAACAGAGGTGGATGGTGGCAAGGGTGAAGTGTTTTACACCGGAGAAGAGGAAATGAATGGATTTGCACTGATCTTCAGTATATACATGACTCGCACAAGGGTTTTGGTAATCTCTCTCCTTAGGTAGAGAGACATGAAAGCGGGACAAGAATTGTTCACTATGAGACATCAGAGAATGATCGTGTTAGCAGTCTTAACCATTGCTACCGTTATGTTGTCTTGTCCAAGAGATCCATATACCTATAATACAAATTTAAAACTCTTAGTTGGCGATACTATAGACTACCAGGATCATTCTACCTGCCCAGTAGTCTCCCCTGATGGAGAAAAGGTTTATTTTCTGTCACTCCCCTGGGACGAATGGGATGAGGAATATAATTATCAAGATGGCGTTGGTCGTCTATATGAGGTAAAATCTGATGGAACAGGTAAGCGGAAACTGCTCGATAACATATTTGAAGCAATAACTATTTCTCCAGATGGTAAGAAACTTGCCGCCGTTTTGTGGCCCGATTCAGGCCTTGATAGAGACGCTACTAACTATATTGTTCTTATCGATGTAAATACATTATCGATGGATACCTTCGTAGTTTCTCACGGAGGCATCAATCAAATCGAATTCGGAAAGATATCAGAAAATGCTCTGTATTTCTCTTCGGGCGATAAGATTGTCAGACTTGATCTTTCCGACACCACCGAGCAGATAGTAGGGTATGGTTTAGGCTTCGATATTTCACCTGATGGGAAACTCTACATTGATTCTAAACTCCATTATGTTGAAATTAACCCAGATAGTAATGACCTTGCGATTTCTGTAGATACCGGTAGTTTCGGTGGAGGTAAGAGATTTTTGCTCCGTCATATTACTACTCAAGAAATCGACACTTTACCTGCCTCTTTGATTCCCTATAGTGGTGGGCGAGTCAATTTTCCCTATTGGTTTCCATCCGGAGATAAAATTGTATTCTCCAGTGCTTCGCCATCCTGGGAATTTCCCCATCCTGCACAAATTTGGATTCTTGAAAATTTCTTTGAACAAATTGAATAGGAGGTGAGTTATGAGAATTTGTTGGATTATGATCTTTTTAACTGCGGTTTTCTCGTCTCTTAAAGCTGGTGAGCCTCCGTTATTCTACGCCGGGCTTTTTGTATCAAGCGGCAGACCCAGGGTGAACGAAGAAATTAGGGAGGCCTATTATTTCCAGTAGAACCTCCAATCCAAACTGGTAACGATGTCTGTTACGTTTACATGGGGCTATTGAAAGGCACAAAATGGCTGGTTACAATCTGGTATAATGAAGGGGAAGAGCTGGTATAAGGGTGGGATGGACTCAAGCCGATGGATAATAAACGCTAACATCTGTATATTAATTCTCCTCTTAATTGGTTGTGGAAATGATTCTGAATGGTGGTCTCAGATCCAATTTGTTGATTCCACCTACCTTAGAGCGAAAACCGAGTATTTTATCGGTGATACCGTATACATTCTATTCACTGGTGAGCACCCTCATTCAGAAGTTCCTGATGATTTTTTAGTTGAAGTGTTGTCCAACTTAGGTGACCATGAATTTATCATACTTACCCCATTCCTATCCGGCCCTGATACCCTAACCAATCCTCGTATTGGCAAGATTAAGACACAAGAAGGGGATACACTCTACTTAGAAAATAATGGAATTTTAGATGTAAAGCCTGGGGGAGATACAATTTTTGTACATTCTGGTTGGAAGACATTTCCAGCGTTGGATACTGCTTATGTCAAAAGGCGGTGAATAATGAGATGGGTGATTGGCGTTGATTAGTTTATTTTTACTTATGGGAAAAAGCTTGTTATTGTGGAGGCATCTTCCCTCAGAAATAAGAGTGGTAAGGGAGAATTCGGGAGAGATGATCAAGCGGATTTGCCTTAGAAGAGTCAATTAACCCCTCTGGTTGACATCGGTCTGAGCCCGAATAATATTGATAACTATGAAGGACCTTGACGACCTGAGGGCTGAGGCCCTTAAGGGCGGTGGGGAGGAAAGGATAAAGAGACAGCATGAGGCCGGCAAACTTACTGCCCGGGAGCGGATCGATCTCCTGCTCGATCCCGATACCTTCCAGGAGATCGGGATGTTTGTTACCCACCGGTGTCATGATTTCGGCATGGAGAAGAAGAAGATCTTGGGGGATGGGGTCGTCACCGGCTACGGCCAGATCCATGGCCGTCTGGTCTACATCTTTGCCGAGGATTTTACCGTTTTCGGCGGATCGCTCTCCAAGGCCTATGCTGAGAAGATCTGTAAGATCCAGGAGCTCGCCCTCAAGAATGGTGCCCCGATCATCGGCCTGAAGGACTCTGGCGGGGCCCGTATCCAGGAGGGGGTCGATTCCTTAGCCGGTTATGCCGATTTCTTCCTGAGAAATGTCCTCGCCTCCGGTGTTATCCCCCAGATCTCGGCAATCATGGGACCCTGTGCCGGTGGTGCGGTCTACTCTCCCGCCCTCACCGATTTCGTCTTTATGGTAAAAAAGACCAGCTACATGTTCCTGACCGGTCCGGATGTGATCAAGGCTGCCACCCATGAGGAGGTAACCTTCGAGGAGCTGGGCGGGGCGATGGTCCACAATACCAAGAGCGGTGTCGCCCACTTTGCCGCCGATTCAGAGGAGGAGTGTCTGGCGATGATCCGGAAGCTCCTCACCTTTCTCCCCCAGAACAACCTCGAGGATCCGCCCCGGAGTGAGTGCCATGATCCGATCGATCGGATGGACGAGTCCTTAGACACCATCGTTCCCGAGGATCCGACCAAGCCCTATGATATGAAGGATGTTATCAAGAAGGTGGTTGACGATGGCGATTTCTTCGAGGTCCATGAGCACTTTGCCCCCAATATCATCACCGGATTTGCCCGGCTCGATGGCCAGCCGATCGGGATCGTAGCCAATCAGCCCGCCTACCTTGCCGGCGTCCTTGACACCCTCTCCTCGGCCAAAGGGGCGAGATTCGTCCGATTCTGCGACTGCTTCAACATCCCCCTCGTCGTCTTTGAGGATGTCCCCGGATTTCTTCCCGGAGTGAGTCAGGAGCACTCCGGGGTGATCAAGGAGGGGGCAAAGCTCCTCTATGCCTTCTGTGAGGCAACCGTCCCCAGACTGACCGTCATCACCAGGAAGGCCTACGGTGGTGCCTACTGCGTGATGAACTCCAAACATATCCGGGCCGATATCAACTTTGCCTGGCCAACCGGACAGATTGCGGTTATGGGGGCGGAAGGGGCGGTCAACATCCTCTACCGGAAAGAGCTTAAGCAGGCGTCGGATCCGGAGAAACTCCGCCAGAAGCTGATCAAGGAGTATAATGAGAAATTCAACAACCCCTATATCTCTGCCAGCCTCGGCTATATCGATGATGTGATTAAACCACATGAGACGAGATTAAAACTGATCCTGGCGCTCCGATCGATTGAAAATAAGAGGGATCGAAACCCTCCCAAGAAGCATGGCAACATCCCCCTTTAGAAAGATCCTGATCGCCAATCGGGGTGAGATCGCAATTCGGGTGATGAGGGCCTGCCGGGAGCTCGGAATCACTGCGGTGACTGTCTACTCCGAGGCAGACCGGGCCTCCAAACATGTCCGGTATGCCGATGAGGCCTATGAGATCGGTCCACCCCCTTCAACCGAGAGCTATCTCCGGATCGACCGGATCATCGATGTCGCCAAAATCTCCGGCTGTCAGGCGATCCATCCCGGCTACGGCTTTCTGGCCGAAAATCCTGAGCTGCCCAAGGCCTGTGAAGCGGAGGGGATCATCTTTATCGGTCCCGATTCTAAGGCGATGGCACTGGTCGGTGACAAGACCCAGGCCCGTAGGACGGTCGAGGCAGCCGGAATACCGATCATCCCGGGGATCAAGGAGCCGATTGAGGATCTCAAAAAAGCCTCTGAGGTTGCCACCCGGCTTGGCTATCCGATCCTGCTCAAGGCGGCCGGTGGAGGAGGTGGAAAGGGGATGAGGGTTGTCGAGAAGGAGGAGGAGCTCAAGTCCAGCTTCGAACGGGCCCAGTCCGAGGCCGAATCCGCCTTTGGTAATCCCGCCATCTATATCGAAAAATTTCTGATCCAGCCCCGCCATATCGAGATCCAGATCCTGGCCGACCATCATGGCAACATCATCCATCTCAATGAACGGGAGTGCTCAATCCAGCGCCGTTATCAGAAGCTGATCGAGGAATCGCCCAGTCCGATTGTTGATCCCGACCTGAGAGAGAAGATGGGTGAGGCGGCCAAACGGGCGATCAGGGCCTCGGGTTATACCAATGCCGGAACCGTAGAATTCTTAGTCGATCAAAAGAAGAACTTCTACTTTCTGGAGGTGAATGCCCGACTCCAGGTTGAACATCCGGTCACCGAGCTTGTCACCGGTGTCGACCTGGTCAAGGAGCAGATCCGGATCGCTGCCGGTGAACCCCTCCGCTATGCTCAGGATGATATCGGCTTGAAGGGGGCGGCAATCGAATGCAGGATCTCGGCCGAGGATCCAGAGACCTTCCTCCCCTCAACCGGAAAGATCACCGAGATGATCGAACCGGCCGGTCCTGGTGTGAGGGTTGAGTCCGGTATCTATGAGGGCTATGAGGTCCCGGTCTATTACGACCCTCTAATCGCCAAGGTGATCACCTGGGGTCGGGACCGGAAGGAGGCGCTTTCCAGGATGGTCCGGGCCTTGGAGGAGTATCGGATCAAAGGGATCAAGACGACGATACCTTTCCATAAGCGGATACTGAACTACCCCCCCTTTATTGAGGGTAATTACCATACCCAGACCATAACCGAAGTTGAGCCGAGCATGGAGAACCACCATATCGAGATCGGGGCAGTTGCGGCCACGATTGTGGCCATGGCCGAGACCAGAATCAGCATTCAAAAGGCAAGACCCGGAATCAATCCCTGGAAACTCTCCGGGAGGGTCAATGGCCTACGTGGTTCAGGCTGGTGAGGATCGTTTCAAGATCGAAGCAAAGAGGCTCGAGGCCAAGCCCCATGAGGATATCTATGAGGTCGAGATCGATGGGCGGAAGATGGTAGTCTCGATCGCCCGGATCTCACCCACCCATCTCTCGATCCTGGTCGATAATAACTCCTACGATGTTGAGGTCGAGCGGTTTGGCAATGACTATCAGGTCTCAATCCGCGGGGAGGTCTATAACTTCCAGGTTCGGGACGAGCGGGAATTGGTCCACACCACCCACCATGAGAGTGGCGAGAGTATCATCACCGCACCGATGCCCGGTCTGGTCGTCGATGTTGTCGTCGAAAAAGGGAAGGAGGTAAAGAAGAAGGAGAAACTTCTGATCCTGGAGGCGATGAAGATGCAGAATGAGATCCGTTCTCCCCGTGATGGTAAGGTGATTGAGATAAAGGTAGGACCGGGTGATTCAGTCAACACCGGTGATGAGCTATTGGTTATCGGATGAGCTTTAAACCCTATTATACTCCCGAGGATCTCAAAGATTTCGACTACGATCGTGATCTCGGTCGACCCGGCCATTTCCCTTATACCCGTGGTGTCTATGAGACGATGTATCTCGGTCGGCTCTGGACCATGCGCCAGTATGCCGGCTTTGGCACCGCTGAGGAGTCGAACCGCCGTTACCGCTATCTCCTCGATCAGGGTCAGACCGGCCTCTCGGTCGCCTTCGATTTGCCCACCCAGCTCGGTTACGACTCCGACCACCCTCTTGCCCGGGGTGAAGTCGGGAGGTGTGGTGTTGCCATCGATACGGTCGAGGATATGAAGATCCTCTTTGATGGGATCCCCCTGGATCGGGTCTCCACCTCGATGACCATAAATGCCACCGCTTTGGTCCTTCTGGCTATGTATCTTGTCGTTGCCGAGGAGGTGGGTATCGATCCTGAGAAGCTGACCGGGACGGTCCAGAACGATATCCTTAAAGAGTATATCGCCCGGGGGAATTATATCTATCCCCCCCGACCCTCAATTAGGCTCACCCTGGATTTGATTGAGTTCTGCAGACAGAACCTCCCGAAATGGAATCCCATCTCAATCTCCGGCTATCACATCCGGGAAGCGGGGAGCAATGCGGTTCAGGAGATCGCCTTCACCTTGGCCAATGGAATCGCCTACCTGGAGGCGGCTCAGACCCGTGGCATCGATATCGATAGGTGTGCCGAACGTTTCTCCTTCTTCTTTGGAGCCCATAATAATCTCTTAGAGGAGGTGGCAAAGTTCCGGGCTGCCCGGAGGCTCTGGGCCCGGATCATCAAAGATCGTTTCGGCATCGAAAACCCCAAGGCCCAACGGCTCCGATTCCACACCCAGACTGCGGGTTGTACCCTGACCGCACAGCAGCCGGAGAACAATGTTGTCCGGGTTGCCTTCCAGGCCTTAGCCGCAGTCCTGGGAGGAACCCAATCGCTCCATACCAATGCCAAAGATGAGGCACTGGCCCTGCCCACTGAGGACTCCGCCCTCCTGGCATTGAGGACCCAGCAGATCATCGCCCATGAGTCCGGGGTCGCCCAGACAATCGATCCCTTAGCTGGCTCCTATCTGATCGAATATCTGACCGACCAGATCGAAAAGGAGGCAAGGGATTATATCGACCAGATTGATCGGATGGGGGGTGCCATCGCCGCCGTTGAGAATGGATTCTTCCGCCGCGAGATCGAAGATAGCGCTTACCAATATCAGAAAGAGGTGGAGGAGAAGAAACGGAAGATCGTTGGGGTGAATATATTTACCGATGATCGGCAGCCGAGATATGAGATCCTCAAGGTTCGTCCCGAGGTTGAACACCGCCAGATTGAGCAGTTGAGAGCGATAAAGAAGAATCGAGATCAGAGAAGGGTTACCACCCTGCTTTCCCAACTGAAGGAAGAAGCAGCGGGGAAGAAGAATCTGATGCCAACCATCATCGAACTGGTTCGAGTTAGGGCAACCCTCGGGGAGATATCGGATGCTCTCCGAGCGGTCTTTGGTGAATACAAGGAGTTTCAGCGATTATGAGGATCGATCACATCGGTATTGTCGTCAGGGATCTCGACTCCGCCATCCGATTCTATCGGATGATCGGAGCCGAGATCGGCGAGCGGACCAGACTTGAGGAGCAAGGTGCTGACATCCAGGTGATCATCTTGGGAACCGCTCGTATCGAACTCCTCACCCCATTTAAGGAGGGACCGATCTCCAGGTTCCTGGAGAAACATGGTGAGGGGATGCATCACATCTGTATTGAGGTGGAGGATATCGAGGAGATGATCGAGAGATTGAAGGCGGGCGGTTTTAAGATGGTGGATGAGGAGCCCAGACCCGGACTGGAGGGGCTCATCGCCTTCATCCATCCCAAACTGACCCACCATGTCCTCTATGAGTTGAAAGAGAGGTGAAGTATGGATAAAGACAACATGTCCCTCGAGACCCTTGTCGTCCATGGGGCCCAGAAACCGGATCCAACCACCGGGGCCATCTCAACACCGATCTACCAGACCTCGACCTTTGTCTTCAAGGATCCCGACCACGGTGCCCGACTCTTCCGGGGTGAAGAGGAGGGTTATATCTACACCCGAGTTGGCAATCCGACGATCGAGATCCTGGAGCGGAAGCTCGCCCTGCTCGAATCTGCTGAGGCCGGAGTTGCCTTCGCCTCGGGGATGGCGGCAATCTTCAACACCATCATCTCCATCGCATCAGCCGGTGATCATATCATCGTCGATGATACCGTCTATGGGGGAACCTACGCCCTGATGACCAAGATCATCCCAAGGCTCGGGATCGAGGTCTCAATCGTTAACTGCGCCGATGAGAAGGAGATCGAGAGTAAGATAAAGGGGAATACCAGGCTCATCTTTTTTGAAACCCCTTCCAATCCAACCCTGAAGGTTATCGATATCGGGCAGATATCACGGCTCGGTCACGACCATAAACTTGTCGTTGTGGTCGATAACACCTTTGCGACCCCCATCCTCCAGCGTCCGATCGAGCATGGTGCTGATATTGTGGTCCATTCGATGACCAAGTATCTGAGTGGACATGGAGATACTATCGGCGGGATCGTGGTAGGCAGGAGGGAGTATATTGAAAGGTTGAGGGAGGAGACGGCAATCGATGTCGGAAGCTGTATCTCACCGTTTAATGCCTGGCTCATCCTCCGCGGTATCAAGACCTTGTATCTTCGGATGATCCGCCATTCGGAGAATGCCTATAAGGTGGCAAGATTCCTGAAGGATCATCCCAAGGTGGAGCGGGTGATGTATCCCGGTCTTGAGGATGATCCCGGCCATAAGATCGCCAGAAAGCAGATGCTACTCTTCGGCGGGATGGTATCCTTTGAGATTGCTGGTGGTCGGGAGGCGGGCAAGAGGCTGCTCTCCAATCTCAACCTCTGCACCTTGGCGGTCAGTCTTGGTGATACCGACACCCTGATCGAACACCCGGCCTCAATGACCCATTCCACCTATTCCGATGAGGAGTGCCTAAAGTTTGGCATCACCCCTGGTCTGATCCGAATCTCGGTTGGGATCGAAAATGGAACTGAGATCTGCGAGGATCTGGCCCGGGGGTTGGAGGGTGTCTAATCTCCTCATCTTAGTAGGCTCAGAACGGAAGAAAGGGAATTCCGAACTTCTTTCCCGGCTGGCGATCAGGCGGGCCCTCACCTATTTTGATCGAGGTGAGCTTATCTTTCTGAGAGACTTCAATCTCCTCCCCTGCAATGGCTGTATGGCCTGTATCGTCGGCGATAAGGCCTGCCCCCTTTCCGATGATTTTTATCCACTTTTGGATCGGATCGAATGGGCCAGCCATCTCCTCATCTTCGCCCCCACCTATGTCCTGATGCCCCCGGCCAAATTGAAGCTCCTCTTAGATCGCTATATTGCCGCTTATCCGAAGCGGAGGAAGGTTAAGCGGTTTGGAGGTGTGGGGGCGGTGATCGCCCTTCCTGAGTATGCCCAGTTCCAGCTTCCCTTCCTGAATCTCTTTCTCCTCGCCTTCGGTTTCGAACCGGTGATCAATCTCGAATTCATCGGTGCCGGTCCTGGTGAGGTCTTGCTTGATGATCAGCTACTTACTAAGATTGATAAACTGCTGACCAACCTCAGTAAAGGGGAAAAGGAGATTGGCGAGGGTTGCTGCCCCTTCTGCCTTTCACCTCTTTTATACTATGAGAAGGGAAAATTCTTCTGTCCGATCTGCAATGTCCCGGTAGAGTTAAGGGATGGAATTCCGGTCTATTCCGGTTCACCCCGCTGGAATGAGGCGACCCAGGAGGATCACTATCAGAACTGGATCCTGAAGACGAGGGACCGCTTCCGCGCTCGGCTCAGAGCGATTCTTAAGAAGAAGCGGGAACTTTCCTTATAACTGTATCTTTACTGGATAGCTGAGATCACCGATGATGGTTGAGATATGGGCCTTCCCTTCTAAGCGGTAGTCGGCGGTTTTCAGCTTGATCGCCTCGACGATTGCCTCACCGATCTTCTTATAAACTAAGGTTATGGTTGTGGTAAAACGGGCCGATTTCTTCGCCTTGATCCTGAGTCCCTTACCAGTAGTTCCGGAGAAGACCGAGGTATTGTTAACATAGAGGGTGTAGGTGAGGCGGTCGAGGACGGCATCGATCCGATTGGGATTTTCCACCTTGATCTCAAAGTCGAGCTTAAGATCGGTAAAGGAGAAGTCATAGGTATGGACCGACTCCAAGGAGAATCGACACTGGTGCAATGCCAGCCGTTCTCTAAAAAAGGAGCAGTTGAGAAGGAAAATCAGGATTAGGAACCGGTTCACTCCTCCCCCTCATGGAAGATCGATTCGGAGAGTCTCCGGATGATCTCGGGATCCTTCAGGATATCGGTGAGACGGCGGGCAACATCGGGTTCCTTCCTCCGGAGGAAGTTGAGCCGTTCCTTAACCCGCCGATAACTCGGCCTTTCTGATTTAAGCTCACACTTCAACTCCTCAATCTCGGCTAAGAGGTCGTCCTTGGTAAGTGATCGGGGACGGCTCCGGGCCACATCCCGCTTCAACTCCTCCAGACGGTGAATCGGATCAGCCTTCTTTTCTATCTGATCCTTCCGGAACCTGAGATCAAACTCAAAATCATCCTCAACCAGATCGATCCCCTTGGCGGTTATCCGGGCCGAGATGAAGACATCCCCTTCCCTCGGTTTCTGCAGTTCAACATAGCCTTTCTCTTCAAGATAGATCATATTATAGTCAAGACGTTGGAGTGGCACCCCGATGATCTCACAGAACTCCTTGGCCAAGATCCGATGATAGGGGTGCTCCTGAAACTTCTCATAGAGGAGTCTGAGGATCTGCCGTCTCAGCTCACGGTCGCCGATCATTATCGGTTCGCGCCTGGAGGGAATCGAACCCCCAGCCTGTGGATTCGAAGTCCACCGCTCTATCCGATTGAGCTACAGGCGCAAGGGGGCTTCGCCCCCGGGAAAAATCATCCTCATACCTTCCAATTATAATTGACGGCCAATTGAGGTCAACCATCCTTGGTATTAAGTGGACCGAACGAAGGGATGGATCTTTACTTCAGGACTAAGAACTTTATGCTCCTGATCCCTTTCTTCCCCCTAATCCGGGCGAAGTAGATCCCGCTGGGGAGAGGAGGACGAAATTCACCACTCTGGTCAATCCTGACCTTTCTCTCTTCACAACATCTTCCCGCAACATCATAGACTTCAACCATCCAGCTTCCGGAACCGTGGATTCTTACCCCACCCAGAATCGGGTAAAGGAGTGGAAGCTGCGAAGTTTCCGCCTCCCTGATCCCGATATAACCGGTATCCACCGCCTCGGTATAGAGGATCATGGTTGCCGCCCAGACCCAGATGTTGAAAAGCCTCACCGTATCAATGATCACGGTCGAATCCCTGATCACCCCCAAATAGGGAACCAGATGCTGGAGATCACGGATCCAGAGCCGGCAGGAGTCACTAATATAGCTCTGCCAGCCGCGTAGGAAGATGGTGAGATCGAGCTGGAAGGCATAGAAGGTACCAAGGGGAACAGAGATAGGTAGACTGTCGCTCACCAGCGCTGATGACTGCTCGACAATCAGTGTATCGTCGATCCCATCGTTATCGAAATCACCAATCAGGGTATCACCAACCAGACCGAGATCCCAGCGTGACCCCACGGTGAAAGGAATAACATAAGACTTCACCTGAACCGTCTCACCCAAAACGGTATAGGTAAAGAGGGAATCGCCGATCTCCCAGGAGAGGGTGGTATCGGCACGGGGACTGAGATCGGAGATCCGCACCCTTCTCGTCAGATAGGCGGGATGGCCCTGATAGGTGAGGGTATCGAGCACCGAGAAGGTATCGGTAATGGTGATATCGCCGGAGTCGGAGGTAAGGGTATGGAGAGAATCGAATCCCTGGGAGTAAGTAAAGAAGTGGTAATCAAGCCCCAGATATTCCCCCACCGGTCCACTAAGTATAAATAACAATAGAATCATCCTACCTCCAGATTAAGATCAATAAGTTCATGATAGTAATCCGCTATCTGGGCGGCAATCTTCATCCAATCGAACTCCCTGGCCCGAGAACCTCCCCCCATTACCAGCTGCTTCCTCAGCCGACCATTGCTGAAGATATCAACCACCGCCTTGCGGATCGCTTCCGGATCCCGAGGTGGCACAAGATAGCCATCTTTAAGATGAGTAATCACCTCATTATATCCGAGGATATTAGAAGCAATAACCGGAACTCCGGATGCCATCGCCTCCAGAAGCACGATCCCGAAGGACTCCCCTCCGGTTGATGGAAATACCGCCACCTCGGCGGAGCGATAGATTGAAGGGAGCGAGTCGGGTGGGATATAGCCGAGATAGTGGATATGGCGGTGATACTTAGCATCCACGAGCCTGAGATATCTACCGATATCCCCTTCGCCAGCGATGAAGAGGTTGACCGATCCCAGATCTTCAACCAGTCCAGGAAGGGCCCGGATTAGATATTCCAGGCCCTTTCGAGGATCGAGCCGGCCGACAAAGAGGATCCGACGATCATACCGGATGAGGTCATCGACCGGGCTCACCTCGGGATTAAATCTCCTGGTATCGATCCCATTACCGATAATCCGGTAGTCGGCCGGAAAATGGGGATGGATAGCCCTGAGGGCGGTCTGGGAGACGACAATCCGTCCATCGAGCCTCTTAAACGGCCCCCGGCTGATCGGTTTTGCATAAGGATAGAGGTTGCGCCCGGAGAAGGCGGTATGGAAGGTGGCAACATTTATTCCGGTTGAGTAGTGGAGAGCCCAATAGGGGAGGTTGTAACCGATCGGACAGTGGGTATGGACGACATCGAACCTTTCTCTCCTCAAGAAGTTCCGGACCTTGAGTGGAAGGAGGGGGTCGAAGGTGAGGGTTATGGTCGATTTATTACCCTTAACCAGGATCACCCTTCCGATCCGATGGACCCACTCAGGATCATGATAATTCCCCGGATAAGATGGGGCAAGGACGTGGGCATCATGTCCCAGTTCCCTAAGGGCCGAGGTAAGATGGAAGAGATGCTCACTCACCCCTCCAGGATGGGGATGATAGGCATCCGATACCTGGAGGAGTTTAAGACATGATCTCTTGGAATCTCTGCCGATCGAGCCGCTCACTGATGAGGATCAGGAGTTTCAGGATATTCTCATAATCCCGCTCATCGACCACCGCGATATGGGAATGGATATAACGGGTCGGGATTCCAATCGCTAAGGATGGTACTCCAAACCCGGAGATATGGATAACTCCAGTGTCATAGCCACCGGTGATTGAAGTGAGATGGTAGGGGATCTTGTTTACCTCGCAGAGACTGATCACCCAATCACGGAGCTTTCGATTGGGGATCATCGTCCGGTCATGGATGACAATACCGACACCACCACCCAGCCTCTCTTCACCATCCTCTCCCGGTCCATCCCTCGAAATCGAGACATCGATGGCAAAAGCAACATCGGGTTCGACCATCCGGGCACAGGTCCGGGCCCCCCTGAGACCGACCTCTTCCTGGACTGTTCCAGCCAGAAAGATCGAGTTCTTATGTTCAGGCATCCGCTCCGCCAGCTCTAAGAGCAGGCCGGCCCCGATCCGGTCATCGAAGGCCTTCCCCATCAAAAGATCAGGGTTTCCAAGCCTTGTGAATTCCGATACCGGTGCAATCGGATCCCCTGGTCTGATCTTCAATCTCTCCTTAATCTCAAAACCCTTCTTCACTCCAACATCAACTACAAGATCCTTCATCTTGGGCAACTTCTTCCGCTCTTCGGGTTCGAGCTCATGGATCGGTTTGGCTGCAATCACTCCAAGCCATTTCTCGCCCCTTCTATTCTTCACCACCACCCGCTGGGCCGGGAGGACCCCTTCCCACCAGCCACCGACCGGGATTATCTTCAAATAGCCTTCCTTGGTAATTGATTTTACCAAAAACCCGACCTCATCAAGATGGGCGGCAAACATGATCTTGGGACCATCCCCTTCAAGCGCACCAACAACCGATCCGACTCGATCCCTCTTTACCGTGGCAAAACCGCTGAGTCGATCCTCAAAAAGGTTCCTCACCTCATCTTCAAAGCCAGAGACACCAAACGCCTCAGAGAGGCTCTTCAGGAGTTCAAAGCGGTCCATCGAACCTCCTTCTTAAATATCAAGGTTCTCAACCAATGCGGCATTCTCAACGATAAACTCCTTCCGGGGTTGGACCTCATCACCCATGAGGATTGAAAAAATCTGGTCAGCCCGGGCTGCATCTTCAAGAGTAACCCTTTTGATGATCCTTCTTTCCGGATCCATGGTCGTCTTCCAGAGCTGTTCTGGATTCATCTCACCCAGGCCCTTATAACGCTGGATCTCAATCCCATCACCGAGCTTCTTTTTAAGCTCATCAAGCTCCTCATCGGAGTAACAGTAATACTCATTCTTCCCCTTCTTGACCCGATAGAGTGGTGGCTGGGCGATGTAGAGATGGCCGGCCTCAATCGCCTCCTTGAGGAAGCGGTAGAAGTAGGTGAGGAGAAGGGTCCGGATGTGGGCCCCATCGACATCGGCATCGGTCATAATGATGATCTTGTGGTAACGAAGTTTCGATCCATCCCACTCATCTACCCCAACACCGAGAGCGGTGATAATTGACCGGATCTCCTTGTTGGAGAGGATCTTGGCCATCGATGCCTTCTCGACATTGAGGATCTTACCCCGTAGCGGCAGGACTGCCTGGAACTCGCGGTTACGGGCCTGTTTGGCTGAACCACCAGCCGAATCACCCTCGACAATGAAGAGCTCGCACTCGCTGGGATCATTGGAGGTGCAGTCGGCAAGTTTGCCGGGAAGATCGGCACTCTCAAGCAGTGATTTCTTCCTGGTAAGCTCCTTTGCCTTCCGGGCTGCCTCCCGTGATTTGGCCGCAGTTAACACCTTCCCGATGATGACCGAGCCGATGCGCGGGTGCTCTTCGAGGTAGGTGGAGAGGCCCTCCGAGGTGATGGAATCGACAATCCCCCTCACCTCAGAATTCCCCAGTTTGGTTTTGGTCTGGCCTTCAAACTGGGGGTCCTTTAACTTCACCGAGATCACGGCGGTGAGACCCTCCCGGACATCCTCTCCGGTAAAGGATTGACCTTCCTTCACCAGATTTCTCCGCCGGGCATAATCATTGAGGGTTCTGGTCATGGCCAGTTTAAAACCGGCCAGATGATATCCCCCCTCATGGGTATTGATGGTGTTGGCATAGGAGAAGATATTTTCCTGATAACTCTCATTATACTCCAAGGCAATCTCCACCTCGACCCCATTCTTCTTACCACTGATATAGATCGGTTTGATAATCGGTTTACGGGTTCGGTCAAGGAACTGGACAAACTCAACAATCCCGCCTTTATACTGATAGACCTCCTTTCTTCCGATCCTCTTATCATCAAACTCGATCCGCAACCCCTGATTGAGATAGGCGAGTTCCCTCAGCCGCATGGCAATCAGATTATTGTCGAACTTCACCTTTTTGAAGATCTTATCATCAGGCCGGAAGGTAATCTTGGTGCCTCGTTTCTTCGTCTTCCCCTTCACCTCGACCCTGGTGACCGGACGGCCCCTTTCATAACGCTGATAGTAGATCTTTCCACCGCGATAGACCTCAGCCTCCAGAAACTCACAGAGGGCATTGACCGCCGATACCCCGACCCCATGGAGTCCACCGGAGATCTGGTAGACCTTGGTATCGAATTTGGCCCCGGCATGGAGGGTGGTCATAACCAGCTCTAAGCCACTCTTCTTATACTTGGGGTGGGGATCAACCGGGATGCCACTACCATCGTCTTCAATCGAGACGATCTCTCCAGAAAACAGGGTCACCCAGATGTGCTTACAGTTTCCACTCAGTGCTTCATCAATGGCATTGTCAACAACCTCAAAGATGAGATGGTGGAGGCCACGGATACCGACATCACCAACATACATTGCCGGTCTCCGCCTTACCGCCTCCAGCCCTTTTAGGACCGTTATCTTACTGGAATCATAGATATCAGCCATCTCTGGTAACCATCCTTATCTCCCGGATTCCGATCCGGGGAAAATGGACCTGTATCTTCCTTAGGATCTCACCCTTAAGTAGGAAGAGATGATGATGCCAGGCCGAACCATCTACTTCAATCACAAGAAGGCCATCCTTTAGATCGACCGGATGGGCGTGTTGAGCGATCTTTTCCCCTACAAGGTCTGGCCAGACCTTGATCAACCCCTCAACCTCAGACCGCACCGATATGGACCTGGTCACCTCATCAACGAGTCGATTTAACTTAATCGGTCGCTTCAACCCTCCCCCCTTTGAGACGAACGGTCTTCCCTTGCCAGTCTGGTGTTGTTGTGGCCAGAATCAGCTGACCTTTATTGGCGAGAAGACTCTTTAACCTCTCCTGATTATGCTTATCGATCTCAATAAACGGCTCATCAAGGAGCAGAATCGGGTCTTTCCTTGCCTTGATCATCTCCGCCTCAACCAACCTCAGGATAATCCCGGCCAGCCGCTCTTCTCCCTCTGACCCATAGGCCCGAATGTCCTGGCCTGCCTTGGTGATACCGATCTCATCCCGATGTGGCCCAACAACCGTCAGCCTCAGTTCCCGCTCCCTTGATGCCGATCGTCTAAGATCAGGCCAGAAGCGCTCAGGAGAAGTGACAGGGTGGTAGGAGATCTCCAAGGGGAGATTCAACTGGTGCGCAAGGGCTTGAAACCATTCCTTAATCCTGGGGAAGGTCTGATAGCGGATCTGATAGACCTTACTTCCCACTTCGACCAGCCGCTCACTCCATGCCTCAAGTTCCGGACCATACCGTTCCTGCAGTAAGAGCTGATTTCTCTGCTTCAGGATTGATCGATATTCGTTGAGGAGTAGGCGGTAGTTAGCATCACAACGGGCCAGGAGAGAGTTGAGCCAGTCACGTCGGAGTGAAGGAGAGCCCCGGACGATGAGGATGTCACTCAGGCTGAAAACCACCCCATCGAGCCAGCCATAATAGTCATGAAAACGGTGGCGCTCGATCCCATTCCGGAAGACCCGTTTGGTTCCATTTCTTACCCTTACCTCAACCCGATCCTCATCCCCAAAACCCTTAAGGGAGAACCCCTCTGATTCCAGATTGACCAGTTCCGCCTCGGTGGCATTACGATAGGAGCGGAGATAGAGGAGATAATAGATCGCCTCAAGCAGATTTGACTTCCCTGCTCCATTCTCACCCACGATCAGATTTATCCCGGGGTCGAAATCGATCTCGATCCCCTTCAGATTGCGGAAACCATCAACTTCAATCCGGTTGATTCTCGACACAGATTATTATAGTTAATTATCTGATAATAGCAATAACGATCTTGCTTATTTTCTGATTAAAATGAACTTATCGAACCTCGACCCACAGGTGAGGAAATATACTCCGGATTTGAGATGTTCGAGATTTATTAATGGTTTCCGAGGAGAGACATCCTGGTTCACCATCTCCCGACCCAGAAGATCAAGAATTCTAATCCGGATCATCGCTTTTACCCCGGACAATTGGAGTCGGTTGCCATAGATGAGACCAGGGATGTTGATCCTGCTGACCTTCTCTTCTGGCAGCTGTTCGGTCTTGATGATCGAATCGACCGGACAGAAGTAGACCCGATAGGGGTTGTCGGTTTCGGTGCCTTCTTGCTGAGGCACAGCACCGGCATCCTTGTCCTCAAGATAGCTGATGATCAGACACTTCCTGCCATTAATCTCCTCCACATAGGGGTGCATCGAGGGATAGTCATCATCACAACACTCTCCCGGCGGTGCGCCCGGGGTCGGGGTCCTGGTTAGATTGACCCCGGTATCACCCTGAGCACGACTGATCCAGGTAGCCCCATTATCAGTCGAATACTTGGCCATGAGCTCCCCATTGGGATAGCCACCCTGAGAGGTATCAGTATCCCGGTTTAAGACATAGACACAGTAAAGCCAGCCATTATCACGATCTAAAGCGATCTGGGCATGATCACAGGGGAGCCGCCAGGCACCGGGTTCTTTACTCATACTGTGGGGTCCGGTAATGATGTTAAATCCGGTATTGGGAGACCAGTGGATGATCCAGGACTTATAATACGCCGTCTGATTGAGAAAATAATTAACCGGAAAGACGATA
>QNBE01000004.1 GCA_003645615.1 Caldifarciminota bacterium
CCTTAAATCTTCTCTTATTGATTTTCTGAAATTTAAGTATAGATTCTTATTTTCGGGATGCATTAGATAGATCTCCCAGCGATAACCGACCCAAATATATCCTACCCCAACAATTAGGCCTAAGACCGCTCCTAAAATCGTCATCAATCCTCTCTTGGGGAATTTAGGCCTTTGGGGGATATCACCATAATCGAGAACTGTTAGAACTGGAGTATCTCTAACCTCAGTGATTTTCGCCTGTTCGTACATTTGGAGGAGATAAGAATAGATTTCTTCACTAATCCTGAGATCTCGATAGATGCGGAGATATTCCAATTCAATATTAGGGACACCCTTTAAGGGCACCGCAGAGCCGATTCCAAAACCATCGATATTCTGTTTAGTTTCGATTTCATTCAGTTTCTTTTTTAAAGCCGCTATTTGCCTTTTTAACTCTATAAGTTTGGGATTACCGGCTTTCAAGTAATCTTTTTTCATTCGATATTCGACTTCTTTGGCCTGCAATAAAGCTTTAAGTTGAGCATATGAACCTATTGCAACTTTGATTTCCTCAGGGGGGAGAATGATCTTATGCGCAATCTGAAATTCCTTAAGAGAATCTTCATAAGCCTTCATCATCTTTTCAGCCTCCTGCACCCTTTTCTCTAAGAATATTCGCTCATATCTACCGCGGGTCATGCTACTCCATTTCAGAAAACTATCCAATCCTGTGATATATGTATCGACAATTCTCTTTGCCATCTTCGGATCCCGATCCTTTACCTCAATTACCACCATATCCTCAGGAGTCACATCAATCTTGGTTGAGCTTGTTAACACTTTTATGATATCATCTATTTTCTCGGATGGTATTCGATAATGTTGTGCCAGGCCACACTGCTTTATAACATATTCCTGAATCGTCCGGCTCTTAAGAACAGCAGACATAATATCCCCACTACTGGCACCCAAAGCCAAACCTGCCGCGCGGGCCATGCGGGTAATTCGACTCTCGGCTCCGCCTCCGGTCACAGAACCGAGAAAAGCAGCTAAAGAACCTAATGGTGAGGATGAAACCGACGGTAGTATCCTACCACTTGAAACATAAACTGGGGTGGCAATAAATGAATATATCAGGAAAGTTATAGCAAATGAGATTGTGAAATAGTAGATCAATAGCCGATTATCAATAATTAATTTTATGAGAGATACCCTATTTCTCTTCCGTTGACGCATGCCTATGAGACTACCTTCTCACCGCGATGTAGGTCAACCAAGAGAGAGTGATCGTGGTGAGGACCTGGCCAATTGTGAGGTAATCCTGCCAGAACTTGAGCATTTGACGAGGAACATAGATCTTATCTCCGGGTTCAATAACCAGATCTGAATTGTAGGTAATTCTTTCTCCTTTCCGGTAGATTGAAGCCTTCTTTAGATTGGCCACATCGGTAGGACCGCCAGCCATTCCAATATAATCACTTGCTGTAAGGCCGGGTTGATAATCGAAGGCGCCAGGGGAGGTAACTTCTCCCTCGACATAAACCTCTGCAGCAATAACCGGAACGATTACAATATCACCGTCTTCAAGAAGAGGATCGAAAAGGGTATCACCCAACAGAGCTTGCTTCAGATCTATATTTATCTTCACTTCACCGGATGAAGTCTTTCTAAGAATGTAGGTAGCGGCAAGATCAGCCCATGGAGTTGGACCTCCTGCCTTCCTGATGATATCTGAAATACGCTCTCCAGGAAGGAGTTCATAAATTCCCTCAGAAATCCTTTGACGTTCCCCGGTCATCTCTGCAGTTAGAAGCTTATACTCTCCCCGACCAAAAACTGCGCCCCGAACGAAAACCTTCCTTTCCATAGGTGGGACATAGATGACATCACCGTCCTTTACTATTGGATTAGCTGAGAGATCACCACTATTTTCGAACTTCTCAATATTTGCGATGATTATCGTATCCTTCCTTATCACCCGTACCCGGGCCCGGGAACCTAATGGTGCGAACCCTTCCACAGAATCGATCAACTCCGAGACTCTTGTTACTGGTGAGGCATAGGCAATGCCTGGGTTATTAACCTCACCGGTAATATAAACAATAAATTGCCTCAGAGTGACCAGAGTGATCTTCACCTTCGGCCTTTTATAATACTTCCTGAACGTTTCCTCCAACCTCTTTTCCGCTTCTTTTATCTTCAATCCCCAGATCGATACCGCATCAACAAAATCAAAAATGGATTCAGTTTGTCCAGGGATAGTTGAAGGGAACTCCTTTGTCGGCACCATAATAGCAAATTTTCCCTCGGGAGAGACGTAACCCGAGTAGGCATAGGCTGTAGGACCCGATACAGTAACCAAAATATAATCGCCCGGCATTAGCACATATTCCTCTGTAACCACCGGCTTTTCTAAACCCAATGGGGGTGCCATTACAGCTGTCGGCTGTTGAGCTACCAATAGAAAGGGTAGCAAGATAAGAATAAAGCGGACCATGGGTTATGATATCTTTTTCTTCTCTTTTGTCAACCTCGAAAGATACCCGATTAATTTTTTCGTCTCAATCGGTCTTTTGAGATCAACCATGAATATATCCCACTGTCTTCGGATCTTACTAACAAAATAGATCTTCCCCTCTCTGATATCAGCCTTCGGATGATAATCCTCCCTCCGATTCCGGGTCAGGGTGAGAACTCTATCCTTCTTAAGATCGTAAAGATAGAGATCCCAGTCCCTACCACCTCTGCCCTGATAGACAATTCGATAACTGTCGACGAAACAGGGATGTCTCACATCGACCATCGGTAGCACCTTCTTTACTTTCCCCTTCAAATCGGCAATGACAATCCGCTCTGCCCCCTTTATCTTACTCACATAGATAATCCGCTTACCATCCGGAGTAAAACTGGCATCACCGTCCAAATAATCGTTCCTGGTAATCGGTCTGGTTTCACCAGTCTCAAGATCCATGAGATGGATATCCCAGTCACCATCGATATGAGAACAGTAGAGTAACCTGAGACCTTCACGATCGGACCCGGTGGGATAGTCCCCCTCATCATTGTTGGTCAACCTTCTGATCTTCCGATTCTTGAAGGAATAACAATAGATCTCCTCTTCCCGATCAAAACCGGCACTAAAGCAGATACCCTCTTTGACCGGGACTGGATTGGACTTCCACCCCCCACCCCTGATAACCCTTCTACTCTTTCTTCCTTTTAATAAATAGATATCCGAACGGCGATACCGATCCGAGGCAAAGTAGACACCCGACTTCGCAGGATAAGGGGAGTACTCATTGGATCTGGTTCTGGTTAATCGAACAATCCGATAGGGCTCAAGGCCGCACAGTTCGGCAAGATTAACCTTGATCTCCTCGGATTCGGCTTTAAGAGAATCGAGTTCGTAGAGCTTGAGATAAGCCCGTGATGCCCCCAGGAGCGAATCGAGACCGATGTATGCCTGGCAGAGTCGATAGTAGAGATCCGGATTCAGCGAATCACTTCTGAGCGCTCTGGTTATCGTTTTCACTGCTTCCTGAAATTTTCCTTTCTCAATCAATTCCGAAGCCTTCTCTACCGATGTCTTCTTTTTGCAGGCAAGGAGAATAGAGAAGATTAGAGCAACTCTAAGATATCTTGACATATTCGATCGAGCCTCCCCTTCATCCTCTCGGTCAACTGATCGCCAAATCTGGTATCGGTGATACCGATCCCGAAGATTGTGATTTTTTTGGGGAAATCACGATAGAGCATCTCTCCTAAACGGAGTAGATTACCGATATCATGGATGTGGGTTAAGGTTTTGGAACAGGGTAGATCATCTACCCGATAACGGCGCACCTCACCCTCTGGAATACCGAATGCCCCATCGATGATAACCGCCTCATCATAACCACGAAGAGATAGTAAATCCTCGGGGAGAAAGAGTCTTATTTTCACTACGGCATCGAATCGATCTTTAAGCCGATCCGCTACCACCAATCCAACACCATCGTCGGTCCGCTCCTGATTACCGATCCCGATTAGGATTCTCCTCAATTGGTCCCAGCTTTTTTATCTCATCAACCATCTCGGTGACCACATTAACAAACTTCTGACCTTCGGCGGCCGAGATCCACTCCAACCGCAATCTCCGAGGATCGATCCCCATTGCTTCAATCACGGAACGGAGAAGGAGATAGCGCCGATAGGTCCGGTAATTACCGGTCTGATAGTGACAGTCACCGAAGTGGCATCCCCCAATGAGAACCCCATCGGCTCCTTTTTTAAAAGCAAGTAGAACATGCTGGGGATCGACACGACTGGAACAGAAGTAACGGATCGGTATCACATTTGGTGGATAGTGGAGTCTTGATGTGCCGGCCAGATCGGCAGCCTGAGCCGTGCACCATTTACAGATAAATGCCACTATCTTCGGTTCAAAGCTATTCAATTTCCCTCCACTACCAAATTTTTGGAGCAACACTTCGCCTTAACTTCGCTGTCGGCTCATCACGAAATCGCCACAATCCCTTCTTGGGGTCTTCAATCACAATCCCAAGCTCGCTGGCCAGACTATCGCTGATCAGGACCTCATCTTCGTGTTCAGAAATACCAACTCTCACCTCCACCGATTCCGATCGCTCGGGGGTAACAACACTAACCACCCCCCTCTTTCCCACACAGTAAATTCTGGTTGTCCCCCCTGCAGTCGAGTACTCCTCAACCCTGGTGCCAGCCGGGAACTCCGGCCATATTCCCAATTTCTTAGCCACAGCAACCGGGATTAGAATCTCTGGTTCTTCTGTTCCATAACCGGTATTCACAATTGCCGCAGTTTTCACCGACCCAGCGCCAAAGCTGAGCTTAACCTTTATCCGGACCATCTACTCTTCTTGGTTGAATAAAGAACCCTATAATCGCGAACCGGAATCAACTTTCCAATCCGCTTCTTTCTTCTAATGCGTTTGAGATGGCCAATCCGTTTCTTGCGAGCCCCCACCTCACTCAATCGCCACCTCCACCATCTTCTCAACCTGACCATCGGTCAGATTCTTCTGCTGAGATGCACCACTGGGGCAGGCAGCGATGCAACAACCACACCCTTCACAGAGGACCTCATTCACTTTGGCAATGAGTTTTTCCGGATCTTTCTCCCGGGCATCGTAGGGACAGACGGTGATGCAGATACCGCATCCGCTGCAGAGATCTTCATCGACTGTGGCCACGGTCGGCTCAAAATGGACCTCCTTCTGGGAGAGGAAGGCGATAACCTTACTCGCCGCCCCCGACGCCTGGGCCACAGTCTCCGGGATATCCTTTGGTCCCTGGATCGCACCGGCGAGATAGACACCGGCGGTCATCGTCTCAACCGGTCTCAGCTTCGGATGGGCCTCATTGTAGAAACCATTCTCATCGAATGTGATCCGGAACTTTTTGGCCAGCTCCTCGGCATCGAATCTCGGCACGATCCCGGTAGCCAGAACGACCAGATCGGCCTCGATCTCAACCTTCTTTCCGATCAAGGTATCAACACCCCAGACGATAACCTTACCGTTCTCCTCAAAGACCTTGGAGACCTTCCCTCTGAGGTAGAGAACACCTTCATCGGTTGCCCGCTTGTAGAACTCCTCAAACCCTTTTCCCGGGGTCCGAACATCAATATAGAAGATTATCGCCTCACCATCATGGACCCGATGTTTATAAAGCATCGCATGTTTTGCGGTATACATGCAGCAGATCTTTGAACAGTAAGGGAGATGATTCTCCGGATCCCTCGAACCGGCACACTGGATGAATACCACCCGCTTGGGCACCTTCCCATCCGATGGCCTTCTCACCTCACCACCGGTTGGGCCCGATGCGGAGAGCAACCGTTCGAACTGGAGGCCGTTAATAACATTCTTCAGACTGCCGAACCCATACTCGGTCAATTTCTCAGTCGGATAGAGGTCGTAACCGGTCGCAACCACAATCGCTCCGACATCGAACTCGAGGATCTGATCCCGGATCGAGTGGTCGATCGCATCCGGTTCACAGACCTTGTAACACTCCAAGCACTCACAGCAGACTGCGCAATTGAGACACCGGGATGCCTCAGATTTGGCCAACTCCTCATCAAACCCCTTCTCAACCTCGACAAAGCTTCCCCGTTCACCAAGCGGGATCTTGGGCATCTCGGCCCTCGATTTTCGGGCGACCTTACCAAGACGCTCGGGTTCGGGACGGGCTACAGGAAATTCCCGCTTGGGCAGCTTTTCTCCGGTCAGATAGCTATGGATGGCATCAGCCGCCTTATGTCCAGCCGCCACCGCCTCGATTACCGTGGCCGGACCGGAGACGAGGTCCCCACCGGCAAAGATACCTGTTACCGAAGTCTGGAGTGTCTCGGGATCGACCACCAGGGTTCCCCACCTGGTCCTTTCGAACTCTTCCCCCAGGAAATCGGTCCTGGGCGACTGGGAGATGGCGACGATGACATTATCGACCTCGATCCTGAATTCGCTACCCGGGATCGGGATCGGCCTCCTTCTCCCTGAGGCATCTGGTTCACCCAGTTCCATCCGGATGCACTCAACACCGGTGAGACGGTCGGTCCCGAGGAACTTCACCGGTGAGACCAAAAACTCAATCTTCACCCCTTCGTTTAATGCCTCTTCAACCTCCCAGGGGTTGGCCGGCATCTCCCGACGAGAACGGCGGTAGAGGATGGTCACCTCCGATCCCAGCCTCTTGGCAACCCGGGCCGCATCGATCGCCGCATTACCACCACCAATGACTGCCACCCTTCTACCCAGCTTCACCTCCTCCTTGAGGTTGACCCGTTTTAAGAAGCTGACACAGGGCAAGACCCCGGGAAGGTCCTCGCCTTCGATCTTCAACCTGATCTCGTCATGAGCACCGGTGGCGATGAAGACCGCTTTATATTTCGATCTCAGTTCATCAATTGTTACCGTCTCCCCCACCTTCACCCCGGTCTTGATCTCAACACCAAAGGATCTGATATAATCGATGTCCTTCTTGATCGCATCCCTGGGCAGTCTGAATTCGGGAATACCCAGGACCAAGAGACCACCGACCACATCTTCGGCCTCGAAGATTGTCACCCGATAATTCCGCTTCGCCAGAAAATAGGCGCAGGATAGTCCGGCGGGACCGGATCCAACCACTGCGATCTCGGGACCGGTTGGTTGCTTGGGCTCCAATGGATACTCCCCGAAATCGGCAATGAATCGTTTGAGTGATGCGATGGCGATAGGCTCATCAACCTCCTTCCGGGCACATTCGGTCTCACAGGGATGGTTACAGACCCGACCGCAGACACTGGCCAAGGGGTTTGCCTCCCGTTCCAGCTTCAATGCCTCCTGATACTTGCCCGCTCGGATCAGGGCCACATATCCCTGGACATTTACCCCGGCCGGACAGGCAGAACGGCAGGGAGGGTGTCCTAACCAGCTGATCGTAAACTTATTGGGAACCGCCTGAGGGAAGGGACGGAAGACCGCATGCCTCTTACTCAACCCCTCATCAAACTCACTTTCAACCTCTACCGGGCAGACCAGCTCACACTCGCCGCAGCCATTACATTTCTCCCAGTCGATGAACGGGCTCTTCTTCCTAATCTTAACCTTAAAATTACCGACATAGCCGGAGATCTCCTCAACCTCCGCATAGGTGAGGAGCCTGATCTTCTCATTCTGGGCCACCTCCACCATCTTGGGTGTGAGGATGCACTGGGAACAGTCGAGGGTGGGGAAGGTCTCCGAGAGCTGGGCCATATGGCCACCGATCGATGGGGTCCTCTCGACCAGGATCGTCTCAATGCCAGCATTGGCGATGTCGAGGGCAGCCTGGATTCCAGCGATTCCACCACCAACAACCAGTGCCCTTGGGATGGGGGTAATCTTTATCGGCTCCAAGGGCTCATCCCGCTTCACCTTCTCAACAATCGTCTTGATTACTGCAATCGCCTTCTTCGTCCCCCGCTCCTTCTCCTCAACCGTCCAGCTCACCTGCTCCCTGATATTGGCAATCTCACAAAGGTAACGATTCAGTCCGGCCCGGGCAACCGTATTTCGGAAGGTATTCTCGTGGAGGGTAGGAGAGCAACAGGCTACCACAACCGCATCGAGGGACTTCTCTTTTATCCTCTGGATAATCAACTCCTGTCCGGGATCGGAACACATATACTGATAGTGTTCCGCATGAACGATACCAGAATAACCCTTGAAGAACTCCACTACCTTATCGACATCGACCGTCGAGGCAATATTTATGCCACAATGGCAGACAAAAAGTCCTACCCTCTCTCTCATCTCATCACCACCTTTCTGGTAGTTCACTATCTCTCTCCTTGTCCGGGGGATCATCGGTAAATCTCCATCTCCCGATATCAACCCGGATCAGGCTTATCCCAAGAGCACCGATCGCTTTATCGTTTAGAAGAACTTCCCGATCGAACCCACTGACAAGTAGTTTTGCCTTGATCGGCTTCGACTCTCGATCACCGGCCTTAACCCTTATCGTTGCTTCCCCCAGGGCTTTAAAGGGCAAAACACCTTTGAAGGTCTTATACTCAATCGACTTGAGGCTATTGAACATCTCCCCCCATTCCGATCTGCCCAGCTGTTCCGGTAACAGGACCTCGGGTTCTTCAGTTTCATAACCAGTATTCGCAATCGCCACCGTTTCTATCGCCTTATGACCGAATTCAATAAGGATCTTAACCCTTACCGCCATCTTTCTTCACCTTCGTGATCCTGCCGATCCGAGGGTATATCACTCTGATGATTCTACCGATTCGAGGCTCCAAGACCCTCGTGATTCGGCCAATCCTGCGTTCTTCATCCTGAGTAACCATCCCCGATCTTCTCCCTCAGGTAGGGTTCAACTGGAACCTTATTGGTGGTGAAGCTGATCCTTTCCAAGCCAAGGAAAAGGGCAAGGAGCTGGGTGAAGTAGAAGACCGGGATCGGCTCAAGCCCCTCCTTTTTGAGTTCGGCCTGAAACTTATCCAGATTATAGTGGCAGAGGGGACAGGAGGTGGCTATCGCCTCCGCACCAAGCCTTTTCACCCCCTCAATGATCCTCCTGACCGCAGCCAAGGTGGCATCCCGGTTCACTAAAACCAGGTAGGAACCACAACACTCTACTTTATGGGGAGAATCAATAACCTCGATCCCGAGGGAGGAGAGGAAATGGTTTAGAATCATCGGATTCTCTTGATCATCGAGTCCGATTTCCCGCTGGGGCCTTAAGAGGTAACAGCCGTAGTAGGGAGCCACCTTGAGCTTAGAGAGATCCTTCTTTTGATATTGCGCCAATCGATCAAAACCGACATCATCCCTCAGAACCTCTAAGAGATGGAGGACTTTCTGATCACCCCGATAGTTCTCATTCAGAAAATCATTCAAGAGGTCGAGCTTCTCCTTATCATTGTTCACCGCATAATTCACCCGTTTCAGAACATGGTAGCAGAAGGAACAGAGTGTCACCAGATCGAGCCCCTCATTCTTGGCCTTGGCCAGAACCCGGAAAGGAGCAATGAGGGGGATCTTGTGATCCTGGGATTGGGGATAGATCGCACCACAACAGTACCAGTGGGGAAGCTCAACCAGCTCAATACCGAGGGCCTGGCATGATCTTCGGGCCGAATCATCAAAATCCTTCGCTTTGTTATAAAGGGTGCAGCCGGGATAGTAAGAGTATCTCATTTAGAATACTTATTGAAACCGCTGACGATTCCCATCGGTGGACATTCGGTGAGAAGCTCCTGATCGATGGTGAGTGGATTGAGATAATCATATTTTTCTCGAAGCCGGATCTCACGAAGCGCTTCCATCACCTCCGGGATCTTAATCCCTCGTGGACAACGGACCTTGCAGGTAAGACATGTAGCACAAAACCATGGGCTGTTAGCCTTCAGGACATCTTCAATCCCGAGCTGGATCGATCTCATCACCATATTGGGGATGAGATCCATATAAGGGGCAAACGGACAACTGGCTGAGCACCGGCCACATTGATAGCAGCTAAGAAGATCTTCTCCCGAGATCTCCAGAATTCGCTCCCGTAGGGGAGACCAGACCTTAACCTTAAGCATGTTAAAAAATTATCCACCTTCCTAAAAATGTCAACAATGATTATCTGTTTACAGCCCTTCTTCAATGGATAAAATTTACCTGTGGAGATCCTCCTTCGACCGGTATCGACTCTCGCCCCATCACTCATCAGCGATCTCATCTCAGATCTTGATGCAATCTCCCCCTGGTCCTTCACCCTTGGTCCTCCAATCCAGAACCTGAATCATGCCTACCTTCCGGATCGTGGTCAGTTCGATGCTGATGGGATCTTAGTGCACCTGCTCAACGAGATTAATGATCAGGGGAAGGTTATCGGTCTCATCGATGTTGACCTCTGCACTCCGGTCCTCTCATTTGTCTTCGGCCGCGCCCAGCTGGGTGGTAGGGTAGCGGTAGTCTCTACCTTCCGGCTTGATAACCGTTTCTACCGGTTGAAACCAGATCCGGGGTTACTCATCGAAAGACTGAAAAAGGAGATCATCCATGAGGCAGGCCATCTTGGTGGTCTTTATCACTGTCGGAACCGGTGGTGTGTAATGAATGCTTCGGCCTCAATCGTCAATATTGACCTCAAGGGATTCAAGTTTTGCCCGGCGTGTCTTAATTATCTGAAAGAACGGGGTAATAATGGACCGTAGATCCAAGATACTGGTAGCCGACGATGAGGAGATCATGAGGAGATCTCTCACCGATTGGCTGGAAGAAGAAGGCTATTCCGTTCATGCGGTGCCAAACGGTCAGAGTGCCATTGAGGCGCTCGCCCGGGAAGATTGGGACGCCTTCCTGCTCGATCTGAAGATGCCCGATCTGGATGGCATCGAGGTTTTAAAGATAACCAAAAAGAAAAACCCCCAGCTTCCGGTCATTATCATCACCGCGTATGCCACGGTCGAGAGCGCAGTGGAGGCGATGAAGGAGGGAGCCTATGATTATATCGTCAAGCCCTTCAACCCTGAGGAGGTCAGCCTTATTCTCCATCGGATTGTTGAACACCAGCGATTGATTAAAGAGAATATTTCTCTCCGTAAGCGCCTTGCCCGAGAGATATTTTTTGAAGACATCATCACCAAGGATAAGAGGATGAAGAAGGTAATCGAGATGGTCAAGACAGTGGCCAAAACCAACTCTACCGTGTTGATCTATGGTGAGAGCGGAACCGGTAAGGAGCTCATCGCCCGTGCCATCCATAATACCTCTCCGAGAAAGGATCATCCATTTGTTGCCATCTCCTGTGGCGCTCTGCCCGAAACGCTGCTGGAAGCTGAGCTCTTTGGCTATGAGAAGGGCGCCTTTACCGGTGCAACAACCCAGACCAAAGGGAAGTTAGAGCTGGCTCACCATGGGACCCTCTTCTTGGACGACATTGCCGATATCAGCCCCAAGACTCAGGTGGATCTCTTAAGGGTTCTCCAGGAAAGAGAATTCCGGAGATTGGGAGGGACAAAGACAATCAGGATTGATGTCCGATTTGTCGCGGCCACCAACAGGGATCTGGAAGCAGAAGTGAAGAAAGGAAGGTTCCGGGAAGATCTCTACTATCGGCTCAAGGTGATAACCATAAAACTCCCACCCCTTCGGGAGCGAAAAGACGATATCCCCCACCTTGTTGATCATTTCATCGAGAAATTTAACACCGAAATGGGGAAGAGGATCCTGCGTGTCTCAGCCGAAACGATGCAGATCCTGCTGAGCCATAACTGGCCCGGCAATGTGAGGGAATTGGAGAATGTGATCGAACACGCGATGGTTGTCTGCGATCAGGAGATAATCGAACCGAAGCATCTCCCCGAGGACCTGACCAAGAAGGCCCCACCCCTCAAGACCCTCAAAGAGGTGGAACGGGAACACATCGAATCGGTCCTTAAGGCCTGCCACTGGAAGATAAGTCCTGCCGCCCGCATCCTTGGACTCAATCGGACCACCCTCTATAATAAGATAAAGGCCTACGGCCTCAAACCGATGTAGAAAAAATAGACATTTTTCCTACGAAGATTCGAAGACTTCCTGATATTGTCTAAATTTTAAACAAATCTCCGGCTGAAAATCACGAATCTTCGGCCCGATTGTTCTGGCATCGACTTGCAGTAAAAGGGTGGAGGTGTTTATGAGCTGTCCCTTCTTGGAAGAAGTGGTTGTAAGATACTGTAATGCCTATCCGGTCAAGAAGTTGATCCCGGCCAGCGATTACGAGCGGACCGGGATCTGTCATGGCAATTTTCAGGAGTGTCCGATCTATAAAGAATGGCAGTCAGCCATTGGTGAAAGGGAGGATAAAATGGAAGAGAAACTCTGCATCTGGGCCAAACTTGGCGTCGTCTCCTACCGGGTTTGTACCCAGAATTATAACTGTGCCAGCTGTGAGTTCGATCAGATGATGCGTTCGGGCCGCTACGGAGAATCGGCTCTCATCCTACAGGCGATGGAGAAGCTGAAGTCTCTCCCCGCAGATCAGCGGGTATGTCGCTATATGCTGAGCGGAGACATCTCCTACAAAATCTGTTCCAACAATTACGAATGCTGGCATTGCGAGGTCGATCAGATGATCCAGGATCGGATGGAATATCATCCCGCCTATCGGCGGAGGAAACGGCTCTACCAGCAAATTAAAGGGATCCGGCTCGCTCCGGCCCGAGCCTACACCGCCAATCATCTCTGGATTCTGAAAACCGGAAAGGATAAGGTGAGGGTTGGAATTGATGATCTGGCCCAGTCATTACTCGGTTCCATCAGAAACTTTGAATTCCAAAACCGGAGGTTGATGATCGAAACCGAGAAAGGCAAGGTGATGATCCCCACAAACATCTCGGGCGATCGGATTGAGGTCAATCAGGTGACCAAAGACCAGCCGGAGAAGATCAATCGGGATCCCTATTGGAACTGGCTGGCGGAGATCAGAAATCCCAGGTATGAAGTAAATCTGATTGAGTGGGAAAAGGCCGAAGAATGGTTAAAAAAGGAACTGGAGGCGTTAGAAGAGTTCAGCCGTGATGAGATCGGGGTTGCCGTCTCAGATGGAGGAAAGTTTTCAAAATCGCTCCTCGCACAACTCGATCGCCAATCCTGGCATCGAATGGTAGTCCGGTTTCTAAAGGGTGGGGAAGATAATTGAGAAGGTAGTTCCCTTCCCCACTTCACTCTCGATTGAAATCCGACCGTGATGGGCCTTAACGATCTGCTGGACGATAGATAGACCGAGGCCTATCCCGCCTTCCTTGGCCGATTTGGTAGTATAGAAAGGGTCGAAGATCTTGTCGATCTTCTCCGTAGGGATGCCTACCCCATCATCCTCCACCTCAAGGCGGACAAAACATTCACTACCTTTACGCCCTTCAGGTTTCACCCGGATGACAATATTGCCACCTTCCTTCACCGCCTGAATCGAATTGATGATAATATTAATCAGCACCTGCTGAAGTTGATTGACATCACCCAGTATCTCCGGAATTGGGCCACTCACTTCCTTCTTCACATTGATATGCTTAATCAAGAACTGATCGCTGAGGAGGGGCAGGGTATCCTCGACCAGCCGATCGATTTTAAGCGGTCTCAGATCGGGTTCGGTCTTTCTTGAGAAGTTGAGGAGGTTCTTGACCAGACGGCCAATCCGCTGAGTCTCGCGTTCGATTAACTTGAGATCCTCCTTCCATTTTTCGAGGTCGATCTCATTCTTATCCAACTTTTTCTGAAGCAGGTGGATGTAGGTGATAATACCATTGATCGGGTTGTTGATCTCGTGAGCAACTCCAGCTGCGAGCTGGCCCAAGACCGCCAGTTTTTCCGACTGGAGAAGCTGCTCCCGCAGCATCTTCACCTCGGAGATATCCCTAAAGATGACCACCATCCCCCTGGTTTGGCCATGGATGTCATCAAGGCGGAAGGCGGAGTAGGAGACCGCAATTGGCTTTTTTTCCTTGGAGTGAATCACCACCTCGCTCTTGTTCACTGGAACACCGGTATTGATCACCTTGGCGAATGGACAGGAATCGCAGATCGAGGATTGGAATATCTCGTGACAGTGTCCACCAATCACATCATCATAACAGTAGCCAGTAATCCACTCCGCCGCCTTATTAAACGAGGTTATCCGCTTCTCCATATCGATCGAAAAGACACCACCGACCATGTTCTTGAGCAACCCTTCGAGAAATGGCCTCAAGACCGCCAGATCGAGTCCGATCAGTTCTTTCCTCGCCATCGAGAAATTATATCGGTAGTTATCGGCTGGTCAACCACGGTTGGGTTTGACAGAACCCGATAATATTGGTAAACTTTCCCGGTTGCTTACAAGGAGGTGTAAATGGCGCGGATAAAGCAGATCAATCCCGAGGAGGCAAGTAGCTACACCCGGAAGCTCTTCAAAAGGATCAAAGAGGCCTTTGGGACCATCCCTAATATGTTCCGCTGTATGGGGAACTCCGAGATGGCCCTGGATGGTTTCCTAAGTATGAATGCCAGCTTGGGAGCAGGAAAGTTGGGACCTAAGAATATGAAATTGGTCATCCTGGCAACCTCTCAGCTGAACGACTGTGAATACTGCGCCTCGGCACACACTCAGATGGCCAAGGATGCCGGCCTTTTGACCGATGAGGAGTGCCTCAATGCCAGAAAGCTGATCGGCTCTGATCCCAAGTCCGATGCCCTCCTGAAGTTTACCGGTCGGGTCTTCGAAACCAGGGGCAAAGTGACCGATCAGGACCTCGAGGCGATCCGTCAGGCAGGTTTCTCCGATGAGGAAATCATTGAGATTCTGGCAACGATGGCCCTTATTACATTTGCCAACTACACCTCGAATGTCGGTGAGCCCGATCTCGACTTTCCCAAGGCACCAGAGGTATGAGGTTGACAATCGAGGTTTCTTAAAATATAATGATTTTTTAAGGAGGTGCGATGAAAGTCCTCAATCTTATCCTTTTTGTCAGCAGCCTGGTCATACTTGCCTGTGTCAAGGAACCGGTCGCCATCTACGAGGATATCCCGATCATCGAAGTGACCTCCCCCTCGGCAACGGAAAAATTTCGGGTTCGGTGCTGGATCGATACCTTTCCGATCGTTGACACCACCTATGATCACAGTTACCGCGACACCAACTATGTCAATGTGACCCTTAGGGAGCACTCGGGAAAGAAAATCCGGTTCACCTCGGTAACCGCAAGACTCTACGACCAGGAAGGAAATTATATCGGGGTGGTAGGTGAGAAGGCGCTCATCCCGCCACGCACCAATGAAAAACAAGATACGATTGTAGTGAAGGTTCCGGTAATTCTCGATGGTGGTGATGGTGAAGATCTCGATAAGGCCGACGGCAAGATCGATTATACCGGTGGGAGTGGTTATATCTCCTTTGAAGCCGAAGGTCGGGATCTCGATCACGGTCTGGAGGCCTCTTCTCTGGAAAGTTATACGCCCCTTGAGGTAACCACCTTCTTCGAAGAACGCTAAGACTGGAGGTGTAATGCCCAAGGTCAGGGTCGCAATAATCGGGATTGGTAATTGTGCCTCATCATTGGTTCAGGGTGTCCATTATTATCGTAATGCCAAGGAGGGTGACCTCATTCCCGGGATCATGCACGTCAATCTGGGCGGCTACCACATCCGGGACATCGAGTTTACTCTCGGTATCGATATCGATAAGAATAAGGTCGGCAAGGATCTTGCTCAGGCGATCTTCACCTATCCTAACAATACCTACCAGTTCTGCAATGTTCCCAAGCTGGGGGTGAAGGTTGTCCGGGGGATGACCCACGATGGCCTCGGTGAGTATCTCTCCAAGATTATTACCAAGGCCCCAGGGCCAACCGCCGACATCGTCCGACTCCTAAGGGAGACCAAGACCGATGTGGTAATAAACTTTCTACCGGTGGGGAGCGAAGAGGCGACCAAGTGGTATGTGGAACAGACCCTTGAAGCGGGCTGTGCCTTCATCAACTGTATCCCGGTCTTTATCGCCTCACAGAAATACTGGCAACGTCGGTTTAAACAGCGTGGTCTACCGGTCATCGGCGACGATATCAAATCCCAGGTTGGGGCGACCATCGTCCATCGGACCCTCACCAATCTCCTGATTGAACGGGGAGTAAAACTGGAACGCACCTCCCAACTAAATGTTGGTGGCAACACCGATTTTCTCAACATGCTGGAACGGGCCCGACTCAAATCGAAGAGGATATCGAAGACCGGTGCCGTCACCTCACTCATCCCTTATGACCTCGGTGAGGAGAACATCTATATTGGCCCTTCCGACTATGTCGCCTGGCTCAAAGACCGTAAGTGGGCCCACATTCGGCTGGAGGCCAAGACCTTCGGTGATGTCCCGCTTAATATCGAGCTGAAACTGGAGGTCTGGGATTCTCCCAATTCCGCCGGGGTTGTCATCGATGCCATCCGATGTGCCAAGCTGGCCTTAAATCATGGCCTTTCCGGGGCCCTGATTGGACCATCGAGTTACTTCATGAAGACCCCTCCCCGCCAGTTCCCGGATCATATCTGCCGTCGGAAGACGGAGCAATTCATCGCCCGTTATGGCCGGAGGCGATGAATCTCGGCGTGTTGGTCAGCTTTGAAGGGATTGAAGGGTCTGGAAAAACAACCCAGGCGGAGTTACTTTATCATGACCTTAAGACCAAAGGGGTGCCGGTGGTCCTCTTCCGGGATCCTGGATCTACCGAAGTGGGAGAACGGATCCGCGCCATCCTCCTCGATCCGAAGGTGAAGATATCTCCCTGGTGTGAGCTCTTTCTCTACTTGGCCGCCAGGTCCGAACTGGTAAGATCGGCGATTATTCCCAGCCTCAAGGAGAAGAAGGTGGTCATTCTGGACCGGTTTTGCGACTCCACCTTCGCCTATCAGGCCTTTGGACGAGGACTCCCCTCCCGCCGGGTCTCGGTTATTAACAAGATTGCGACCAGGGCGATCAAGCCCAATCTCACCATCCTCGTCGATATCGAACCTACTAAGGGTTTAAAGAGGATTACCCATCCCCACGATCGGATCGAGGCAGAAGATAGGGCCTACCACCAGAAAGTGAGGGAAGGTTATCTGAGACTCGCACGCCGGGCCCGGAAACGGATTAAGGTCCTGGATGGCGATAAGCCTAAGGAGGAACTCCACCTCGAGGTGAAGGGGTTCGTCTACCCCCTCCTAAGGGAGAAAGGATATCGACTATGAGAAAGGTCTTTATGATTTTGGTCTTCCTTTTCACCTTCTCTGGGGATCGGGCCAACATCTACAGGTCGCTCCGGGTCTTTGAGCGGGTCCTATCCCTGATCCAGACCAATTATTATCAGGAGGTTGCCGCCGAAAGCCTGATCCGGGGCGCCTTAGAGGGTATGATCGATGCCCTCGACGATCCTCATAGCGATTATATGACCGAGGAGGAATACAGCGAGCTGAAGATATCGACCCGTGGCGAGTTCGGTGGGGTTGGAATCCAGATCGGTATCCGGGAAGAGAAGCTCACGGTCATCTCTACCCTGGAAGGGACACCAGCCGAGAGGGTCGGTCTGATGGCTGGTGATCATATCACCCATGTCGATGGTGAGTCGACCAAGGGCTGGACCACCCAGCAGGCAGCCCAGCATATCCGGGGGAAGCCGGGGACCGAGGTCATCCTTACCATTGAGCGGGGTGGAGAGGTCTTCGATGTCACCATCAAAAGGGAGATCATCAAGATCAACCCGATACCATACTTCAACCTGGTTGATGAGGAGATCGGTTATGTCCGACTCGCCTCCTTCTCGAGACGGGCCGAGTCAAGACTGGAGCGGGTGATCGATTCCCTCTTCGAAGCCGGAGCAAAGAAGCTCATTTTTGATCTCAGAAACAACTCCGGTGGTCTATTAGATCAGGGGGTGGGGGTGGCCGAGCTCTTCCTTCCCCCTGGTAAGTTGATCGTGGAGACCAAGGGAAGGAGGAGTGGTGATCGTAAATTCCTGAGTCGGGTTCCAGATCGATGGGGCGATTACCCTCTTGTAGTCCTGGTCAATCGCGGCTCGGCATCGGCATCGGAGATTGTCGCCGGTGCGATCCAGGACTGGGAAAGGGGAATTATTCTGGGTGAACGGACATTCGGCAAGGGGTCGGTCCAGAATGTCTTCCCCTTAGAAGATGGTGGTGCCCTCCGGCTTACGACCGCCCTCTGGTATATCGCCTCCGGCCGGTGTATCAATAAGAAGGAGAACGACACCTTGCGGCCAGAATACAAGACCCTCGGCCCCAGGAGAAGAACAGTTTATGGCGGCGGCGGGATCACCCCAGATATCATCGATACCCTCCCGACCATGACCAGGCTGGAACAGGAGATCTATCGGCGTGGGCTCTTCTTCACCTTTTCAGTCGGTTATGCCCAACACCATCCAGAATTGAAGAAGGAGATCACCATAACGCCAGGAATCCTGGACAGCTTCAAACTCTTCCTCACCAAACACGAGATCGAGTTCACCGATGAGGAATTCTCCCAATCAGAAGAGATGATCCGCTATCGGTTGAAGATCGAATTTGCCGGTTATCTCCATGGTCTGCGGGCAAGATATGAGTATGCCCTCCCTGGTGATCCCCAGTTCCAGCATGCCCTCCAGCTCTTAAGGGGTGCGTCTTCAACTGATGAACTCTTCTCCAATTTAGAACCCTGATGGTCCACCGGGTTGAGGTTCGGAAACGGTATCCGGACAAACGGGGGGAGAGGATTATTGCCGGGATGGGCCTACTGGGTGTTACTGGAATCGATAAGGTCGAGGTTATCGATGTCTATTATCTCTACGGGATTAGTGATGTAGAGGCCAGAAGGATCGCTGAGGAGCTCCTCACCGATCCGGTTGGTGAAGAGTATCGCTTAGGGAAGTTCGATTGTGATGGGACCGAGATCGAGATCACCTACAATCCCGGGGTCGAGGATCCGGTTACCCCCTCTGCCCTGAGAGCGATCGCCGATCTCGGCATCAAGATAGAGCACTTTAAGACCGCCAAGCGTTACATCTTCTCGGGAGACCTTGATCCGGAAACCCTCAATACCGTCGCCACCCGACTCCTCTACAACCCGCTGATCGAGCATATTGTCACCGGGGATGAAGAATTCCCTGAGACGACCTATCGGTTTAAACTCATCCACATCCCGCTCGAAGGTGACCTGGTCGCAATCTCAAAGCGGTACGGGCTTGCTCTCAACCGGATTGAGATGGAACGGATCCAGGAGTATTTCCGAAAGATCGGCCGTCCCCCAACCGACATCGAACTGGAGACCATTGCCCAGACCTGGTCCGAACACTGTGTCCATAAGACCTTTAAAGGGAGGATCGAGTATGAGGGCAGGGTCTTTGAGAATCTCATCAAGGAGACGATATTTGCTGTGGTGGAAGAGTTGAAGCCTGGGTGGTGCCTATCGGTCTTCCACGACAACTCCGGGGTAGTGGAGTTTGACGATGAGTATGGGGTCTGCTTTAAGGTTGAGACCCATAATCATCCCTCCGCATTGGAGCCCTATGGTGGTGCGGCAACCGGGATCGGTGGTGTGATCCGGGACATCCTGGGCACCGGCCAGGGAGCAAAACCTATCCTCTCGACCGATGTCTTCTGCTTTGGGGAACCGGATATCGGTTATGACGAGCTGCCCGAGGGGGTCCTCCATCCGAAAAGGATCATCTCCGGAGTTGTGGGTGGGGTGCGGGACTATGGCAATCGAATGGGCATCCCGACCGCCTCTGGTGCGGTCTTCTACCACCCCTCATTCCTCTCCAATCCCTTAGTCTTCTGTGGCTGTCTCGGTATCATCCCCAAGAAGAATATCAAGAAGGAGCTAAAGCCAGGTTATCGGGTCATTCTCGTCGGTGGGAAGACCGGCCGGGATGGCATCCATGGGGTCACTTTTGCCTCACAGGAGCTCGATAGCGAATCCCAGTCCCTCTCCTCCTGTGTTCAGATCGGCAACCCGATCGAAGAGAAGAAGATCTTAGACCTCATCATCAGGGCCCGGGATCTCGGCCTGATCCGGTCGATCACCGATTGCGGTGGTGGTGGCCTCTCCAGTGCAGTCGGTGAGATGGGACGCGAACTCGGAGTTGAGGTCCATCTGGAGAGGGTGCCGCTGAAATATACCGGCCTCACCTACACCGAGATCTGGATATCTGAGGCCCAGGAGCGGATGGTCATCGCCACCAGACCGGAGGATGTCGATCGGTTGATCAACCTCTTTGCCGAAGAGGGGGTTGAAGCGGTGGAGATTGGCCGATTTACCGGGGATAGGATGCTCCGCCTCTATTATGAGGGTAATAAAGTGGGTGAGCTGGAGATGGAGTTTCTCCATAAGGGGATACCAAAGGTGGTGCGGAAGGCACGATGGGAGAAAAGAGAAGAGCTGATCCGGCCCGAACCGATCCCCCTCGATTCGGCCTTCTTAAAGGTTCTCGGTTCCTATAATATCGCCTCCAAGGAGTGGATCATCCGCCAGTATGACCATGAGGTCCAGGCCCGAACCATCGTCAAACCTCTGGTGGGAAGATGTTGTGATGGCCCCTCGGATGGGATCGTGATCTGGCCCCGATTGGAGAAGAGGTCTGGTCTTGCGGTCGGCTGTGGCCTCTTCCCCCGTTATGGCCAGATCGACCCCTACCATATGGCCGCTTCCGCAATCGATGAGGCGATCCGGAATATCGTTGCCGTGGGGGCCGATCCCAGCCGCATCGCCCTCCTTGACAATTTCTGCTTTGGTTCACCGGAGCGGGAAGAGGTGATGGGAGCAATCGTCCGGGCCTGTCTTGCCTGCTATGAGATTGGACTTGCCTATGGGACACCTTTCATCTCAGGTAAGGATAGCCTTTATAATGAATATATCGATCCGGTCGGTAATCCGAGACCGATCCTACCCACCCTCCTCGTCTCATCGATCGGTCTTATCCCCGGCGGCAAGGTTGTCACCACCGACCTCAAGGAGGAGGGGAATCTCCTCTATCTTATCGGGAGATCAAAAGAGGAGCTGGGTGGATCAGAATATTTTTATCAGCTCGGGATTGAGACCGGTATCGTCCCCAAGGTCGATCCCGAGGTGGGTAAGAAGATCTATCTTTGCCTCCATCGGGCCATCAATGAGGGACTGATCCAGGCCTGCCATGACCTCTCTGAAGGGGGGCTGGGTGTTGCCTTAGCCGAGATGGTCATCGGAGGAAGAGTTGGGGCCGAGATCGATATCGATCGGATCGACTTCGATGGCAAAGCCCGGCCGGACCTCATCCTCTTCTCCGAATCCAACTCCCGATTCCTGGTTGAGATCCGGCCCGAGGATGAGACAAGGATCAACACCATCTTCTCCGGACTTCCCCACTACCGGATCGGGAAGGTTGGAAATGATCATCTCTCAATCCGCTCGGGAGGGAAGACGATCTTGGAGTTTTCCATCGACACCTTGGTTACAACCTGGAAGCATAAGCCGGTATTATGACCCTTATCATCTTCCTTGCCACCTGGGAACTTCTCACCGTTCCAACCGAAGATGATCTGCTCGGCCTCTTCTTCCTCGACCCTCAGTATGGGTGGGTAGTGGGAAAAAATGATCTCATTCTCTTCACCTCTGATGGGGGTGAGAGCTGGGAGAAACAGAACTCGACCACCACCAATTACGATCTCTACGATGTTGTATTTGTCGACCAGAACCATGGCTGGATCTGTGGCTGGAGCCCTTATAGCGGTTTCGGGGTCATCCTTGGGACGACCAATGGCGGGAGGAGCTGGCGTCTCCAGGCCGGAACCGGTCAGGCCAGTTATACCGAAGGGATCGATTTTTATGATCAGAATTATGGCTGGGCAGTCGGCTATGACATCTTCAGCTCTGCCTCCCAGGTCCTGCTCACCACCGATGGGGGCTCGGCCTGGCAGGACTACACCTTAAGCTTCAATTCCTATCTCAAGGGGGTCGATTTCATCGATCCCCAGAGGGGATATGCCTGCGGGAACTATGGGATGGTCCTGAAATCGACCGATGGTGGCCACTCCTGGAATCGGATCAGTCCTGGTGGTGGTCAGACCTTCTATGAATTGAAGGCCTTTGATACCACCAATATCATTGTTGCTGGCGACACCATGATTCTCACCACCGATGGAGGGAAGACCTGGCAGATCCGTCCGATCGGCCGGCTGAGGTCTCTATCATTTCTGACCATGGCCCGGGGCTGGGTCTGTGGTGAAGGGGGTATCCTTACCACCCGGGATTCGGGTCAGACCTGGATCCCGGAGACGACCAATACCCAACTCCCCTTAAACTCGATCGTCATGCTCGATTCCCTCCACGGCTTCTGTGTTGGAGACAGCGGGATCGTGCTGAGGCGAACCGTTCCGCCTGCAGTGGGAGAGGAGGTCATCACCGAAGGAATGAAGCTGCCTTCCGGTATTTACGATCTCCTGGGCCGGAGGGTGGTTACTATGAAACAGGGGATCTACTTTATCGTCTCCGATGGTAAGACCACCAAGATCGTCCGGCTGAGATAAACACAAAGATAAGGGAGAGATAAAAGATCACATCGCCAAGCTCGAGATAGAGTGACCGGCTTTGCTGGGGCACCACCACCACCAGACCGATGGTTTCAAAGGCCGGTGTCCTCACCAGCACCCGGCCATAGGGGTCGACCACCATCGAGATCCCGGTATTGGCAACCCGGATCAATGGGATCCGGAATTCGACCGCCCGGACAATAGCCATATCGGCGTGCTGATAGAGACCGGGGCTGTCTCCAAACCAGCCATCGTTGGTAATATTGACTAAGAAGTCTACCTTGGTGGCATAACGGCGGGACAGTTCTGGAAAGATCGATTCGAAGCAGATGAGACAGCCAAATCGAGATCCCCAGGAGAAGACGGTTGACTCCTTTCCCGGTGAATAGTCTCCCTGACCAAAATCGATACCTTTTAAGAAATGGAATCTCTCCTCATAGGGGAGATGTTCGCTGAAGGGAACGAGGTGGATCTTCTTATAGTGGCCCACCACCCCGGAGTCAGGGACAATCAGGATTGCACCATTATAAAGGTTATGATCCTCAAAGATGGAGGTCCCTAAGAGGATTGCAATCCGGTCGGAATCGGCCAGTTCGATAAGCCCTTTTTGATACCTCTTGTGGTGGAAGATCGAGAGGGGCATCGATGATTCGGGCCAGATCACCAGTCTGGCTCCGGCCCGGGCCAATGAGTCAGTCATCCGGATCAGCTTTTCCATCGTCTCTTCCCTCCGGCTCCGAGTCCAGACCTGATTGGTATTGATATTGGGCTGTAAGAGCCCAACCTTGGTGGTGGTCTTCTCCGATCTCCCCATCATCGCCCAGCCCAGTCCCAGAATAAGAGGTGGGAGGATCAGATAAAGGAACTTTCTCCTCCGAATCGCAAGATAGATGAGGAAATTGACACCAGCCACGAAAAAGGATACCCCATAGATACCCAGACCGGCCGCAATCTGGAGAACCGGGAGATAGTGGACCTGGGTATAACCGAGAAGGCCCCAGGGGAAGCCGAGCTCACCCCGGGATCGGAGATACTCTAAGATCACAATCAGGAAGGGGAGTGAGATGGGGCCGAGATAACTGATCCCGAGAGTGAGCAGGCCGTAGTAGAGGGCAAGATAGCCGATCAGTACCACAACCCCCAGGATAAGCCAGCGTCTGGTTACCGGGGGGACATCGAGGAAGAGGATCCAGTAGAGGAGGGTTGAGAAGTGGCCAATACCAAAGAGAAAACCGGATAAGAAACGATGGCGTGAGGCCAGCAGGATTAAGGGGATGAAGATGATATAAGCGATGAAACCGAGAGGGTAGGGGCTGAAGGCGAATGTGAAGAGGACCCCGAGGAGAGGACTAATTAAGAGCGACCTCTTCCCCGGTTGCCACCGAGCGATAGAATCCATCAATCAGTTTGGCAATCTTCAACCCATCCTCCCAGCCGAATGGAAAAGGTTTCTGGGAACGGATGGCGTTGGCGAAGAAGGTCGCCTGGAGTCGGAAGGAGGTGAGATAGGAATCGCGGACCGGGAGGGAAGGTGTGACATCGATCATCTTTCCCCTTACTATCCGGTTAATCCGGAAGGGGTTGAGGAGGGCAGCACCCCGATCGGCAAAGATGTTACAATAGACGAAGTCTCGCTCCATGAGAAGCGACCACCCCACCTCGATCGAGACCAGGCACCTCCCGAATCGGATCTGGGCCACGGCAATATCTTCGATCCCGTCGGCACGGCGGTGGACCCAGCCCAGAATCCCATCCGGTTCGATCTCGATGAACCAGAGGATGATGTCGAGGAGATGGACACCCAAGGAGGTGAAGGCACCGGAGGCGACCCGGGCCCGATGCCAGTCATCAAGGGACCAGTCCTGCCAGTTGTTGAGCCAACCCGCCTTGAGATAAGCTATCTTCCCCAGCTCCCCCTTTTCGATCAACTGCTTGATTGCCTGGACCTCAGGCCGGAAACGCTCATTGAGGCCAAGGGCAAAGATACGATCACTCGCCCGCACCGCCTCTGCTACCGCCTCAGCATCGGCCCTTTTCTCTGCCATCGGCTTCTCACAGAGGACATGTTTACCACATCTGAGTGCTGAGATCACCATCACATGGTGCAATGATTCCGGGGTCACAATGACAACCGCCTCAATCTCATTATCATTGAGTAATTCCTGGAATTCAAGATATCGCCTACGGATCTGATATTTCTCCCCCACCAGTTCTAACTTCTTCTCATCACAATCGCAGATCCCGATCAGATCAAACTGATCGGACTGAGAAAGGATCGGGATATGGACGGTCTGGGCATGGGCACCACAGCCGACAACCCCGATGGGAATACCCATTATTTGGGGAGGACCCTTACCTTCCTCCCCTCGATCTTGAGTCGACCTTCGGCAAAGAGCTGGATCGCCTCGGAATAGATCTTATGCTCTTCAGCCAGGATCCTAGCCGCCAAGGTCTCAGCGGTATCATCCTCTAAAACCGGAACCGCACGCTGGATGATGATGGGACCGGTATCAATCCCCTCATCAACGAAGTGGACCGTGCATCCTGATACCTTGACCCCATAGTCGAAGGCCTGTTTCTGAGCATGGAGGCCAGGAAAGGCGGGAAGGAGGGCGGGGTGGATGTTCATGATCCGATAGGGAAAAGACCTCAGGAAATGGGACTTGAGGATCCTCATAAAACCAGCCAGACAGACCAGTTCGACCCCATGTTCCTTCAGGATCCGGACATACTCCTCCTCGGCCTCCGGGGAGAGCTTGGTCTTGTAGGGGCCAGGATCGACATATCTGGCCTCAATCCCATAAACCTTTGCCCGTTCCAAGGCCTTGGCATTGGGATTATCGGAGAGGAGGATGGCGATCCGGGCATCGATCTTTCCTTCCGCACAGTTCTTGGCGATGGCCTCAAAATTCGATCCCCTTCCCGAGGCGAGGACACCTAAGATTAATGGCTTCATGCTCAAATCTAATCATCTTCTCTGGTTGTGTCAACCCAGACTATCTCACCACCACCAGCTTCTCACTCTTTATCTCTGATGGAGTCTTGATTTTGAGGAAGTAGATGCCGGGAGGGAGCGATTCCAATTGGATGACACGGTGGGGTCGATTGATCATGCGGACCAATCGACCGGAGACATCAAAAATCGCTACCGCCTCAGCCTCCCCCACTATAACCTCTCCAGTCGTAATGGTTCGGCCCCACTCAGTTCCCAATCTTCTCGAAACCGCCTCCTCAACCACAATATTCTGCCAGTAGAACTCCCGGGCCCGCTTGGCAGTCAGTGCCAGTGGCAATGTATCTTCTAAGGTAGCTAAGGCAAAGACAACCGCAATACCGAAGTTTTTGCTGTCACCCGGATTAAGGCTTAAGGGGCCGACTGCTAAGAGCAGACGTCGATCATCTGGTGAATTGCCGGTAGTACAGATTCCCGCTTCAAGAAAACGGTATGCCTCGTAGTCGTTGTTCGGGTCTATCTCCCGAATAAATGAAAGAGAGGTAAGGAGTGGTAGCTGGTCAGGTGCTTCCACCATGAGGACACCCACCACCCCAACAGTGTCCCAACCGGGGACCTGCCAGTCACAGTCATACCCGAAAGGAAGACAGTAAATATAAAAGCTGTCAGCCCCTTCATAGAACCACCGGTCATAGATGCAGCCGGCGCAATCATCACCACTCTCACCGATATCATAGTCAATACAGACACCGACAATGGAATTCTCGATCGTGTAGGTGGTGCAGTTCTTGATGGTGTATCGGAAGAAGATCGCATCCGGACATCGGGGATCAGCATAACCTGATTGGTAGACCTCAATCCCCAGTGGCTTACCACCCTTAAACGGTCCTTCAGGAAAGTGGAAACTGGAATCGTAATCGTTATAGCAGCACCAGGAGTCTTCGAAGGTCAGAGGAACCTGTGGGGCCATGGGGAAAGTGTCGATCGGTGGAGGCCAGTCCTCCGGATAGAGATAGACCCGGACATAAGGGTTATAATAAGCGGTAGTCCCCTGTCTTACCAGTCCGGGTACACATTCACCATAACCGGTATTTGGGTGGTAGGCCGTGGTAACGATATATTGCCAGAGATTAGGTTTCAACTCTCGTTTGAACCCATACCAGAGGCCACCACCAAAGATATAGTTATGGCCGCTCCCTTTTGGCCACTCACATCCAGGAATTTGACTTGAATCTTGAGCGATTATCCCAAAGTTGCTTGTCCAGCATTTGATATTATTTCCATCGTGAAACTTATAGTCCCAGTCACTATTAAGAGAAAAAGGAAGAATGATCGATATGAAAGTTAACCCCTGGACTACCTTGATGGACTGCATCTCCCACCTCCCTCTCCTGAATGGAGAAAACAGGGCCGAACTGCCCTGATGATAAAATACTTAGACCATAATGGATGATGTGACAGCTTGCGGACATGGATGATGCAATCATCCCTTTTGATGAAGAGCTTGATCGTATCGCCTTCAATTGCACCAGTTAGCCCCCTGATCCCTTCAACCCTCAAGATCGTTCTCCCCTGATACCGAATCGAGTCCGAGAAGACCACAAAACAGTGGAGAGAACCCGACGGGACAGATCTATTGGTAGGAGCGGCTTCCCAGCCGCGATACAACACCAGAGTATCCCCCACCGGAACGAAATCAGCCGGCAAAAATTGGAGCAAAACTATCAATGCCTCAATCATAGACCACCACCTTCCGCTGAAAGGTCTTCCTATCTGTCTCAAGCCTTAAGAAATAGATACCTGAAGGGACCGAAAGCCTCAACTCCCTCTGGTGATATCCCGAAGGCAAAATCCCAAGATCCCTATTTAGCACTACCCGCCCCACAGGATCATAGAGTGAGATTGAAGCCTCACTTTTCTCCGATAAACCAAATCCAATTCTGATCCTGCCCCTGGCTGGATTCGGGCGGGGCGGATCTAAGAAGCTATGACGACAGATACCACTCTTCCGCTCCTCAGCATAGATCGAGGTGGTGTCAATCTCAAAAATCAGGGTTCGGTCACCACCCGAGACGACCAGCTCGTTCCAGCCATTGTTGTTCAGATCATAGACGGTGCACATCGCATACCTGTTTCCCTGCTGATGCCAGTTGTCATAATGCCATACCCGCTGATATTCCCCACCCTTATACTTGTAGACATAGATGTCGGTGCCAGTGGACCAGATTAGTTCTGGTAGTTGATCACCATCAATGTCGCCATTGCAACTACGATACTCAGGAAAACCGCAACTCATCACCGAATCCAGAAGGGTTACCTCGTAATCATCCTCGCCAATCGCCTCGACTTTATACAACCAGAAATATATTTCATAACCGGGTATTAAGCAGATCGAAAGGTAAACCTCGGGAAAACCATTACCATCAAGGTCTTCTCCTCCCCAGACATCCCAGATGTTACCGCCGAGTCGGAAGATGGTTTCAACCGCGGTAACCTGAAACGTATTGTCTCCGGTATTCTCGATGAAAAAAACGAGGTTGGTATCGGTAGTGTCACCGTACCGGCAGGCCATAGTCGCAATTTCCATCTTCCCATCCCGATCAAAGTCACTAAAGGCAGCTGGGACTTGATAACAACCGTGAGTGTAAGGAAGAGTATCTTTCCAGACCAATGAACACTGATTATTCCCGGTGTTCTCGAAAGCGAATCGCCAATAACCTGAGGCATCGCTAACACCGTGGATTTCTTTTTTCGAATCCCGATCCAGATCTTGAATGGATAACTGCATGATCGGCCTCAGGCCGGCAAAGGGGTATTTCCCGACGATCATGTTAGGATATTGATAGTAACTCTTAGGCTCAAAGACGATAATTTTAACAGTATCCTCACCAGGAAGTTGACCATCGCAAATTAAATCTAATCTATTATCGTTATCTACATATCCAACATCCCAAGGGGCTGCACCATAATACATAGGAAAAACGATTGTATCTTTGAGGACATAGTTATTATTCCCAATATGTTCATAATATTGAATGGCATTCATTGTATCTATCGTTGGATTATCCGGCCAGGTTGATCTAAATACCAAGTCATTCCAACCGTTATGATTAAAATCACCACAGAGAATCTGGCCATGTATAGCCCAGATGAGACCTTCCGAAATCTGGGCAAGGAGATTAAACTCATAACCCATTAAGAGGATCAGAAGCACCATCCTTCACCTCCAGATTTATTATATCCGCTCATCTTAGAAAATATCTTAGATCCCTGGGGGAGGCGGAGCCTCCCCCCCTTTTTTCTCTTACCTGACCACCACAACCTTGTTGCACTGCTCAGTTCCTTCCAGTTCAGTTCTTAAGAAATAGACCCCACGGGCAAGATCAGAGACACTAATCGAGATCTGATGTTTGCCACAGTTTATTTTCTTCTTCAGTCTCCGGACTATCCTGCCGGTGACATCGTAGAGGCTCATCTTCACCATGCCACCCTCTAATGCATTAACCTCGAGTTGCAGACGATTCCTCACCAGATTGCCCAGGAGACGAACTCCAGCAACCTCATCGGCCTCTATCTCCATCGCTCCGGAAAGCGATGATTCCGAGTCAAAACCTTCTTCCCGATCAATCTCTGAGATCACCCCGAAGGGGAGTGTGGCAAAAGCCCCTTTGAGACGCTTGATGCTCAAAATGACCTCTCGGTCTTCCTCATAGAGTCTGCGTGGTATCCACAACTCCACAGTCTCAGGCTTACCGGCTGAGAACTTGACAATCCCCATCGATCTCTTATCCAGCTTTATCCTTTCCTTCCAGACACCGGTTGACTCCTGATAGGCGATCAGTTTCAGGTAGTAGTCTTTATCCGGTCTTAAGTGTTTGAGCCGATACTGGAGGCAGGAAGAGTCGATATCGACCGGATAGGTCCAGGTATCAATGTAACCGTCCCGCTCGATCAGAAATGGTGATGGCCTCTCTTTTCCAGCATCGAGGGAATATAAAGGGGGATAGGATGCCAGAGCAAATGTTCGGTATTTGAACATCGGGATGTAGTAAGGGGAGAACTTCTGTCCATGGGTGTGGAAGGTGTAGAGGTAGTTTGTAGATCCTGTTGTGACCAGTTGGCAACTCGGATATTGATCCGGCACACCGGGATATTGCCAGAGCCAGCCATGATCACCATTTCGGCGCCAGTAGTAGATGTCGTAGTCACCATTATTCTTCGCCTGAAAGACCGTAAACTCACCCTTGGTCGACTGGGCCCAGTCACAGGGACGATTCTCAGGATTAATTGGAACTACTGTCCAACGCCAGATCTCCTCATATATATTTCTTGCTCGACGCATGATTCGTTCGGACCCTGGTAGTGTATAATGCACATACACCGACTCGCCGTAACATTCGAGGAAGGGGTGTTTGACATCACCGGAGGCTAACTCGTAGATCTCACTCCAGGTTCGATCCACATCCCGATACCGATAGCAAATCTTACTGTCGCCGAAGATCGAGGTCCACTGCCAGACGACGTGGACCCGGCCATCCATATCAACATCAACCGAGGGGTAATCCGATTTCCAGAAGGGATCATTAGGCTGGACGATCTCATAATAGGCGACTTCATCATCATCTTCATGGAGCACCGCCAGATCAACCCGCTGCTGCAACGCCCCATCATAGAGCGGATAGACGATGAAGATGGAGTCAGAGAGAGCGTAAACGCTGTGTGCAATACTCGGCGGACCAGCCTCAAGTCCGGTATGAATCGGGATTCTCTTAAATCTTCCTAAGGGACCATTCTCATCAGGCCGAATTATCCAGATGTCACCAGCCTGGTTGTAAGCAATATAAGGATTACCTCCAACCTCAGTAATTGCTGGTAACGAGCCAGAAGTGAGACCTAACTTATACATCCAGCCCAGATTATGGAAATCTCTTGCATGACCGTTGAAAATAACATCACCACCATCCCAGCAGGTAAAATACCAGCCCTCAATAATTAGATTTCGCTGATTGGTGGCGGTAGCAGAATCAATGAGTGAGCGGGGATTGTAATTGCCGTAGATTTGGAATTCTCCTATTTTCTTTCTATCGCTATATGGATCGTTTCCCCCAGGAGCGCCAAATCCATACTCGAGATCGCCGTCACCATCAAGGTCTCCTACTGTAATTGAGAACCCCAAGCCTTCGTGACTTAGTTCATCTGCATAGTTTGGGTGAGGAAAAAGAATATCGGGAAGTGCATGATGCATACCACCTGGCACATCACCAAAATACAACTTAACCACACCTAAACCATAGTAGAACTTATACCAATAGTGAGGTTCTCCGATAAGAAGATCATCTTTCCCATCGCTGTTGGCGTCACCGCCATTTGCCAAACTCGATCCAAAAAAACCATTCCCGATTTCACCCCGCAGTTCATCGGTGATTTCAAAGTTATTGGAGGGAGCGGTTCGATTGCAGATATATACCCGACCGGTATTTCCCCATGCTTTCGGAGCACCAACAATCAGGTCTTTGGTTCCGTCCTGGCAGATATCAATTGAGGCCAGGACCTCAGCCCCAAACCAAGAATTATCTCCAGCACCGTCTGGAGCCTCCAGAAAGGTCTGACTGCCCGTAGCACCATCGATAATGTGGACATATCCAGGGAGAGCTCCGATCCGATGACCAGAAGGACATCCGATTATAAGTTCGGGCATAAGTGGGTCCTCAAACCGTAAATCCTCTGCGGCCAAACTCCAGCCATAATAGACTTTATCATCACTACCAATGTTGGGTGGATCAAGTCGGGTGCAATTGGCCGGATTATAGTCCCAGAAGATATAAACCCTGCCGTGGTTTTTTTCTGGCCCTTCTACTATGCGAGGATAAAATGGATCGCTTATCACGATGTCGATCTTACCATCGCCGTAGAAGTCCTCAGCGGTAATCGCCATACCGAATCTCTCAAAATCATCATCAGGGGTTGAAAAGATAATGTCGGGCTGAGTATCGAATGGGTCACCAGAGTAATAGATGTACACCTTCTGTCGATAGACACTAGTAATACCAGGGGCACCAACAGCAAGTTCAGGCAGACCATCACCGTTTATATCTCCGATCATCTCTACGCAGAAGCCAAATTGATCACCCGCTATACCGGCGGATAGCACAAGATCAGGAGCATGAGTTTCAAATACCGGAGAGCCAAAATAGACAAAAACAGATCCCGCAAGGGCTCCATAGGTCATCGAAAAGTTCGGTCTTCCAACCGCGAGATCATTATAACCGTCGCCATTCAGATCCCCTATCGCAAGAGAATAACCAAGGCCTTGATTCAGGTTCAATCCAGGAGGATCAAATTCAATTCCAAGTAAAGTATACTTAGGGGAATCTATTTCTCCCAATAGAATTATCGTGATAAAGAAAATCATGACTACCCCCTTTTTGAAGGAACCAACAACCCGGCGGTGGGACGGGCGTGGTTACCCTTCAACCGGCCTCGTCAGGAGACCGGGCGGAGGTAGCCTGCAATCGTCTCTCCTGAGGGATTGATCCACTCCCGGAGTGGACTCCTCCGAGAGAGAGAGAGGTTATCATAGTATCTTAATTATATCCACATTTCCCAAAAGGTCAAGTTGAAACCCAGATCAACTAAATTGACGGTGGGATATTATTCACTATAATGAAGGCGAAAGGAGGTCTCATGACGGAATATAAAAACATCATCAATGGTAAGGAGGTGGAATCGATCTCAAAACGGCGATTTGAGAATCGTAATCCGGCCAACTGGGAGGAGGTGGTCGGGATCTTCCCGAAATCAACCCGGGAGGATGTCGAAGAGGCAATCCAGGCGGCAAAGAAGGCCTATCAGAAGTGGCGTTTTGTCCCCGCGCCAAAACGGGCTGAAATTCTGCGTAAGGCGGCCGAGATTATGATCGAGCGGAAGGAGGATCTGGCCCGGCTCATGACCCGGGAGATGGGCAAGATTTTAAAGGAGACGAGGGGGGATGTCCAGGAGGGGATTGATACCGGACTCTATGCCGGTGGTGAGGGGAGGAGGCTATTTGGCCGCACCACCCCATCAGAATTGAACAACAAGATCTGCTATACCTATCATCAGCCACTCGGGGTCTGGGGGATCATCTCGCCCTGGAACTTCCCGATTGCAATACCATCCTGGAAGATATTCCCAGCTCTGCTCACCGGCAACACCGTCGTCTTCAAGCCCGCAACCGACACCCCGGCCTCGGCCTATGAACTGGTTAAGATCCTCCATGAGGCCGGCGTCCCGGATGGGGTGGTCAACATCGTCTTCGGTTCCGGGCGCGAGGTCGGTGAGGCTCTTCTGGAGCATCCAGACATCGCTGGCATCTCCTTCACCGGCTCCTCTGAGGTCGGCCGAAGGATCGCCGAGGTGACCGGTAAGAATCTCAAGCGGTGCTCCTTGGAGCTGGGCGGAAAGAATGGTCAGATTGTCCTTGAGGATGCCGATCTCAAGCTTGCCTTAGAGGGGGTAATCTGGGGGGCCTTTGGAACCACCGGCCAGCGGTGCACCGCCACCTCCCGACTCATCCTGGTCGAAGCGGTCTATGATGAGTTCTTGGCGATGGTGAAAGAGCGGGCGAGCCGGATCATCATTGGAAACGGCCTGAGGGAAGAGACCGAGATGGGGCCCCTCATCAATGAGGCCCAGCGGAATACGGTCCACTCCTATGTTGAGATCGGAAAGGGTGAAGGTGCTGAGCTCTATTATGGTGGCGAGATCTACCAGGAGGGTGAGTGCAGCAAGGGCTGGTTCTACAAACCGACCATCTTTATCGGGGTAAGACCGGAGATGAGGATTGCGCGCGAGGAGATCTTCGGTCCGGTCCTCTCGGTGATCAAGGTGAAGGATCTTGATGAGGCGATTGAGGTCCTCAATAACACCAGTTATGGACTCTCCTCTTCCATCTATACCAGGGATGTCAACCGGGCCTTCTATGCGATCGAGCGGATCGAGGCCGGTATCACCTATGTCAACGCCCCGACCATCGGGGCGGAGTGCCACCTCCCCTTTGGTGGTGTCAAGGATACCGGCAATGGCCATCGGGAAGGAGGCTGGACCGCCTATGAGATATTTACTGAGACCAAGACCGTCTACATCGACTACTCCGGATCCCTCCAGAAGGCCCAGATCGATACCTGGGAGGAGCAATAATGCTACCCGGTCCTAAGGCGAAAAGGCTCCTGAAGCTGGACAAGAGATACATCTCACCATCCTGTGCCCGTCCCTACCCGGCGGTGATCGAACGGGGTAGGGGTTGCTATGTCTGGGATGTTGATGGGAACCGGTTCTTAGATTTTGTTGCCGGGATTGCGGTCGTTGCAACCGGCCACTGCCATCCGGAGATCGTTAAGGTCATCCGGGAGCAGTCGAAACGGCTGATTCACATCTCCGGCACCGACTTCTACTATGAGGTTCAGGTCGCACTGGCCGAGAAGCTGGCCGAGATCGTCCCCGGCTCCCCCAATCGGAAGGTCTTCTTCACCAATTCCGGAACCGAGGCGATCGAATGCGCCATGAAGCTGGCCCGGTTTAAGCGACGACGACCTTACTTCATCTCCTTCAAGAACAGCTTCCACGGCCGGACCTATGGCTCCCTCTCCCTCACCGCCTCCAAGTCGATCCAGCGACAGGGGTTTGGCCCTTTCCTGCCCGGGGTCTTCCATGCCCCCTACGGCTACTGTTACCGCTGCAGTTTCAACCTGAGCTATCCGGAGTGTGATTATGCCTGCCTCAGATTCCTGGAGGAGGAGATCTTAAAGAAGTCTGCCCCGGCTGAGGATGTGGCCGCAATCTTTGTCGAGCCGATTCAGGGGGAGGGTGGCTATATCGTCCCCCCGCCCGGCTACTTCCAGGTCCTGAAGAAGATCTGTGAACGCTATGATATCCTCCTCGTCTGCGATGAGATCCAGTCCGGGATGGGCCGAACCGGCCGGATGTTCGGGATCGAGCACTGGTCGGTAATCCCGGATATTGTCTGTGTGGCCAAGGGGATCGCATCCGGTCTCCCCCTCGGCGCAACCATTGCCCGTTCTTCAATGATGGACTGGCCCCCGGGTTCTCATGCCTCAACCTTTGGTGGCAATCCGATCGCCTGTGCCTGTGGTCTCAAGACGATCGAACTCCTGGAAGGGGGTCTGATTGAGAATGCTAAGGTTCAGGGCGACTACCTCTTGGGACTGTTGAAAGAGCTCCAGGATCGGTATGAGGTGATCGGTGATGTCCGGGGCAAGGGGCTGATGGTGGGGGTTGAGCTTGTCCTCGACCGGATCAAAAAGACCCCAACGACTTCGAAACGGGATGGGGTTGTCTATGAGTGTTTCCAGCGCGGCCTCCTCTGCCTCGGGGCTGGTAAGACAACCGTCCGTTTCTCACCTCCACTTACGGTAGGAAAGAAAGAGATCGATAAGGCGGTGGCGATCTTCGAAGAGGCGCTCAAAAAGGTGTTCAGGATCTCATGACCATCCCCTACAAAAGTTCGGTAATCTATGGCCCGATTTCGTCACGGCGTCTGGGGAGATCCTTGGGACTCAACCTCCTCCCGCTAAACGATAAGGTCTGCAGTTTCGACTGTATCTACTGCCAGTATGGTAGAACAAGGTCCCTTACCGGAGAATTCCTGAAGGGTGATGAGATCCTTGTCGAGATCGAGAGGGCGCTAAGGGCCAACCACGAGCTCGACCACATCACCTTCAGCGGTAATGGTGAACCGATGCTCCATCCGGAGTTTGCCCGGATTGTGGCCGGAACCAGGAAACTGAGGGATGCCATCCACCCCCATGTCCCGATCGCCATCCTCACCAATGGAACGGAATTCTCAAACGATGAGAAGCGGGAGGCCCTTAAGCTGATCGATAAGGTGATCGTCAAGATCGATTGTGGTGATGAGGAGTCCTTCCGGAGAATCAACCGTCCCCTCCGCACCACAACCTTTAAAGAGCATCTCGCGGTAATCCAGAGCGGCGGGCCTAATTACATCCAGACCCTCTTTTTCAGGGAGAGCCTCAAATATCTCGACCAATGGTATCGGGTGATCGAGACCTTTGGTAAGGTCTGCGAGGTCCAGCTCTATACCTTAGACCGACCGACCGAACACGATCTCATCCCTTTAACGATTGAGGAGCTAAAGGAGATCGCCAATCGAAGGTTGAGGGTAAGGATCAACTGTTACCATCGTGGAGTTTGAACCCTTCCGCATCGCGGCCGTCTCACCCCTCCCCTTTCCCACCAGAAAGGAGCGGGTTCAGGAGCTGGAGCGGGCCGAGTACAATGTCTTCCGCCTCCGGTCAAATCTGATCACGATCGATCTGGTCTCCGATTCTGGCACCGGGGCAATGAGTCAGCAACAGTGGCAGAGGATGCTTCTGGCCGATGAATCCTTCGCCTATCAACAGTCCTACGACCAGCTGGTTGCCACCGTAAAGGGGATAACCGGCCTCCCCTATATCCTTCCCATCCATCAGGGAAGGGCGGCTGAGAATATCCTCTTCTCTTCGGTGATAAAAAGGGAGACCCGGGTCTACTCCAACCGCCTCTTCTCCACCACCAAGGCCCACTTGGAGCGATTCGGAGCCAAACCGGTGGAGCTACCGGTTAAAGGTTCCGGCAATATCGACCTCACCCGTTTAAGGAAGAGAATCGGGAAGGGATCGATCGTGATCCTCTCGCTCACCAGCAACTACCATGGTGGCCAGGTGGTGACCTTAGATAATATCGAAGGGGTCCGCGATCTCCTTGGTCGAGGCGGCCTCCTGATTATCGATGGTTCCCGATTTGTCGAGAACGCCTATCGGGAATCGAAACGGCTCGGCATCGGTCTGAAGAAGGTAATAAAGAAAACCTTCTCCCTCTGCGATATCTTCTACCTCTCAACCAAAAAGGATCTCCTTACCAATATCGGTGGACTGATCGGTGTCCGTGATCATGAGCTCTATCAGAAACTGAGAGAGGAACTCCTCCTCTTTGAGGGTTTTCCCACCCATGGGGGACTGGCCGGTCGGGATATCGCGGCAATCACCCAGGCCTTCCAGGAGATTACCGATGAACGTTATCTTGCCTTTCGGCTCGGACAGGTCAGAAGGCTGGGGGAGAGGTTGAAGCGGGCCGGGGTTCCGGTCCATGAGCCATTCGGATGCCATGCCATCACCATTCCGGCCGAGGAGTATGCCCCCGGAATTTCCTATCCCGGTTTTTCTGCTGCTGCCCAGATCTATCTTGATGGGGGGATTCGTTGCGGGGTCTTCGATGAGGATGGGGAGGTGATCCGGCTGGCTGTGCCGAGAAGGGTCTATACCGAGAGTCAGCTCTGCCATGTCTCAAGAATTGTGACCCAGACCTATCGAAAGGGGCGATTCCTCCATCTCCTCCCGATCTATAAACCGAGAAGACTGAGCAACTTTCTTCTAAGGTTTAAGATTCGATGAGACCATTCTCCGAGATCGCCCCCTACTACGACCGCTTGATGAGCCATGTCCGCTATAAGATCTGGGTTGACTATACCAAGGAGATCATCAGAAGGAATGGTATCGATGGGAAGAGGGTGCTCGACCTCGCCTGTGGAACTGGTGAGCCGACCCGACATCTGATCCGGGCTGGATTCGATGTCGTCGGCCTGGATCGATCGGAGGCGATGCTTGAGGTCGCGAAGGCCAAGCTGCCCGATGTAAAATTCATCCAGGCGGACATCCGCGACTTTACCCTTGATGAGCGATTCGATATCGTAACCTCATATTACGACAGTATCAACTACCTCCTCTCTGAGGCCGACCTCCGATCCTGTTTCCAATCGGTCTTTGCGGTCCTGAATTCCCCCGGTCTCTTCATCTTCGATATGAATACCATCCATGTGCTGAAGGATCACTGGGACAACCGGATCGTCGTGCGGGAGGATGGCAATATCTTTTCGATCTGGGAGAATGGCCACGATCCGACCACCAATATCTCCACCCTCAAATTGACCGTCTTCGTCCGGGAAGGGAAACGCTATCTCCGATTGCGGGAGATCCATAAGGAGCGTGGCTACTCACTGGAGCTCGTGCTTGAAAACCTGAGGAGAGTAGGCTTCCAGGAGTGCCAGGTCTACCACCATTTGACCTTCAATCCACCCCATCGGGATACCGACCGGGTGATGTTTGTGGCCCGAAGATGAGACTCATTGCTGATCTCCACATCCACTCCCGCTTTTCCCGGGCAACATCGAGTGAGATGAATATCGAAAGGATCGCTGAGGCGGCAAAGATAAAGGGGATTGGCCTTGTTGCCACCTCCGACTTCACTCATCCCGAATGGCTCGCAGAATTGAAGGAGAAGTTAAAGCCGAAAAGGGAAGGGATCTACGAATTTAATGGGATAAGCTTCATCCTCAATACCGAGGTGAATAATAATTATACCAAGGGTGGCCGCCTGCGGAGGATCCATAATCTCATCTTCGCCCCTTCTTTTGAGATCGTTGAGCGGATAAATAAGAAGCTCTCCGCCTATGGCAACCTCGCCGCTGACGGCCGGCCAACCCTCTCTCTCGACTCCTATGAGATGTTCAAGATGATCCTGGACATCTCCGAGGACTGCTTTCTCATCCCCGCCCACATCTGGACCCCATGGTTTTCACTCTTCGGTTCCAACTCCGGCTTCGATTCGATCGAGGAGTGCTTCGAAGATCTCACCGACCGGATCATCGCCCTTGAGACCGGCCTCTCCTCCGATCCGGCCATGAACTGGCTCCTCTCCTCCTTGGACCGGTTCGCCTTGGTATCCAACTCCGATGCCCATTCCCCCAACCGGCTCGGTCGGGAGGCCAATGTCTTCGCTTTTGAGCCCGATTATTACCAATTGATGGAAGTCTTAAAAGAGAAGGATCGGAAACGTTTCCTCTTCACCATCGAGTTTTTCCCCGAGGAGGGGAAATACCACTACGATGGCCACCGTCGCTGTCGGGTCCGTTTCTCCCCGGAGGAGGCGATGATGGCCAACAACCTCTGCCCGGAATGCTCCCGCCCGCTCACCATCGGGGTGCTCCATCGGGTGATGTCCTTAGCCGATCGGAAGAAAGGGTTCGTCCCCAAGGATGCCATCCCTTTCAAGAGGTTGGTTCCTCTTGATGAGATCATCGCCGAGGCGATCGGGGTGGGGAGGGATACGGTTGCGGTCCGGAGTGAATTTCTCAAACTCTGTAAGAACTTTGGAGGGGAATTCTCCGTCCTCTTGGATGTTCCGATCGAGGAGATCGAACGGGTAAGCAATGAACGTATTGCACTGGCGGTTAATAAGGTGAGGAATGGGGATCTCATAATCGAACCCGGCTATGATGGTGAGTTTGGGAAGATCAGGATCTTCCCCGAGGGTGAGGAAAAGGGGAAAAAACCGCAGCTTAGCCTATTCTAATTTATTTTAATCCGATCCGTGCCTCGGCCCGCTTAAGATAACGCTTTGCCCCACTATGTTTGGGGTTATAGCCAAGCACCCGTTTAAATAGTCTCCGTGCCTTCTCATACTCGCCGTTGGTAAATGCCTGGACCCCTTCCCGATACCACGCCTCGACCCGTTCTTTGGGGATGGCCTTCCGTTTCGGCTTTCTGATCTTATCCTCCAATCGTTTAATATCTTCCTTGAGATCGGTCCGTGTGCTATCATAGGAGAGGGCGAGTGTGAGTTTTGAGATCGCCTCACGATATTTTCCTGCTTTTTCTAAAGCAGCGGCATCCTCCTTACAGATCGTAATTATCCCCTCAATCTTCTCATCAATCCGCTTGAGATACTGGAGGGCATCGGAATAGGTGGAATCGATGGCAAGGACCTCCATAAAGAGCTGGCGGGCCTGATCAAGGGAGTCGTGATTGAACCGGTCTATCCCCTCGATCATCAGGGAATCGATCCTCGCCTTTCTCTTCTTTCTCTCAAAGACCTCTTCCGGCATGGAGAGGACAACATTAACAATGGCGATCTGGTCCGGAACTATCCTCACCCTCTTCTCAACCGTCTGATACTCTCCCTTCTGGAAACGGAATAGATAACTCCCGGGACGGAGGGCGATTCTGGCCCGACCATCGGTTAACTGACAGGTTTTGGCCAGGGGCTCAATTGTCAGAATGGTCCCTTTCAGTAGACCACCATAATTGCCATCGGCCACCCTTACCTGACAGAGCCAGAGGCCCTTATCGCTCAAGCCAGCCGGACCGAGGACGGCATCAATCTCCGGGGCATAGATCGCCCCTTTACCGATCGGGACCTGGGCAAAAATGATTATGGTTAACAGAAACATATTTGACCTAATTTTCTCCGATCCTCGCCCGTTGTCAAGTCACTCCAATTATCCGTCGGGAGCGGGGGATCTGATTCTTGATCCGGCCATCCCGATACCGGCCAACACCCAAGG
>QNBE01000005.1 GCA_003645615.1 Caldifarciminota bacterium
GTATGTGAGGCGGCCGGTATCCGCAACATCCTGACCAAATCCTTCGGCTCCAACAACCCCACCAACCTGGCCCGTGCCGCCTTGGCCGGGCTCCAGTCTCTCCTGGAGCCTGAGGCGGTGGCGCGGATGCGCGACAAGCCGGTGGAGATCTTCCTGAGGAGAAGGCGGGGTGAAAAAGATCAGGATCAGACTGATAAAGAGTCCGATCTCGGAAAAGAAGGTCCACAAGAGGACGCTTAGGGCCCTTGGCCTCCGGCGGATCGGTGCGGAGCGGACCTTCAACCAGACCCCACAGCTTCTGGGGATGCTCAAGCGGGTGCGCCACCTGATCAAGTGGGAGGAGGTATGAGGATTCTCTCCACACTCCGGCCCAACCCTAAGGCGAAAAAGAAGCGGAAACGGATCGGCTGTGGTATCGGCTCTGGCCACGGAAAGACCGCTACCAGGGGGCACAAGGGGTCTGGTCAGCGCTCGGGAAAAGAGTTCACACCCGCATTTGAGGGCGGTCAGATGCCCCTCTATCGGCGGATACCGAAACGGGGCTTCACCAATATCTTCAAGAAGGAGTTTGAGGTGGTGAATATCGAACGACTGGCCCGGTTCCCTCCAGATTCGTTGATCGATCCGGAAGTGATGAAAGAGAACGGGCTGATCCATGGTAATCTCCCGGTCAAGATCCTTGGTCGGGGCGAGATCAATATCCCGATTAAAGTTAAAGCCCATGCCTTTTCCCGCTCCGCCCGGGTGAAGATCCGGGCGGCCGGAGGGAGTATCGAGATCATAAATGCTTGAGAGTTTTGGAAATATCTTCAAGGTCCCCGATCTCAAGAAGAAGCTCCTCTTTACCCTCTTCGCCATCGTCGTCTATCGACTGGGCGCCCATATCCCGCTTCCGGGCATCAATGTTGCCGCCTTAGGCCATCTTATCGCCAATCTTAAGGCCCAGGGGTCGGTCTTCGGCCTCTATGATATCTTCGTTGGTGGCGCCCTATCCCGGGCCGCGATCATGGCCTTAGGGGTGATGCCCTACATCTCGGCTTCGATCATCTTCCAGCTCCTCGGTTCGGTCTTCCCCCAGATCGAGAAACTCCAGAAGGATGAGGAGGGGAGGAGGAAGATCACCCGCTATACCCGATACACCACGGTAGGTCTGGCTGCCCTCCAGGCGATCGGGATTGCGGTCTTCTTGGAGGCCCAGAAGGTTCCGATCGGTGATCGGATCGTCCCGATTGTCGTCCATGGCGGGATGGGGTTCCGGTTCTTAACCATGGTCACATTAACCTGTGGGACGATCTTCGCAATGTGGCTGGGGGAGCAGATCACCGAGAAGGGGATCGGTAATGGGATATCGTTTATAATCTTTATCGGCTGTCTTGAGGAATATCCCCAGTATTTCCTGAGGACCTTCCAGATGGTCCGGGCCCAGGGTCTCTCGGTCATCAATCTCATCTTCATCATCGTTGTCATGGTCCTGGTCGTGGCCGGGGTCGTGGTCATGACCCAGGCGATGAGGAAGATTCCGGTCCAGTATCCGAAGCGGGTGATTGGCCGGCGCCTCTATGGTGGCCAGTCGACCCACCTTCCACTCCGGGTCAATACCGCGGGGGTGATTCCGATCATATTTGCCCAGAGTCTGATGGTCTTTCCAGGCACCGTTGCCTCCTTTATCCCACAGCTTGCCGTCTTCCGTGATGCCTTCAAGCCCGGGATCTGGTATTATGACATCCTCTTCTTCGCCCTGATCATCTACTTCACCTACTTCTATACCTCGATCATCTTCAATCCCAGGGATCTGGCCGAGAATATGAAGCGCTATGGCGGCTTCATCCCCGGAATCAGACCCGGACCGAAGACCGCAGAATATATCGACAATGTCCTGACCAGGATCACCCTACCCGGTGCGGTCTTCCTCGCCTTCATCGCCCTTCTCCCTTATCAGTTATATGCCACCCTCCGGGTCCCATTCTATTTCGGCGGCACCACCCTGCTCATCATCGTTGGTGTTGCCCTTGACACCATCCAGCAGATTGAGGCCCAGCTCCTGATGCACCACTATGAAGGCTTTTTGAAAAGGGGTCGGGTCCGGGGCCGTCGATGGTAATCATTCTCTTGGGTCCGCCTGGTGCTGGTAAGGGCACCCAGGCCAGCCGTCTTGCCCGTGATTACAACTTAAGGCTTATCTCGATGGGCGATTTCTTAAGGAACGAGGTTGAGCGTGATTCATCGATTGGGAGGGAGGTATCCCCTTATCTGAGCGGTGGTGAACTGGTCCCCGATGAGATCATCATCAGGATCGTTGAAAACTTGATCGGTGATAGTCCGAAAGGGATCATCCTCGATGGTTTCCCCCGCAATCTCAATCAGGCCCAGAGCCTCAAAAGGATGTTGAAGGACCATCCGACCCGGCTGGTTGCGATCGAGATTACCTGTTCGGATCGGGAGATCATCCGTCGGCTCTCTGCCCGTCGCTATTGTCCCAAATGCCAGCGGATCTATAACCTCATCACCAACCCTCCCAAGGACGATGAGATCTGCGACGATTGTAAGGTATCCTTGAGACGGCGAGATGATGATAGGGAAGAGGTGATCAGAAATCGACTCTCGGTCTATCATCGGATGACCAGACCGATCATCGACTACTTCCGTTCGGAGGGCGAATTCTATCGTGTCTCGGGGGGGATCGATGAGATCTACCGAGAGTTGAGGGAGATTATCGATGGCGATCGTTCTCAAGTCTCCCGATGAGATCGCGACCATTGCCGAGGCTGGTCGGATCATCGCCAGGGTCTTCGACCACCTCACCACCATCGTCGTCTCTGGGAAGACGACCGAGATGATCGGTGCCGAGATCGAGCAGATTATCGTTCGGGCTGGAGGAAGGCCGGCCTTCTTGGGCTATCGAGGTTTTCCGAAACCGGTCTGCATCTCGATTAATGATGAGGTGGTCCATGGGATACCGGGACCGCGGCGGATCAGCCAAGGGGATCTGGTGAAGATCGATGTGGGGGTGGAATACCGCTCCTATTATGCCGATGCCGCCCGGACTATTCTGGTGGGCAAGAATGAGCGGGGTTTGAGACTGCTCCGGGCAACCCGGGAGGCCTTGGATCTTGCTATTAAGGCGATCAGGGTTGGGGGTCACCTTGGTGAGATCTCAGCGGCGATCGAGCGGTGTATCAAAGGGTATGGTTATTCGGTGGTGAGGGAGTTGACCGGGCATGGGATCGGTTCTTCCCTCCATGAAGATCCTCCGGTCCCGAACTTCGCCACCCCCGATCCCGGTCCCGAACTCGAACCGGGGATGGTCCTTGCGATTGAACCGATGGTCAATGAGGGTTCCTGGGAGACGATCCTGGATCGAAACGGCTGGACCGTCCTGACCAAGGATGGTTCCCTCTCCGCCCATTTCGAAGATACGGTGGCGATAACCGAGGATGGGGTAAAGATCCTTACCAGGAGGTGTTGATGGCCAAAAAAGATATGATCCAGACCGAGGGGACGGTGATCGAGTGTCTGCCCAACGCCCTCTTCCGGGTGGAGATAAAAGGCGGACACAAGGTGCTCGCCCATATCTCAGGGAAGATGCGGATGAAATTCATCCGGATCCTTCCCGGTGATCGGGTGATGCTCGAGATCTCCCCTTATGATTTATCCCGAGGCAGGATAATCTACCGCTATAAATAAACTTCACAATTCGAAGGACTCCGTTATTATTAAGTTATGATAATTATCCTCTTCCTTCAGATCGGGATGGCAACCGATTTCCGGATGGAATTCTCCTATCCGATGATCAACCTCGCGACCCTCGCTCCCGGCTTCATCAATCCGGGTGAGGGCAAAGGACTGGCCGGAATGGTTATGAATCCAGCTTCGATCAATGATCTGGGTAAAGGTGAGGTCTTCCTCGCCTTCTCACCCTCGATCTCCTCCTCCTTCAACTCCAGCTTTACGATCCCGATCGAAGGACTCGGAAGCATCTCCGACTCGATCATCCTCCCGGTCGACTTCACCTTTCGGGATCATGGGCATCTCGACTTTGTTGGTATGGGATTGAGGCGGGAAGAGTGGGCCTTTGGTCTGGCATTTATCCGGGGCGACTACCTGCGTCTTGCGAGTAATGGGGAGGCGAGACTTGAGGCACACCACGAGATCGAATTTGATGACACCCTTACCCACGAACTGATCGAGTCACTTCCAGCCGGGGAGGAGATACCGGTCCGGATCTCCTTATCCGGATCCGGGGCGGCCGGAGTCATTTTTTCCGGCTATGGCCAGCTCCAGAGTCAAGGTATCGCCCTCGCCGGTGGTGTCCATGAGGCCGGTCTCGATCTCGGCTTAGGACTACAGGTTGAGCCGATCAGGGTTGAGGCACACCTCGATGGTAACCTCTCAGGGGGCCTCGATGCTGCAGCTCAAACAAAGGTGAGCTCAGAGGCAACCGAATGGCGGGTTGATGCCCAATTTGATGGGGAGGTCTATGAGGACTCCCTTATCTTCGGCACCCTCGACTGCCTTCTCAAAGGGATCATGGTTAGGTTTGTCACCGGGATTAAAAAGAATTTCCGATTTTTGGATATCGGCGGATGTTATCAGTACCTCCTGCCAACAACCCTCAAGGGCCACCTCGACTACTACTACCAGTATCCAGAAGATCTCCCGACTATTGATATTGAGGGTGAATCCCTCCATGTCGATACGGTCAACCACCGGATCACGGGAAAGGGGAGGATTGTCATCCGGAAATTTCCCAAGATCAAGGAGAGGGAGCATCGGGAACTCTCCCATTCCTTTCCCCATGCCCATGGACTATTCCTCGGGGTCGGCCTCAAACTCCACATCCTCAAACTCGCCCTCTTCGGCGGCACCATCCAGATCCCGGATCGGTCCTACCTCCGGACGATCTTAGGGGCCAATCTAAGCCTTAAGATATTCATTCCGATTGAAGGGACCATTGTCTATAGCTACCAGGGGATAACCGTTGAGGATATTCCCATCACCTCGCTACCGGTTGTGGGAATAAATGTCGGGACTAATTTTAAGATCCGTAACCTCCACATCTATCTTGGAGGCGGTGTCAACACCACCCAGGGTGCTGCCACCCTCATCCTGCCCGAGATGATGGAAGGGAAGAAGACCCGGGAGAACCTCGTCGGGGTCAGATTCGGGCTTGGCTATGAGTTCTAAACGTCTCCTCATCTTCCTTCTCATCCTTGCCTGCCGTCAGGATCGGAATCCACCCGAGGTCAAGATCATAAACCCGGAAAACGGTGCGGTTTTGAGTGGGACCACCCGGGTCATCGTTAAGGTCAAGGATGATGAGGCATTGGCAGTAGCCGATATCACCATCGATAATAAAGTTGTCTATGTCAATGAAGAGCTCGATACGATCATGACCTATCTCTGGGATACCGACCAGGAGATCGAAGGTAGCCATCTTATCATCGGTTATGGAAGAGATCGATCTGAGAATGAGACAGCTGATACGGTTGAGGTCTACTGCGGCAAACCACCCTATCCGGATTCCCTTATCGGTGATATTTCCCTCGGCAGTCCTCCCCGGATGATGGTCACTACGGACCGCTATCTCTATGTGGCGGTTGAAGGTGAGGTCTTAGTGGTTGATCTCGACCAGCTTCAGCCCACCACCACCATCGGCATCCCGGCTCAGGATCTGGATATCGATAATAGCCGGGGCAAGCTCTATATTGTGGGTGAGAATAAGATCTATACGGTTGTTACGGAGCAGAACGTCCTCGCCGATAGCTTCTCGGTAGCGGGACCATTCCAGGGTTGTTTCCACTCCGAACACCGCTACTTTCTTCTTGCCTTGGGAAGTGGTGGCTATCGTAATCATATCCATATCATCGACCTCGTTGAGGATACCATTCTGGGAACGACTCCGGACAGTTTCGGGATCGGTTATGATCTCGGTTATGCACGGGGGCGTATCTTTCTGCCCGATGTCGATTTTGCAACCCTCTGGATCATCGATACCACCAATCTCACCATCTCCCACATCCCGCTCGACACCCCCCCGGTTGCTATCGTCCCCGCCACCTCAGAACGGGAGGTCTATCTTGGTGGGAGCGGTGTCCTGGTGGTCTCTTCCGAGCAGGGTGCCATCATCGACTCCATCCCCAATTTTTCAACCGCATATCCCCATGGCCTGGTGATCAGTCCCGATGGCGAGTATCTCTTTGGGGTCGAAAGGGATGTGATCCTGGTCGCCTCAGTCCAGCTCCGATCCCTTCTCGATACCGTTTCGATTCCCTCGTCCCCCTTGTGTGCTGCAATCACACCGGATGGCCAGAAGTTTCTGGTTGGAAGTAGCGATGGGAAGGTCTATATCTATCAGAAGCGATAGGCTGGCTCTTCTTCTACGTCCGATCTCCTCCCTTCTGATCGTCACCCACAACAATCCAGATCCCGATGCCATCGGTGCGGCATTGGGTCTGGCCCGTCTGGCCCGGGCCTTCCGGGTTGATGCCAGGATCTATTATGGTGGTCTGATTGGCAGACCGGAGACGAAGAGGATGGTTGCCCTGCTCAAGATCCGTCGCCTGATTGAGAAGAGGCCCAGACTATCGGAATACGATGCGATCGGATTTGTCGACTGTCAGGCAGAAGGGGATAATCATCCCCTCCCCGGGATCAAGGCCTATCTTGAGATCGACCACCATCCCCGGATAAGAAAGGGGGGAGCAAAGTTTTCACTTGTTGATTCCAGGGTCGGTGCCACCTCAACCATCATCACCGAGCTGATTACTCAACTCCGGATCGGACTCTCTCCTCTGGTGGCAACCGGACTATTCTATGGGATAAAGTCCGATACCCGCAACCTCTCCCGGGGTGCCACCAATCGGGATATCAAGGCCTACAGTCATCTCTTCCCCTTGGTCGATAAGAGAAAATTGGCCCGAATCGAGAATCCGGAGCGGTCGCGCCTCTACTACCGTCTCCTGACCCAGGGTTTGAGAAGAAGTCGGATCTGTGGTAATTTCGCCCATCTCCGATTGGGTCCGGTCGAGAACCTATCCATTATTCCGGAGCTGGCCGATCTCCTGATCGATATCAAAGGGGTATCGATCTCCTTGGTCCTGGGGGAGAAGGATGGGGTTGTCCATTTCTCAATAAGGACGAGAGGACATCAGATCAATGCTGGAAGGTTGGCCCAATTTATTGCCGGTTCTGGTGGGGCCGGTGGTCATGAAGAGATGGGTGGGGGGAGGATCCCATTGCCAGAATCGAGGGGCATCATTTCCAAGGTCAAGCAGATACTGAGACTTAAGGGGGAGGATCACCCCCTGATCTAATCGATAACTACGAGCTTCTCGATAATCTGATCGATCCCAAGTTCGGCGGAGAGGAAGTAGATTCCGGCCGGGAGACGGCTCAGGTTGAGTCTGATCCGGTGGTTACCCGGGGATAGCTTCTCATCTCTCCACACCTTTACCCGACGGCCGAGCTTGTCGAGGAGGGAGATCCGGACCTTTCTCTCCTCCTTGAGGGTGAAGGCGAACCAGAACTCCTGACCGGGGTTGGGGCCGATGAGTCGGTGCTCGGGAGGGGGTTGGAAGCGGTAGAGGCCGATCTCAGGTCCGGGGGGCTTGGGTAGGGCAACCAGTTTACTGATACAGTGGACCGCACCACCAGATTGGATAATACTGGAGCAGTCGAAGGTCTCGATCTTATAGGCGGGCATCGCCTGCTGATAGATCCTCAAGGCGGTGGTATCGTAGGGATGATTGTAGATCGGGAGGAGGACCCTATTGTTAATGATCAGAGAGTTGGTATAGGTCCGATAGACACCGCTATAGACCGGGGGTGAAGGGATCCGGATCGTATCGAAATAGACCCCATTACCATTCTTTATGCTGGCAAACCTCTCCGCATGCTGGTTGAGAAGGTCGTGGTTGGGATCACCAGGGGGATAATAGGCGACCATCACGGTGTGATCATTGATCAGCTTTGCCCACATATCGATATGACCGGTATACTCACCGTGGATCCGCTGGAAGACATAGAGGGTATCGAGCCCCATGTAGGCACCGAGGATACTCTCGATCTCCTGAGGGGTGTAGTTGTTCTCCTGATAGATGAGATTGGTGGCGAAACCGCAGCCGAGACCGTCGACCATGAAGTTACCACCCGTATGAACGAGATCGGAGATATAGAGTGGTACATTCCAGATGTGGGCAAGATGCCAGGGCATCGTATCATCATCCGGACGGGGACGGTTATACTCGAAATCGACGATGCCCCGGGTGGAGTCACTCAGGTGGTAGATCCACCAGGGTCCATAGTCCCTGATCCAGACCGAATTGGTTGGGGTATAGAAGAATTCGACGCTGTCCAAGGGGACGCCATTCTGCTGGAGTGTGCTGCGGACACGATTGGCCTGAGACTGAGTCCTGACCACAATATAGGCCCGGGCACACTCGACGATCGAACGGGTCAGTTCGATATAGAGATCCTGCCAATAGTAGAAGTCCCAGCGGAGGAGGACCCCCTGGGCCGGTTCAAATTCGGCCAAGGCATCGACCGAGTCGGATGGGGGTGGAGTGGTAACGACCCAGGAGCCGATCTCATCAAGTCTCGACTTCTCCTCTTCGGTAAGCCAGATCGGGAGTGGCGTTGAGTCAAGCATTATTACCACGGCGAGCGATATCACCACTCTCTACCTTAGCAGAACCAGCTTCTTCTGAGCGGTTACCGTTCCAGCCTGGAAGTGGACGAAATAGATTCCGCTCTCAAGATCACCCACACTCAGGTGATAACAACCCGGCGCCCTCTCTCCATCTTCCATCATCCGAACCACCCGACCCTGGACATCGTATAAGGTGATCCTCACCCGGGATGGTGAGGCAATGCTATAAGTAATCGAGGCTCTCGATGATGGGTTTTGGTCTAAGGTGAAGGTAGTCTTTGATCCCGATCCGGTGGTCTCAACCCCGGGCATGGTTATCGGGAGGGTATCGACATATGGTATCTTATTGTAGGCGGTAACGGTGAGAACGACGCTGCCGGTAACCTTTAGGGAGTCGAAGAATTCGATGGTCACCTTGCCACTCCCATCGGTATATCCGGAGCCGTAGAGCCGATTGGAATCGGGATAGTAGATGGCACAGAGGGCATCCTTGACTCCCACTACCTCGACATCGAATGAGTCTACCCCGTAGTTGATCTCGGGATCGTGAATCACCGTAATCGCCTGCGGTGTTGTCGTCCTGAGCTGAACGGTCGGATCGCCGAAGATATGCCAGGTCTGGGCCATCTCGACCCCTTCAGTTCCACCGCCATAGTAGCTGATCATATAGCAGGCACCATTGAAGAAGTAGCCACCAGCAGTGTTGGAGACATCATTGACCAGCATCCGGACTGCACCCATCTCACCCCAGGTAGGGGGGACCCAGGTCTGGGAGATCGATGAACCCCAGTGGGCAAGAAATCCGGTCGGCTGACTCACCGTCCCGGCAACTACCGATGCCTCACAGTAGCACTCCCGACCATTGAAGGCACCAACAACACAGGCGACCGAGATCACCACCGGTAGTTTCCAGTAGTTGGTGAGACTCCTGAGGTCGCTGATTCTAAATCCACCTCCATTCGACCACTTATCGTAATAACCGTGGCCCATGTAGTTGATGAGACCGACACCGGAGTTGATCGAATCCCTGATCCTCTGTGTTGTCCCCCAATGGTCGTAGCTCTTACCGATCTGGGTATAGTTATAGTTGAGCAGGGAGTCCCGCTGCCAGTTGAGCCGGGTCGAGTCGGCCGGACTCCCTTGGGCGCTGCCGACCATAAGGCCGTGATGGTACCAGTTCGCTCCGGTCATGGGGGTGAGCTCGTAATATTTTGTCCTGGTGATCTGTTTGGTAACATTATTAGCATCACCACCATCGGATGAAACCCTGCCGACAATAATGTCGGGATAATAGTCGTTCCCCTCACAATAGGCATAGACCGGATCGGCATCCCTTCCAAGGGCGCGCCCCACCGTCCCCTTAGCTGGGATGAGTTCATCTCCATCACCGACCAGGAGGACGAAGGTGAGCCCCTCTGGAGAGTTATACTCATTCTGGATCGCATTTTTTATGCTGTTCTGGTTATTCCCAATCGTCGATAGGCTCTCGATCTTAACCCGAAACCCCTTCTGGCGATTCCACTCCACAAACTCCATCATCTCATCGTAATACCGATCGGCGGTGATGACGAAGATCCGACCCGCCTTCTCCTCCAAGGTATCCCATCGGCTCCAGGTAGTATAGTTGAGGAAGACATTCTGATAGATCGGGATGAACTCCCTGGTGATCGCTCTCCGTCTCGATTTGACATTGATCCTGCCCGGACCATCGGGGAAGATTCTGACCCGCAGCCGTTTGGTAATCCTGAGCTCCTTTCTGCGCGGATTGTACTGGAAGGGGTTGAACTTGACCGTGATGCCCCGAAAATCCCTCAGGATGAAGGGTTCGGATAGTGTTACGATCTGAGAGGGGAACCAGGCATCATGATTGTAAAAGCTGCTGAACTGATAAGGGATGAGCTCGGGGTCGACTGTGCGCAGCAGATTCCCCTTAGAGGGGGCAATCAGAACACCCCTTATCACCTCAACCTCTTGAGCCAGGATCTCAACCTCCATCCGGGCCTGATCGGGGATGATAAGTGCACGGTTGACCATGGGCAGGTCGGGATAGCCCCTTTCGAGGTAATTGGGACTCCCCGGGAGTCTGATTCGGAAATATTGCTTACCGTTAATGGTTAATGGTTCAGTTTTATAGTCGGTCAATTGAAATTCGAGGACAACCGAGCCGTCGGTTCTGGTTTCTACTCCAATCTCAGGTGAGGCAGAACTGAGAATCCCGGCTCCTAAGATGATGAGCAGGAAAATCTTTCTCATGATGGCCTCCCTATCACCCTTAAGTCTGCCAAGAACATATAATAAGCATATCACGATCTCAGTAGCTGTCAAGGTAGTGGTTAACTGGTTATTGTTCGAATTTCAGGGGAGAGGTCACTTCCTTCCCCGAGCCTCTAACCATCAATCCGACATTCCGGTAATTACCGGAATGAAATTTAAGGGCCGATGCTCCCGGATGGGATAGCTTCAGATGATCAAAGCGATGGTTTCTAATTTTTGGGTTGACCCCAAACTCGCTATATTTTCGAGCTACTCTTAAAGCTGGGACAGGTCAGGATAACTTTTTTAATAACTCCCCCGAAGTTGGAACAGTGACAAAATTAAAAACAGTTGACGGTTATCCCCAACGGAATAAACTTTGGTATGAGGTGTGGAGGTAGAATTATCATTGTAACATTACTATGCTCCAACCTCTGGGCCCCTGAAATCAAATGCTATCCAGAGAACTCCTACCTCTGGACCGGTTATGTCGTTGGCCACTTTTTCAACAAATTTGATGGTGATGTAATCGTCTATCAGAGGATGCCCATCTCATCCCGGGGCTGGATGAAGTTCAACACCGGCTCTATTCCCACCGGTTCGGAGATAATCCGGGTTGAGTTGCACTGCTACTGCTCTGCAGTGGGTGGGGATAGTGTTGTGAACCTCTATTCCATTGAGAATGATCCGGTAACCACGGAGGGAACCCTGCTCTACCAGGACTGCGGTGATGGTGGTTGTTATGCCACGGGCTGGAGATGTCGGAGCGGAAGTTGGAATGTTATTGAGCTCGGTGGCGGGGCTTCCGATACCCTGGCTCAACGGCTTGCCCTGGGCTGGTTCGGGGTGGGATTTGTCGCCAGAGAGAGACCCGATTCGGTCGTCTTTACCGGCCATGGAGGATTTTTTGGTGATGAGCCCTATCTCGTGGTCACCCTTATCGACACTACTCCACCCCGTTTCACCCTCACCCACCCCGATGCCGCGAAGGAGGGTGATTCGATCCACATCGTCATCGCTGTAGATGAAGAATTGAAGGCCATCCCAACGCTCACCATCTCCGGCATCTCCATTGCCGTCTCCACCGATACGGTTCGAAATCAGTACTTCGGTGATTTTCTGGTGAGTGGCTTGGCTGAGGGAGACCACTATTTTGTTGTTACCGGAGAGGACCTCTCTGGAAATAAGGGGATCGATTCATCTCGGATATCGATTATTGGCCCGGAGACCGTCATCGACCTGGCTGAGATTTATCTCTGGCCCAACCCTTGTGATCGTTCCCTTTATATTCATTACCACAGTTATCTCCGGGCCAAGCTGAAGGTCGAAATCTTCACCCTCACCGCAGTGAAGATGATTGAGCACCAGTTCGAGGTGGAACCGGGAGAGACTGGAGATGAAGAGATAACCACGATCGACCTCGACAATGGGCTCTACCTCTATCGGGTCTGTGCCGAGTCAGAGGCCGGCGGAGTCCAAGAAAAGGTGGGGAGGTTTGCAGTTGTCCATTAGTCTCCTCTTAGTCCTCGCCTCTGGATCGGATCACCTCCTCTTGGACACCGGTCCAGGTGTTGGCTATATAGGGATCAACGGGATGGGTCCTTCTCAGCTCTTCACCAATCCGGCCGCAATTACTGCCACCGGGATCGATATTAATCACACCGAATGGCTCCAATCGATCCGCTATGATAATCTCAGCTATGCAAATCGTATCGGCCATTCCTACCTGGCATTCGGGATCAATGGGCTGTATACCTCTGGTATTGAGAAGCGATCCGGACCGACCCCAAATCCGGAGGGGAGATTCGGGGTATATTTTCTTACTCCGGCAATCGGCTGTCAGATTGGGATCAAATCCCTCTCCTTAGGGGCGACATCAAAGTTGATCTACGAACGGATCGCTGGGTATCAGGGATTCGGGGGAGCGGTCGATTTGGGCTCTCAACTCGATCTCAACCAGATTCGTATCTCCTTGGTTGTTGCCAATTTGGGGGTGGGTCCCAAACTTGCGGATTCGAGATCCAATCTTCCCGTGGCGTTCAAAGGAGGGGTTGGTATCAACCTCATCGATCCACTCACATTTGCAATTGAGCTCAGCAAGGTTCGAGGTTATGACCTTGGCCTGAGAGTTGGGGTTTCCTTTGCTCCTTTAGATTATTTAAGGCTAAATGGTGGTTATTACCGGGATGGTATACTCATGGGTCTCGATCTCTCCTTGGGGAGAATTGGCATCTCCTATTCCTATCGCTCACTCGATCTCGGCCATTCTCAGAGCTTGGGGCTCCGTTTCCGACCCAGGGTCGAGGCGTTTGGGGATGTCGACCGATTTTTTGCCCAGGCACTGGAGGCCTATCGGAATGGTGAATGGGATCAGGTGATAACCCTCCTCGATCTCGTCCTCTTGCTCAAGCCCGACCACCAGAAGGCATCCAAACTCCTCAGCCTGGCTGAGGCGAAGAGAAGGGAACAGCGTATTGACAGCCTCACCGGACTCGGAACCGATGCCCTGAGCCGGAAGGACTACTTAGAAGCGATGGCGATATTTACCCAGATACTGAGGATCGATCCGGAAAATGAAGCGGCCCGGGAGAATCGGGCACAGGCCCTCTCCCTTCTTTCGGCGGAAATGGAGATGAGAAGCGAAGTCATGGCCCGAGTGAGGGATGCCCTCAGCTATTATAGTAAGGGCGATTATGGGCATGCCTTACGACTGCTGAGAGAAGCGAGGATGCTCGATCCCGAGAATGAAGAGATCATCCGCTATCTCGATGAGGTTGGCAGGAAACAGAAGAGGGTGGTGGAGCAGGCGGTGAAGAGAATCGAAGGTTATCTCAAGGTGGGAAAGGCCGGCCGGGCACTATATCTCGTGAATGAGGCCCTCCGGACTTCTCCAGGTGATACTACCCTCCTCAGACTCAAACGGAAGATCACCCGGAGGATAAGTAGCCAGGAGCAGAGGCTGATGAGGGAGGCGATCCAGCTCTATACCCAAGGGAAGAAGAAAGAGGCGGCCGAGCTCTTCGGGCGGGTCCTTTCACTCAATCCGAACAACAGGACCGCCCATAACTATCTTACCCGGATTGGTGCCGATGAGGATCCAGAGGAATACCATACCTTGGGGATAAAGGCCTATCTACGGGGAGATTTCGAACTGGCGATAAGATACTGGGAGATGGTGCTTGAGATCGATCCCGATCATCGTTGGGCAAGAAGAAATATCGAACGGGCAAGAAAGAAATTGGCCACGATCTCAGCCCGGCCTTGACATTTCCTCAAAAACCGGTTAATATAGAACATGGCTTACCTGGGCGTTCTGATATTGCTAATTCAGGATCGAGGGGTATGGTCCTATTTTCGTCCCGATGTCAATGTCTATGAACCCGGTCAAAAGGCGGTCATCGCCTATGACCATGGTGTGGAGATTCTCATTCTTGCCAACGATCTCTACGCTGATGCGAAGACCAAGGTTTTAGAGATTTTGCCTCTCCCCTCGGCACCCAAGATCGATTCTTCGGATATTGAGATCTTCCATCGGATCCAGGAGAAGATTCAAGACTTTGCCTTTGCACTGGCTGAAAAAGTTTCTCTCACCTTTGACCACTCACGGGGAAAAGGGGTGGAGGAGATCTTTCATAAGCAAATCGGCCCTCATGGCCTGACCGTGGTCAGGATTCGCGATCTCAACGATTTCCGGAATTGGATAGATGAATTTCTCCGTCGCGAAGGGGTAAAGAAACGTCCAGATACCGAGGCCCTGGAGGGGCTGGTTGGGGTCTATCTCAACGATGGGATTAACTACTTCGTCTTCGATGTCGTTGAGGTGGACCAAGATCCCAGCACCGTTTTCCCGCTCAAGTTCCGTTTCCGTTCCCCCTGTCTCTACTTTCCTCTCCAGATCTCCCGTCTGGCCAAGGGGTCAACCAAGGTCCAGCTCTTCCTTCTCACCCACCTCATCCCGGATCGCTTTCGACAATATCCCCTCCGTCCGGGAATGACCGCAATCGGGATCCCGATCGAGGCCAGACTGACCGCCAAGGAGCTGTATCAGATCGATCCCGATTTTGCCCATCTCCTCAGCCGTGGTGCTTACCTTACCGCACTCCATTACGATGGTCCGGTCTCGGAACTGATCCGGGACCTCAAGGTCCGGAGGTATTATAGACTGGTGAAAGAGTGAATGGTCCCGATTCTTGCCATTCTAACTTTTGTCTTCTTTATCCTCTGGATTGTTGCTCTCACCTCGAAAGGGAGACTCAAAGGCAGGGTTAGTGAGAAGGAGAGTCTGCTCGAGGGGGAGATCAGGCGGCTATCAACCGAGATAAAGAATCTTACCGCCAGGATCAAATGGCTCAATCTCACCTATCAGCAGCTCTTAAGTTCGGTAATCCACCTCTCATCGATGCTCTCTCTCGATGAGATCAAGGAGGCGGTGATCCGGATCGTCATCAATGCGGTCGACTGTCATGAGGCGGTCCTCTTCTTGGCCGATGAGAATGAGGAGTATCTCCGGCCGATTGCGGCAACCGGCATCCCCCGGGAGGAACTCACCCGTCTCTCCCTACGATTTGGTGAGGGGAGGGTGGGACTGGTTGCCCAGAGGCGGCTCACCCTTACCGATAAGGAGTTCTCCTTCTATCTCCCCCGGGAAGGTCATGGTTATCGCCCCCAGATCTGCTCTCCAATCATCTTCCAGACCCGACTACTCGGTGTCATTGCAGTGGGTGGGCTAAACCGGGCCAGTGAAGATCAGAAGCAGATTCTCAACTTCATCGCCGCTGCAACCGGGATGGCCCTCAACAATGCGATGAGCTTCCAGCGGCTGCAATATTCGGCCTCAATCGATAAGCTGACCCAACTTTACCATATCCAGTTCTTCCGGGATCGACTGAATGAGGCGATTCGGGGAGCAAAGGCAAACGGCAGGCCGGTCTCGGTCTGTCTCACCGATCTCGATAAGTTCAAAACCTTCAATGATACCTTTGGCCATCCGATGGGTGACCGGCTCCTCTATCGGATCGCCCGGATCTATACCGAGATGTTCCCCGATCTCATTATCGCCCGTTATGGGGGTGATGAGTTTATCATACTTGCCGAGGGGAAGGATCGTAATGAGATGTATCAGATCGCAGAGAATTTGAGAAAAAGAATTGAAAAGGAAGGTTACTCAGCCGGAAAGGGGGAGCGGATTACCTTATCTGCTGGGGTGGCCGCTTACCCCGACGATGCCACCTCTGGGGAGGAACTGATCAAGATGGCGGATCAGGCCCTCTACCTTGCGAAGAAGCAGGGCCGGAACCGGGTTGTCCTTTATACCCCATCTTAACTTGAGATCTCAACCCGGTTCCTGCCGTGCCGTTTGGCATAGTAGAGTGCCGAGTCGGCGGCAACAATTAACTCCTTGGCGGTGAGGCCATGGATGGGGTAGGTGGCGATACCGGCTGAGATCGTAATCCGGTAGATCTTCTTCCGCCTCAAGGGGGTTAGTTCAACCCCCTTCCTGATCCTTTCGATTGCGGTCACCGCATCGGTGGTATCGGTGGCGGGAAGGACAACGATAAATTCCTCACCACCATAGCGGGCAACGAAGTCGACCTCCCGGAGATGGCTCTCAATCACCTTGGCGACATGGGCCAAGAGACGATCGCCGATGAGATGACCAAATCGGTCGTTGAAATCCTTGAAATGGTCGAGATCGAGCATTGCGATCGAAAAGGGGCGGGAGAAGCGGCGGGCATGCAGGAGCTCACTCTCAATCATGATGTTGAAATGGCGCCGGTTGGCGATCTTGGTAAGCGGATCGATGAGCGAGAGCTCCTTTGTCTGTTGATACAAGGAGGCATTCTCAATTGCCACCGAGGCAACCGAGGCAAGAAGCGAGAGGGTCATCAGGTCCTCTCGAGAGAAGGCATCCTTCCTGTAGCTCTCCACACTCAAGACCCCGATCACGCGACCGCGGATCTTAAGGGGAAAGGAGGCCTCCGATCGCGTCTTCTTTGAGAGGCCAAAGAAGTAGGGATCGACGGTGATATCAGGAGCATAATAATCCTGACCGGTGATGGCAACATGCCCAGAGATCCCATCCTTGCCAACTTTTAGCCTTATCTTCTTCACCTTCTCTAAGGGAAAGTCTCCCTTATAAGCACGGATATAGAGTTCATCGGTCTTCTCATCCTTAAGAAGGATGGCAACATTATTTCCGCCAAAACCCGCTGCCGCATCAACAATCCGGTTGAGGACATCATCAAGTTCCAAGGTTGATGTGATCCACCTCCCGATATCAAAGGCGATATTGAGACGCCGGGCCCTCTCTTTGGTCTCCTGGAAGAGGCGGGCATTGCCGATCGCAATCGCAATCTGATCGGCAAGGGACTCAAATATCCTAACCTCCTCTTTGGGCGTAAAAGGGCCGAATCGGACGGTGAAGAAACCGACGATCGACCTCCGCCAGTTCAAAGGAAAGGCGATGATCGTCTCCTCCTCAGTGGAGTATCGACCAAGGCTCAGGATCATGGGGAGATCGATCTTCCAGTCTCGATCGTTGGCATGGGTATAAAGATTGAGCTGATCGCCGGTTTTGATATAAAGACGGAAGGAGAGCTCGGGAGCATTGGTCTTGATCGCCTTATCGATATATCTCAGGACCTGATCGAGATTTAGGTATCGGGTCGACTGCTTGGCGACCTGGGCCAGGAGTCGAAAGAGCGATGCTCGCCGCCGGCTCTCCTCCACCTGGCGGGTCGACCATAGGACCATACCGATCTTGGCGGCAACATTCCTCAGGAAACGATCGTCATCCTTGGAGAAGGCATCTTCGTTATAATAGTCCTGGACGGTGATTACTCCAAGGACCTCGCCCCGAAAGGTGACCGGAACCCCGAGCCAGGATTTGGCATCGCGACCATAGGGGGTAATGCCGAGCCGCCTGCAGTGGCCCTTGATATCGCGGTTGATCAGGAGGGACTGCTTCCTTTCGATAACATACTCGGTCATCCCGCCGGATAGTCTCCTCGAAGGATGGGGGATCTCCTTTCCATCCTCATAATAGATGATGAAATCGAGTCGTCGCTCCCTATGATCATAGAGGGCGAAATAAAAATTCGAGATGTCGATAACCTTACCAATCCTTTTGGTAATCCTCCGAGCCAATTTTTTCAGGTCGTAGGTGGTGCCAAAGACACGATCGAGCCGCCGGGAGATCTCCAGTTCCGCTAAGGTATGATCGTATTCAGTCTCGGAACTTCTCTTTGATGTAATCCTTGAGCGCTTTTTCCGCTTCATCGATTCTCTGGACATCGATCCCTCCCCCCTGGGCGAGATCCCCTCGACCGCCACCACCACCGCCGATCCTCCGGTTGATGACCTTCATCATCTCTACCGCTGTTATCCTATCGGTCAATTCGGGATTGACAAAGGTGACAATACGGCCATCCTTCTGGAGGATAAGACCCAAGGTCATCTCCCTTCGACGGAGTTGATCGGCGATCAGCCTCATCCCCTCGTCATCGAGATCAGAAATCAGTCGATAGTATTTCAGACCGTTAATCTCTTCAAATTTTGCCTGCTCTGCCTCATAGGCTACCAGCCTCTTCTTCATCTCCTTTATCTGTGAAGTTAACCGGTGGAGCTCCTCATCAAGCTGACGGGCCCGATTCAGGAGGTTCTCCCCCAGGATCGACTTCAGCTCCCCGATCAACTTCATCTGCTTAATGATTTCGTCTCGGGCCCGAAATCCTACCAGGGCATCGATCCTCCTGATGCCGGCAGCAACCCCACTCTCCTTCTGGATGGTGAAGATGCCGATCTCACCGGTCCGATCGAGATGGAGACCACCGCAGAGCTCGATAGAAAAGTCACCAATCTTCACCACCCGCACCCGATCCCCATACTTCTCACCAAAGAGGGCAACCGCACCCATCCTGAGGGCGGTCTGGAAATCGGTCTCAAACTTCTCGACCTCGATATCGGCCAGGATCTTCTCGTAGACGAGGGATTCGATCCGGGCGAGATCCTCCTCCGAGATCGGATGGAACTGGATAAAGTCAAACCTGAGACGCCCCGGTTCGACCAGGGAGCCTTCCTGCCTCACCCACTCTCCAATCACATTCTTCAGGGCCCGGTGGAGGAGGTGGGTGGCGGTATGGGCCCTCCGGATCTCCTGTCGTCTTTTCTGATCGACTCGGGCCCGAACCATTCCGGGCTGAAAATCACCGGTGAGCTTGCCCTTAGAGACGATCAGGCCCTGATAATAGAAGGTATCATCGATATCGACCCGGAAATCCTTACCCTCAATCACCCCCCGATCACCAACCTGACCACCAGATTCCGGATAGAATGGGGTTGGGTTGATAACCAGGTAGATCTCCTTATCCCTTCGAGCAAATCCCACCACTTCGGCCTCGAGCCGATCGGTCTCGTAACCCCTAAATTCCACCCTGTCGACCTCTTTGACAAAGTTGAGATCGATGGTGGTGAAGACCATGGTGCGACGGGACTCCTGGCGGCGACGGGTGAGGAGATCATTAAACCCCTTAACATCGACCTCAATCTTCCGTTCCTGAGCCAGCTCCTGGATCAGCTCGATCGGGAAGCCATAGCTATCATAAAGGAGAAATGCCTCCTCACCACTCATCCTCTTCTTGGCTCGGGACTCGAAGACCTCGAGGCCGATTGCAATCGTCTTCAAGAAACGCTCCTCCTCGGCCTTAAGGATAAATTCGATCAGTTCCCTCTTCACATCGAGCTGGGGATAGATCTCCTTCATTAGGTCGATAACGGTCATGGACAGCCTGTGAATGAATGGCTGGTAGTAACCCAGTTTGTTGGCGTAGACCAGGGCCCGACGGAGCAATCTCCTTAAGACATAGCCCCGGCTCTCATTGGAGGGGATGATCCCGTCGGTAATGGCAAAGACCAAGGCACGGGTATGATCGGCGATGATATTGAAGGCGACCTCATTGCCCTGATAGGAGGAGCCGAACATCCCTTCCAGCTCCTCAATGATCGGGCGGAAGAGATCGGTGGTAAAGAGACTCTTCTGGCCACTGGTAACCATCGCCAACCGCTCCAGCCCCATTCCGGTATCGATCCCACGATTCTTAAGCGGGAGCCTCTCCCCGTTCTCTTTCTGATCAAACTGTGGGAAGACGAGGTTCCATATCTCGGGGAACCGATCACAGTCGCAGCCCGGTCCGCAGGAATCCTTACCACATCCCAGCTCCTCACCCAGATCATAGAATATCTCTGAAGAGGGGCCGCAGGCCCCGGTCTTTCCAGCCGGGCCCCAGAAGTTATCCTCATCCCCCAAGCGGACCGGTTCCAGGCCGATCCCCTTCCAGATCTGATAGGCCTCCTCATCATCCTTATGGACCGAGACCGAGAGGCGGTCGGGATCGATCTTTAATACCTCAACCAGAAACCGCCAGGCCCATTCGATCGCCTCTTTTTTGAAGTAGTCACCAAAGGAGAAGTTGCCCAGCATCTCAAAGAAGGAGAGGTGGCGGGTGGTGCGGCCGACCTTCTCAATATCCGATAACCTCAAGCACCGCTGGACACTGACCGCCCGCCGGAAAGGTGGCTCAGTGAGGCCGGACCAGTAGGGCTTAAACTGAACCATCCCAGCAGAGGTGAAGAGGAGGGTGGGGTCATCCTTGGGAATGAGCGATGATCCGGGAACAATCTTATGGTCCAGTCGGGCAAAATAATCGAGAAATATTCTTCTCAGTTCATTCGATCTCATCGAGCACCTTATCAATGGTGGTACTGGTAAAACCCCGCTGATAGAGGCGGTTTCTAATCCGACTTCGATCGAGATTGGGTCTGGTGCGGTGGAGTTTCCTGAGGAAACTACGGGCCACACTCAGCTCATCCCGCTCGGCAATAAGCTTACGAAACCTATCCGGCTTGAGGCCATTCCTTACCAGCTCAAATTCGATCGCCCGATCCCCCTTGGGGTTGATCACGGTCCAATCATGAATGAGGCTCCGGGCATACCGGTCATCATCGATCACCCCACTCTGGGTGAGTTCGGTAATGATCTCATCGATCAGGCCCTCACCATGTCCTTCCACTACCAATCGCCGCTTAAGCTCATGGGATGAGAGTTCCCTACGGGAGAGGAGATGGAGAATCCGCTTACGAATTAGCACCCGGCTCTCCTTACGTAACCTTTCTACGGTTGCTGGATCACACTCATCACCGGGTCGAATCCCCTCCTCTCGCACAGCTCGGGTTGAGACGATCAGCCCCTCGTCCGGTTCCAGGACCAGTAATACTCTACCCCTTTTTCTTGGTTCGATCCTCACCACTCTCATCGACAAGACCGAGGGCGGCCCGAATCCTCTTCTCGATCTCGGCTGAGGTTTCCGGGTGCTCTTTTAGGAAGTTTATTGCCGCCTCTCTACCCTGACCGATCCGCTCCTCCCGATAGGAATACCAGGTTCCGGCCTTATCGATGATACCGGTCTCCACGCCGAGATCGATCAGCTCACCAAAGTGGGAGATCCCTTCACCATAGAGGATGTCAAATTCAGCAATCTTGAACGGTGGAGCAAGCTTATTCTTGACGATCTTAACCTTGGTCCGCGATCCGATCACCCGATCACCCTTCTTGATGTTGGCGATCCTCCTGATCTCAAGTCGGACCGAGGCATGAAATTTGAGGGCGAGACCACCGGGTGTTGTCTCCGGATTGCCGAACATCACACCGATCTTCTGACGGATCTGATTGACGAAGATCGCGATCGCCTTCGATTTGGAGATAACCCCGGTCAGCTTCCGGAGGGCCTGAGACATCAGTCTCGCCTGGAGGCCGACATGGGCATCGCCCATCTCACCTTCGATCTCAGCCTTGGGAACCAGAGCGGCAACCGAGTCGATGACGATGGCATCGATCCCCCCACTTCGGGTCAGGATCTCGGCAATCTCAAGGGCCTGTTCCCCAGTGTCCGGCTGAGAGAGGAGGAGATCCTCGAGGTTGACCCCGATCGCCCGAGCATAGGCGGGATCGAGGGCATGTTCGGCATCGATGAATGCGCCATAGCCACCCAATCGCTGGGCCTGGGCCAGCACCTCCAAGGCGAGGGTGGTCTTACCCGAGGCCTCAGGACCGTAGATCTCGATCACCCTCCCCCGGGGCAGACCACCGATCCCCAAGGCGGCATCAAGGCTGATCGAGCCGGTGGGGATGACATCGACCTTGATCTTGGCCCCCTCACCCAGCCTCATGATCGCACCCTTACCGAACTGCTTCTCGATCTGAGTGATTGCGGTCTTGATCACATTCTCCCGATCATCCTTGCCCATCAGACCTCCTTATACTCCTCAAATATCTGCATGATCTCATCAAAGCCTCGGTGGAAGGCATCGACGACCTTGGGATCGAAATGTTTCCCCCGCTCCTGGTTGACGATCTCGACGACCTTATCCATCGAGAAGGCCGGCTTATAGACCCTCCGGTTGGAGAGGGCATCAAAGACATCGGAGAGGGCGACGATCCTCCCCTCGAGCGGAATCTCTTCTCCCTTTAAACGATTAGGATATCCGAGCCCATCATACCGCTCGTGGTGGGTGAGAGCAACCTTCTCCGAGACCTTGAGCAGTTCTGAATCCGAGCCGCCGAGGATCCGGGCTCCAATCAGGGTATGGGTCTCCATGATCCTTCTTTCCTCCGGGGTGAGCCGACCAGGCTTGAGCAGAATCGAATCCGGGATGCCGATCTTCCCGACATCATGCATGGCTGAGGCGAGCCTTATCGTCTCGACCCGATTCTCATCCAATCCCAGTTTCTGGGCCAGGACGGCCGAATAGAGACTGATCCTCTTAATATGGTGGCCGGTCTCGATATCCCTGAACTCGGCCACGGTTGAGAGGCGGAAGATGGTATCATAGCTCTGCTGCCGGATCGCCTCGGTCAGTTTGGCATTCTTCACCGCCACCGCCGCCTGGGAGGCGAGCGCCAGGACCAGCTTCACATCCCGTTTTCGGAAGGAGCGGATGCGTCCTTTCTTATCGAGGGCATTGATGAGCTGGAGGACACCTATCACCTCCCCTTCCCGATCCCGCATCGGGACGACCAGCATCGATTTGCACCGGTAACCGGTCTTCTCATCCCAGGAGCGATTGAACTTATACTCAACATTCTTGGGTAGATGGTAGACATCTTTGATATCGAGGATATTGCCGGTATTGGCAACATAGCCTGCGATCGACTCATTCGATATCGGCATAAGAAATGGGACAAACTCCGCCCTTGCCGCCTCCCGGCCCAGCTTCCTCTCCAAGGTCTCATTCTGACTCACCGAGAATCGGATCTTATCCCCCTCTTTGATATAGAGGGAGCCGGCATCGGCCCCGGTGAATTTCCTCGCCTCGGTTACGATGAGCTCAAGCAGCCGCTCCATCTTCCGTTCGCTGGAGAGCGCAATACCGATATCGACGAGGTCCTCAAGGCGCTCCTTTCTCCTGCTCATATTAGTATTATATGGGGTGAACCCCACCTGTCAACCAGTCGACTTGACATCAACCCCGGTCTGATTACGATCTAATGGTGGAGCGGATCGTCTATATCGAGCGGGACTGCCTCATTACCCTTCTGGCTACGGTCATTGAGACCCCTCAGAACGAATCCTTCGGTTTTCTGCTCGGTAAGCTGAGCCGGCGCAAGGTGAAGCGGACGATCAGACCGGTGGTGGTCCTCGATATGAGCTATCCCCTCTTCACCGCCGAAAGGAGACCGAGTCATGTTGCCCTGGGCAACATTGCCGCCTGGAACCGGGTCCAGGATTTTCTCCACGGTTTTTCCTTCGGTTTGACGATCATGGGTGAGTTCCACAGCCATCCCCAGGCCGGACCAGAACTCTCCGATTTTGATCTGAAGAATATCGTCCTGAGTATGCTGGAATCGTATGAGAAGGGGGAGAGGCTACCACGCCGATCCTGGCTGGAGATGGTAATTGCGGTCAATAAGATCGACATCCAGTTTCCGAAACGGCGGGACTGGTACTGGGAGGAGCGGGGGAGGAGACTCTTCTTCCGGGTCTGGGTCAAGGGGCGGGTTCGCTATGATGTCACCATCGCCTGCCATATCATCCCCAGCCTGTTTCCGGTCTTCCGGCGACTGAAACGGGAGGATCGGTCCGGTCGCCAGATCCTGAGAGAAGGGGTAAAGATCGCCCGCCGGAGGATTGTTGAGGCCAAATTGTATACCCGGGAGAGTTGAGATGTTCCGTAGCTTTACCAGAAATCTTTCCCGTCTTTTCTCTCGTGGAAAAGGCCCCCCACCGGAGGTGAAGGTCTGGGTCAGTATTATCATCACCTTCATCATTCTCGGGGTGGGACTATATGTGATCCTCGCCCCCGATTTTGACCAGTCGGTCAAGAAGTGGGCCTTCGGTGCGGTTGGAGCCATAATCGGTTACTGGCTGAAGGACTGAGATGGCCCTCAGCCGGAGGGATTTCCTGAAAGGCCTTCTCGGCCTCCCCTTCTTATTCCATCTGCTCAAAGGGGAGGATAAGATGTCGGAGGCGATGTTCTATCGACGGATGGCCAGAGGTCGGGTGCAGTGCCAGATCTGCTTTCGCAGGTGTCTCCTCGCGCCGGGCGAGCGGAGCTTCTGCCGCAACCGGATCAATTATAATGGCCGTCTCTATAGCCTGGTCTATGGCCACCCCTCAGCGGTCCATATCGATCCGATCGAGAAGGAGCCGGTCCACCACATGCTGCCGGGAAGTAAGATCCTCTGTTTCGGGACGGCGGGTTGCAACTTCCGGTGCCAGTTCTGTCAGAACTGGCACCTCTCCCAGCGTTCGATCGAGGAGATGGAGGTTGTCATCGACCTCCCTCCCGAGGAAGGGATCAGGCTTGCTCAAAAGGAGAAGGTTCCGACCCTCTCTTTCACCTATAATGAGCCGACCTCATTCTATGAGTATGTCTACGATCTGGCCCGTCTGGCCAAGAAGAATGGAATCAGGGTCATCTTCCACTCCAACGGTTCGATGCAACCCGAACCGCTCCGTGCCCTCCTTAGATTTACCGATGCGGTGACGATCGATCTCAAATCCTTTCGGGAGGAGTTCTATCGCAATGTCTCCGGTGCCACCTTAAGACCGGTGCTCGAGACGCTGAGGATCATCCGTGAGGAGGGAAAATGGCTCGAGATCGTCAATCTTCTGATACCGGGCCTGAATGACGATCCCGATGATATCCACCGGATGGCCGTCTGGATCCGGGATAACCTTGGTGACTACACCCCGCTCCACTTCTCCCGATTCTTCCCCCACTACCGGTTGAAGCAGCTCCTCCCCACCCCGATAAAGACCTTGGAGCGGGCCTATGATATTGCTCGGTCTGCCGGGCTAAAGTTCGTTTCGATCGGAAACGTTCCGGGCCACCGCTACAACTCGACCTACTGCCCCGTCTGTGGTAAACGGCTCATCTACCGGATCCACTTCACCGTGATCGAGAACAGGATCAAGGATGGTCGTTGCCCCTTCTGCCAGACCGAGATTCCCGGTATCTGGAGCCCGTGATCGATTTCGTTATCCTCGTCCTCGGCGCCAGTGGCATTGTCGGGCAGATTGTCCTCCTGAGAGAGTTCATCATCACCTTTTCCGGTAATGAGCTCTCGATCGGGGTCATCCTGGCCAACTGGGTCGTGCTGGAGGCGATCGGCTCCTTTCTCATCGGACGGATGATTGATCGGAGCCGTTTCCGGCTCGCCATCTTTCTCATCCTCACCCTGATCTTCTCGGTCGGCCTCCCGACCATGGTCTATCTGGTCCGGATCATCAAATCTCTGATCCAGCCTGTCCCCGGGGTCGGCCTGGGTCTATCCTCAATCGTCTACCTCTCCCTCTTACTCCTTCTCCCGGTCAGCCTCATCCATGGTGGGCTATTTACGGTTGTCTGCCGCCTCTATGCCGATCGGAAAGGGGTTGTCGGTCCGGCCGGTGGCAGGGTTTACTTCCTGGAGACGGGAGGGACAATCATCGGTGGTATCATCCTCAGTTTTCTCCTCATCCCCCTCCTCTCTTCCTTCCGGATTGCCCTCATCATCGCCATCATCAACCTTCTCACCCTCTCTCTTTATATTGGTAGGGGCCGCATCCCGCTCCTGGCGGCAACCGCGGTTTCTCTTCTCTTCTACATCTCCCCTCTGGCAACTAAAATTGAGGCGATCTCGATCCGGAAGCGATTTTTCAATCAGAAGGTAGTATTCTATCGGGACTCCTACTACGGCAATGTTGCGGTCACCCGGAGGGCAGAACAACAGGCCTTTTATGTTAACGGGGTCCCGATCTTCACCTCACCCTACCCCGACATCACCTTTGTTGAGGAGTTCGTCCATCTCCCCCTGCTGTTTAAGGACCGGATTGAGGATGTCCTGATCATCAGCGGCGGGACCGGGGGCATTATCAGTGAACTGCTCAAATATCACCCTCGAAAGATCGATTATGTCGAGCTGGATCCGCTTCTTATCACCGCGGTCAGGGATCTGGCCGATTCCCTCACCGAAAGGGAGCTCTCCGATCCTAAGGTTAAGATCCACAACCTTGACGGCCGTCTCTTTCTCTTAAGAACCAGGGATTCGTATGATCTCATCCTGATCGGGCTCTCGGCCCCGACCGACCTCCAGATCAATCGTCTCTTCACCGATGAGTTCTATCGACTGGCTCGATATCGGCTCAGACCGGATGGGATCATCGTCCTCTACCTGCCCGGCTCCCTCACCTACCTATCCCGGGAGCTGAAGATGATCAACCGGTCAATAATCAACACCTTGAGGTCGGTCTTTGATCACCTCTTTGTCATTCCGGGTGATTACAATCTCATCGTTGCTTCCCCTCAGCTGAACCTCTCCAGCGAACCTCTCGATCCTCTGATCAAAAGGTTCTATGAGCGTCCGATCCCGACCCGCCTCCTCACCGAGGGACACATCCGTTACCGATTTGGCTCGATCTGGCAGGACTGGTTCTGGTCTGAGCTTGAAGGGGTGAGGGCCCAGAAGAACCTCGATCTCCATCCGATGGCGATGCTCTACACCCTGGAATACTGGAGTGCGGCCCGGGCCCGGTGGGTGGAGAATCTTCTCAAGCGGATTGAATCGGTTGGTCCTCTGCTCATCCCCATCACCCTGGTGGTGGTCGGGATTATCATCCTCCTCAACCTCCTTTTCGGCTGCATCAACCAGAGGAGGGGGATCATTCTGGCCATCTTTACCACCGGTATGGCCGGGATGGTCTTTCAGCTCATCCTCATCATGGGGTTCCAGATCCTCTACGGTTATGTCTACTTTATGGTCAGTCTCCTGATTACGGCGATGATGGCCGGGATGGCGATCGGCTCCTGGTGGGCCACCCGATTGGTGGAGCGGGGGAGGGTCCGGAGGAGAGTCCTCTTTTTCATCGATCTTGCGGTTCTCAGCTATCCCTTACTCCTGATCGGGGTAATCCTGATCCTGAAGGGGTGCGGCTCCGGACTTCTATCCCAGATCAGCTTCCTCCTCCTGGCCATAGCTGCCGGCGGCCTCATCGGCCTCCAGTTTCCGATTGGAAATAGCCTTCTGCTTCAAGACCAGAGCCAGATCGGGGCAACGGTTGGTTCCCTCTATGGGGCCGATCTTCTCGGCGGATGGCTGGGCGGGATCGGTGGCTCTCTGATCCTCTTCCCGATTGGCGGTCTGATCTCCACCCTCCTCATTGTCGCCGCAATCAAGGCCATCACCGTCCTCACCCTGCTGAGGTAGGTGAATGGGAGAGGGAAAGGGAGGCGGTACAGGGATCAGACCGGAACGGCTCCGGCTCGAGTGGATCTCGGCGGCAGAGGGTGCGAAGTTCGCCGGGTGATGAGGGAGCTGGAAGAGTTGCGGAAGGGAGTGACTGAGGAGGAGATTGAGGCGACAAAGCGGATCCTGAAAGGGAAGATCAAATGAGTTGATCGGGAGGTGAGATCGGGTATAATTAGTCGATGGGACTGGTTGGGATCATTCTCTTCCTGAAAATCTGGTATGTGCACCCAGATTCTACCCTGAACCGGATCCGGACCGCACTCGATTCCTGCCGGAGTGGTGATACCGTCCTTGTTGCCGCTGGAACCTACTATGAGAATATCCGTTGGCCCTCAACCGCCGGGATAAAACTTTGGAGTGAATCTGGACCAGACTCAACCATTATTGACGGATCGAACAATGGCTCGGTTATTGAGATTACAACCGGAGTCGATACTGCAACAGTAATCTCCGGTTTTACTATCCAGTGGGGCTACAACGATGATGGCGGTGGCATTTTCTGTGATTCCTCCTCACCCCAGATTGTGAATAATATTATCCAGGACAATACCGCCCGCTACCTCCTCTACTTCGGAAATGGTGGTGGGATATACTGCCGTAGGTCATCGCCAATCATCAAGGATAACATCATCATGCGGAATAGTGCTGGAGACAATGGGGGTGGCATCTATTGTCGTGAGAACTCGGCTCCGATCATCATCGGCAATCGCATCGAGTATAATACGGCTGAAAATACCAGAGGTGGAGGTATCAGTTGCAACTACTCCTCACCATTCATCAAAGAGAATGTGATATCTGGTAACAAGGGTCTTATCGCGGGCGGCATCTCTTGCCAGGGTTCCTCACCGATGATCGATAGCTGCACCATCTCTTATAATACTGGAGGCGGGGTGTATTGTGATGAGGGATCACAGCCAGAGCTTCACTTTTGTGATATCTACGGAAATTTTTATTACGGAGTCGAGAATGTCGACTCGACCGTGATCATTAATGCGGAATATAACTGGTGGGGCGACAAGACCGGTCCATATCATCCTGAGACGAATCCGAACGGTCGAGGTGATCCGGTCAGCGATTGGGTCGATTATGAGCCCTGGCTCGGGTCTCAGGTCGAACTCGGTGACTGGAGATTGAAGCGAGTCAGCTCTCACCCTGCCTGGCTTATCCATGGCCCCGGCGTGGTGATCTCTCTCCCCCCCGGCTGTAATCAGGCCTTCCTCTATGATGCTGCTGGTCGGGTGATGGGTAGGATCACCGCTATCACCAAATTTAGGCTCTCCCCTGGTTGCTACTTCTTACTGTTCATCTCTCCTAAGGAGAGATGGGTGGAAAAGCTGGTAGTGATAGAGTAGCGGATAATTCTGGTATCTGATACCGGTCTGGTTGACACCCGGGGCAGTTCATATATAATTCCAGCGATGAAATTCTGGCGCAAACCGCTGGATGCCGATAAGGTTAAGCCCATCCGGGGCGAGGTGATCATCATCAAGGACCGGTGCAAGGGGTGTGGTTTCTGCATCGAGTTCTGTCCCCGGAAGGTCTTGGAGTTTTCTGATGAGTTCAATGCCAAGGGTTATCACCCCCCTTATGTCAAGAACCCGGATGACTGTGTCAACTGCGGACTCTGCGAGATGATCTGTCCGGAGTTTGCCATCTTTTCGATCAAGAAGGAGGAGGGTTGACCGCTGATCCCAAGGATGTCCTGACCGGTGCCCACTATCTGGACGGAGACCATGCCTGTGCCGAAGGGGCCTTAGCGGCCGGCTGTAAGTTCTTTGCCGGCTATCCAATCACCCCCTCAACCGAAGTGGCGGAGAGGATCTCAGCCCGCTTCCCCCAGGTCGGTGGCATCTTTATCCAGATGGAGGATGAGCTGGCCTCAATGGCCGCCATCCTTGGCGCCTCCTGGGCCGGGGTCAAGTCGATGACCGTCACCTCTGGTCCGGGATTCTCCCTGATGCAGGAGAACCTCGGTCTCGGGGTGATGCTTGAGACCCCAACTGTGGTTGTCAATGTCCAGCGGGGTGGCCCCTCAACCGGACTGCCGACCCTGCCCGGTCAGGCGGATGTGATGCAGGCGCGGTGGGGCTCTCACGGCGATTATGAGATTATCGCCTTGGCCCCGAGCACAGTCCAGGAGTGCTTCGATTTCACGATCAAATGCTTCAATCTGGCCGAGCAGTATCGGGTTCCGGTCATCTTTCTGATGGATGAGTGTGTCGGTCATATGACTGAAAAGGTGATCATCCCTCCGGCTGAGGAGATTGAGCTGGTTCCCCGGAGGTATTATAAGGGGCCAAAGGATAAATATCTTCCTTATAAGAGGGGCAAAGACCTCATCCCTTACGGTGTGAAGGCAGGGGATGGCTACCGTTTCCATCTCACCGGACTCACCCATGATGAACGGGGCTATCCGATCATCAATGCCGAGGCCCAGAAGAAGAATGTCGAGTGGCTCATTAATAAGATTAAGAAGAATGCCCATAAGATCTATGAGTTTGAGGAACACGATATCGATGGTGCCGATGTTGTGGTCCTCTCCTATGGCATCTCCTCCCGGGTTGCGATCCGTGGGATCGAGATGGCCAAAAGAGACGGGATCAGGGTCGGGGCAATCCGGCTGATCACGGTCTGGCCGTTTCCGGAGGAGTATATCAACCGACTGGCGGGAAAGGTGAAGGCGATCGTGGTTGTTGAGATGAACTATGGCCAGATCTATCTCGAGGTGGAACGGTGTGCCAGGGGGCAGTGCACCACCAAGCTGGTTCCCCATGCCGGCGGCTGGGTCCACGATCCTGCCGACATCTACCGGACGATAAAGGAGGTGGCATGAAGATTGAGCATCCGATGGAGGATCTCTTGAGGATGGATCGGATCCCCCATATCTGGTGTCCGGGATGCGGGATCGGGACGGCGGTTACCGCCTTTATTGCTGCCCTGAAAAAGGTTGATCTCGATCTGGACAAGGTCTGTGTCGTCTCCGGCATCGGCTGCTCCGGCCGGATTGCCGGCTATATCAAGCTCGATTCCTTCCACACCACCCATGGCCGGGCGATCCCCTTTGCCACCGGTTTGAAGCTGGGCAACCCCGAACTCCAGGTCGTGGTGATGAGCGGGGATGGTGATCTGGTCGCAATTGGCGGTAACCACTTCATCCATGCGGCGAGGCGGAATCTCGATCTCCTCGTCATCTGTATCAACAACTTCAACTATGCGATGACCGGGGGGCAGGTCGCTCCCACCACCCCGATCCTGGCCAAGACCACCACCACCCCTTATGGTAACTTCGAATATCCATTTAATATCCCCTATCTTGCCGATGCCTGCGGTGCGGTCTATGTTGCCCGCTGGACCGTCCTCCACATCCGGAGGCTGACCGATTCGATCGCCGAGGCGCTGACCAAGAAGGGGTTTCGGGTGATCGAGGTGATCTCGCCCTGTGCAACGATCTATGCCCGGCGTAACCGGCTCGGCTCGGGTATCGATCTTATGAAATTCTATCATGACAATGCCGAGATCCGCCATTTTGAGGATACCCGCAATGTTGAGATCGGATTTCAGACCAAGATTATCTGCGGTAAGTTCATCGACCGGGAAAGACCCACCTTTCTCGAGTCCATCAATAAGGGGTTCGAGAAGGTTCTCGGTGAAAAATATGTAAAAGTAGGAGGTAAATCATGACTGAGATCAGGGTCTGCGGTTTTGGCGGTCAGGGTATTATCAGGGCCGGATATATCATCGGCAAGGCCGCCTCCCTCTTTGAAGAGAAACATGCCACCCTCACCCAGAGCTTCGGACCCGAGGCCAGAGGTGGTGCCTGCAGTGCCCAGGTGGTGATCGATACCGAACGGGTCCTCTACCCCTATGTCACCCATCCCAATGTGCTCATCGCCATGTCCCAGGAGGCCTTGGAGAAATACCAATCGGAGATGAGTGAGGAGGGCATCCTCCTCTATGACGAGGATCTGGTCAAGCCGAAGAAGATCCGGGAGAAGATCCGGGCCTATGCGATCCCGGCAACCAGGATCGCCGAGGAGCTGGGCCGGAGGATCGTTGCCAACCTGGTGATGCTCGGTTTCTTCACGGCGATTACCGGTATCGTCTCCTATGAGGCGATGAAGAAGGCGATCCCGGGCTCGGTTCCGGAGCGGGCATTGGAACTCAATCTGAAGGCATTTGAGCGCGGCTATGACTACGGTTTAGAGGTTCTAAAGAAGCAGAAGAAGAAAGAGGAGTAGCTTGGGCGAGGTCCTTAACCTCCTTTCTGAGACGAGAGGTCTGGTCTGCATCGAGTGTGGTCGTTGCACCGGAATCTGTCCGGTCTCCCGGGCCGAAAGCCGGTTCTCACCCCGATCGGTCCTGGTTCGGATGATCCATGAAGATGTTGAGGGTCTCAAAGACAATCCCCATATCTGGTATTGTCTCACCTGTGGCCTCTGTAGTGAGGTCTGTCCGATGGAGCTCGACTATCTTCAGTTCACCGCACTGACCCGGAAGATCGCCAATCGATTGGGGGAGGAGGCCTACTGTTCCCATGGTGGCGCCCTCCAGAGCCTGATGCGGATCATGACCGATCCCAAACTGAAGCCGGATAAGTTCCAGTGGGCAGAAGGGTTAAAATTCAACAAAAGGAGCGAGATCGGTTATTTTACCGGCTGCCTCCCCTTCTTCGATACCATCTTCTATGACCTCAAGCTCGAGACCGGATCGATTGCCAGAAGTGCGGTTCGACTGCTCAACCGGATCGGTATCGAACCGGCCCTGATCCCCGAGGAGCGGTGCTGTGGCCACGATCTCCTCTGGATGGGGGATCTGGAGAACTTCCGCAAACTGGCCGAACACAATATCGAGGTGATCGAGAAACAGGGTCTGAAGAAGGTGGTCTTCTCATGTCCGGAGGGCTACCGGACCTTCAAACTTGATTACCCGCGCCACTTCGGTTCGCTTCCATTTGAGGTCTATCATATCTTCGAACTCCTTAAGGGTCATAAATTCGAGACCGAAAAGAAGACGATAACCTATCAGGACCCCTGCCGTCTCTCCCACCATCTTGGTCTGGATCAACTGCCCCGGGATATTATCGCCTCAACCGGTCTCGATCTGGTTGAGATGAGGCACACCAGAAGGAAGAGCATCTGCTGTGGTGTTGCCTCCTGGATCAGCTGTACCGTCTACTCCAAGCGGATCCAGCTTTCCCGGCTGGAGGAGGCGAGGGCGACCGGTGCCGAGATCCTTGCCACCTCCTGTCCCAAGTGCCTCATCCATCTGAATTGTGCCCAGCAGGATCTACCAGAGGGGGATCGGATCCCGATCCAGGATCTCTTGACCCTGATATCCTGAGGGGTATAATCCTCGATGGAGAGATGGCCGAGTGGACGAAGGCGTCCCGCTCGAAACGGGATATCCGCCGAAAGGCGGATCGGGGGTTCGAATCCCTCTCTCTCCGCTGAACTGATTTGATCTTCTTCCTCATTCTACCCCTCCTCTTCAACCTCCCCCTCAGGATCGTCCGATCGAATCATCCGCAGGGGAAGCCCTTCCGGTTTAAGGATCCCGGTGTGTTCAAACGCTTCGGAAGGGTGGATGTCCGTAAGCTGAGGCGGCGACTCCTCGATCATCCCGGGGTCGATACGATCCGGATCCTGGCAATCCGGGTCGAGTTCCAGGAGGATGATGACCCCCGGACCACCGGTAATGGCAAGTTCGATCTTGAGGGCTACAGTTCGATCGAGGAGGGGGGGCTCGATTCTGATCCCCCTCATGAGAAGCGCTATTTTACCGCCCTGATGACCTATCTCCGCAACTACTATCTGGTCAACTCGAGGGGCAAACTCTATGTCGATTTCACCATCATGCCCTACAGCCGTTATGATACCTACACCGTTCCCCATACGATCGGCTACTACGGTGATACCTTATACTGGGATTTCGGCCTCTGTCGACTCATGAAGGATGCCCTCTTGGAGGCGGACAAGGACACGATCAGCGACTTCGACCGGTACGATGCGGTAATCGTCTTCCATGCCGGCGCCGCCTACCAGACCAGTTACATCTTCGGTAGAGATCTCGACATCCCGGCGGTGACCATCCCCCAGGGGGCCTTAGAGTATTATCTCGGCCGACCCTACATCCTCCTCAATGAGGGGAAGGATACGGTCGAGCTCGGGGTAATTATGCCGGAGATGGCCAGGGTCGACTCATTCATGTTCGGCCTGGAGGGGATGCTCGTCCATGAGTTCGGCCATATCCTTGGCCACTTTGACCTCTATGATGTGACCGGCTACTCCTGCGGGGTAGGGGCCTGGGCGATCATGGGCACCGGAGGCTGGGTTGGGATGAGATCGATCGGGGTTCCGGAGGGGACGATCACCCCCCTCCATGACCCCTGGTTCCGGGGGATCTTCTGGGACTGGGATAGTGTCATCACCGTCACCGATCCGGAGTCACTTATCGCCTTGATGCGTGCCGAGGTCGATACGACCCAGTTCCCTCTGTCGAGGCCTGCAATCATCAAGGTCCCGATCTCTCCGACCGAGTATTTTCTGATTGAGAACCGGCAGCAGGATGTGAAACATAAGGATACGATCATCGTCGATGTCGAGGATGGGATACCGATCTATGTCGATGAGGCGGAGTATGACTTCTTCCTTCCCGGCTCCGGGATCTTGATCTGGCATGTCGATGAACGGGTGATCTGGGATAACTACGAGTATAATGAGGTCCAGATCGATCCCGAGCATAAGGGGATCGATCTCGAGGAGGCGGACGGTCTCCAGCACTTCGATGGCTGGTTCTACGGTGATACCTTGGAGTATTATGGGTCTAAGTTTGACCCCTTCTTTGTCGGTGGTAATGATCGGTTTGGACCTTTCACCAGCCCTTCTTCTAAGAGCTATTATGGCTTCACCCGGATCGGGGTCGAGGTGAGGTCGAAACCGGATACCCTCATGAACCTTGGTTTCACCTTCGACCTCTATCAGCCCGGCTTTCCCATTGAGATCCCGGGTGATCCTAAGATCACCGGGATAAGGAGCGGCGATCTCGATCGTGATGGGTCACCGGAGATCGTCGTCTCGACCGCATTCGGTTCGATCTATGTCTTCAGGAGTGATGGCTCGGGCTATCTCCACCCCTCGGGCTTCTTCGGATCCATGCGCGATACCCTCCTCCGGCCCGCGGTCACCGGCGATCTCGATTCCGATGGGAGGGATGAGGTGGTCGGTCTGGTCGACTTTGAACTGAAGGCATTTGATGATGATGGAACGGTGATGGAGGGTTTTCCGGTTCGTGTCCCGACCGAGGTCTATACCGGTGCGCTCCTCTTCGATCTGGATAATGATGGTGGCCCGGAGATCATCTTTGGCGGATCGGATCGGAGGCTCTATGCCTATCACGGTGATGGGAGTAAGGTCGAGAAATTTCCGATCGAGCTCTCCGCTGAGATCTACACCGATCCGGTCGTCTTCGATTATGATCAGAGGATCATTGTTGCCGCCGCAGCCGACGGTCGCCTCTTCTATATCGATAAGGACGGGATCGTCTCGGATCGTGTCGTGGTTCCTCCCAATGTTGCCTTTACCCGGAACGGGATTCTGGTTGAGGATTTCGATCGGGATGGGAAGAATGAGGTCTTTGTTGCCCAGGGGAATGGTGATCTCTATCTTGCCGATATGGATTCGATCCGTGACGGCTGGCCGGTATGGGTTGAGCTGAAGGACACATTCTTCATCTCTGCCCTTGGTGATCCGGATCATGATGGCTTCTTAGAGATCTTCGTCTTCGGTCGGGATCGGATCTATGGCCTCAATCCGAACGGCTCCTTTATGACCGGATTTCCGATCCTGACCGATACCTTGGTCGGGCCACCGCTTCTGCTTGGCACGATGGAAGGGAAGACCTATCTCTTCTATGGTGGTTCAGGCCTTTCGATCAAGGCCTCCCGGAAGGACTCCTTCTCCTTCTCCCCTCTCTTTGGCTTTGGCGGTTTCTCATCACCGGGGATCCTGATCGATCTCGATCAGGACAGAGACTATGAGCTCGTTGCCGGTTCTGATTCTGGTTTTGTCTATGCCTGGGATCTTCCGATCGATGAGGTCCACTTCTCCGGGGAGGGGGATCGTTATGAGGGTGAGGTCTATATCAGCAAGTCTCCCAATAATCGGGTGATCACCGGCCTCTATCTCTATCCCAATCCCGCCTCGGAGAAGGCGGTGGTCCGGTTCAAACTCCATCAGGAGGCAAAGGTGGAGGTGATGGTTATCGATGTTCTGGGCCGGAGATGTTCTGATGTGATCGAGGTTAAGGGGCTCATGGTGGGAGAGGAGAATCGTCAGCCGCTCAACCTGAGCTCGCTCTCACCCGGGGTCTACATCCTCCGCTTGGTTGCAACTACATCTGATAGGGATGAGACCCACTTCTTCCGATTTGCAGTGAGGTGATCATGTCCCTCTTGCTAATCTTTATGATCGGTGTTGTTCCGCTCAAGACGAGGGCGATCCTCACCTCGGCAATCCTTCCGGGCGGTGGCCATCTCATGTTAAAGAAGGACCGGGCCAAGGCCTTCCTCTTGGCCGAGGCCGGGATCTGGTTCCTCTACGGCTCGATGACCCTTTATGCCAATAAGTATCGGAAGATCTCCCGGAGTTATGCCGCCCGCCACGCCCATGCCAACCTTGACAATGATGAGGAGTATTTCGATCTGGTTGAAAGGTACCAATCGGCCGATCTCTATAATGAGTATGTGCTCAGGGATGCGATCGACCTCTATCCAGGCGATTACGAGAAGCAACAGGAGTTTTTGAGGCGTAATGGTATCTTCGGTGAGGATAAGTGGTGCTGGGAGTCGACCGATGAGCGGCTCCACTACTGGTATCTGAGAAGGACGATGCGCGATGCCCTGAAGAAGGTCAGTTTTGCCACCGGTCTCCTCATCGCCAACCGGATCCTGGCCATAATCGACATCGCCATCTTCCACCGGGTTGAGCTCGATCCTCAAGAGGGGAAGGGGATCGGGATCAAGATCAGATTCTGAATGATTTTTCTTATCATCTTCCTCTTCCTCCCTTCTGAGCAGAGTCTGATCAAGGAGTCGCTTGATCTGCTCGATCTATCCGAACACGATCTCGGCTATGGGAAGCGGTGGCCGAGGGAGGACAGCTTCCGGCTTGAGGTGATAAACCGGTTGATGGATGATCCCCTCTCCATCCCGGACCATCTTGAAGAGATCCTCTCCGAACTGAATCTGAACCGGATCGGAAGAGAGCTGGGGATGGAGTTGAAGATCGAGGGGGGGAGGGGGGATCCGCTCACGGAATTAAAAAAAAGGATAAGATCAGGGGATAGCCTGATCCGATCCGCCTTAGCCGGACTGACCACGGCCGAGCTGGAGAGTTTGCTGGTCCAGATCCCGATTATCTGGGCCGATGAGGATGACTCTCTCGATGATACCCTCAAGGCGGTTTTGATCAAAGGGGTGGTGATCGACACCGGTTTCGAATGGGAGTGTGAGGATATCCTCAGGATCGCAAAGAAGATCGAGGTCGAGAAGATCATCTCGGCGGGCGCCTCGCTCTACGAGCTCATCCCGGATCTGATCAGATGGGTCGATACCCTCTCGGAATCCTTGCCCAGTATGCTCGAGGTTGGGGGGTATAAGGTTGTGATCGGGAGCCGGGGGGATGACCGGTATGAGGATGGGGATATCATTATCGATCCCGGTGGTAATGACCGCTATTCGGGTGGGGCCGGGATCGGCCTTAAGAAGCTGGGGATGATCATCGACCTTGAAGGTGACGATGTCTACGATTCCGATCGGTTTGGAGCGATTGGAGGAGGGATCCTCGGGGTCGGGATCGTCTACGACCTCTCGGGAAGCGACCGCTACTTGGGCCTCCACCACTCACTCGGTAGCGGACTTTTCGGCCTCGGGATTCTGGAGGATTGTGCCGGTGATGACAGCTATGAGGGTGGTTTCTTCGCTCAGGGGGCAGGCAATTTCGGTGTTGGCCTTCTGATCGATCGGGCCGGCAATGACCGCTATCGGATCTACTGCAATGGTCAGGGGTTTGGATCGGTGGTCGGATTTGGTGCCCTCATCGATTCGAGCGGAAATGATAGTTACTATGCGGGTGGTAAATACCGCCACCATCCACTCCTGCCGGAGAACTACCGCTCCTTTGCCCAGGGTTTTGCCATCGGCTGGCGCCCCCATGCCTCGGGCGGGATCGGGATCCTTTATGATGGCGGTGGCAATGACAGTTATGAGGTTGAGGTCTACGGACAGGGGACGAGCTACTGGTTCAGCCTCGGCTGCTTGATCGACCGGGCCGGCAATGACCGTTATCTGGCCACCGAGTATGCCCAGGGGGCAGGGATCCACTATGCCCTCGGCTACCTCCTCGATGAGTCAGGCTCTGATCTCTACTATTCAACCCATGGTCCGGCCCAGGGTGAGGGGCATGACCTCTCGGTCGGGATCCTGATCGATCGTAAGGGTGATGATAGCTATATAACCTCTGGCGGTCAGGGGGTCGGGATCTTCAATTCGATCGGAATCCTGATCGATGGTGGGGGTAATGACCACTACTTCACCTATGAGGCCGGCCTTGGTCAGGGCTCGGCAAACTGGCGGCGCGGTTTTCCCGGCCTCGGCCTTTTCATCGATCAAGGGGGTGAGGATGTCTACCCATTCGATAAGGCGGGTGATGACAGGGTCTGGTTTCAGGGTCGCTACGGAGTGGGAATCGACATCAACAGTCTTAAGGTGGAGGTCTCTTATCCGATCCAGCCCGAGGATACCGCCGGTCTCGATACCCTGCCTCAGGACAGTCTGATCAAGGAGCTTTTTGAGCGGGCTTCCCTCTGGCGGGTGCGGGAGAATATCGAACTGGTCGACTGGGCCCGGAATCGGCTCAAGGAGATCGGACCGCCTGCAGTCAGCTA
>QNBE01000006.1 GCA_003645615.1 Caldifarciminota bacterium
CAATCGGCAGGGTAAATGGTTCCACCACCAGCCCCCGGGCCCGATTGGGTATCTTCCTGATCCTCCCTTCCCGGGCGAGCCCATCGAGGTGAAACTTGACCGCCTTGGTGCTCTTGAGCCCTACCCCTCTGGCGATCTCCCGCACCGTGGGTGGATAACCGTGTTCGGCGATGAAGTGGCGGACAAATGCCAGGATCCGATCCTTTGTAAACATATGTTTACATTATAAGGAGCTGGCAAAATTTGTCAAGTCCGGATGATCGCGGAGAGGTGTAAACGGTTACGGCTGAGGAAGACGGAGGACGTGACCGCTGAACGAAACGGGCTTCGTAACCGCAGGAGGATAATCGTGTTTGTATGGTAATATAGAGCTTGACTGCAATGAGATTGCATTGTATGATAGGATGTATTGTGGGATGAATTACCTGTTCTTAGAAGTAAAAATCGGGAGGATGGATTGAAAGGAAGAGAATTTTACAACCGGGTAACCAACTCCTCCACCGACATCATTGAGGAGTTTCTCAATCTACTAAATGAGGAGCAGATAGATTATGTGGTGATCGGTGGTATGGCGGTTAATGCCTATTGTGAGCCAATGGTGACGCTCGACTTTGACTGTGTTATCGAAATGGCGCGAGTGGAAGATTTGAGAAGGTGAGATTCATGAAGTATTGGGCTACCGAATGAAGGTTGCGAATAAGGAAGATCTGCTCTATGGAAAACTTTTGGCCCTGAGGGATAAGAGCCGAAGCAAAATTAAGCGGGAGAAGTATCGACTTGATATCCATCATCTAATTGAGCGATTTCCGGAGCTGAAAAGATTGATCAAAAATCTAAGGTAGGATCCGGAACTCAACCCTCCGATTGAGCTCTCTTCCAGAGAGGGTTCGATTATCTCCTACGGGGAGGCTCTCACCATAACCACGGGCATAGATTCGGGCTGGTTCCACCCCCTGGCTGATGAGATAATCCCGGACGACCTCGGCCCGTCGCTGGGAGAGGATAAGGTTCTGGAGTTCGGGACCGACGCTGTCGGTATGGCCCCGAATCTCGATCCGCTGATCACGATGCTTCAGAAGATAGGCAGCAACCCGGTTGAGATAATCGATATCCTCATATCGATACTGGGTGGACCCATAATCGAAATAGATCGGACGGAAGCTGGGGATGGAAACCTCCCTCTTCTCCCTTCGGGCGAGGTAGAAGGTGAGAACCTCAATCTCACCGGCCTCAAGTTCAACCTTGGCCTTCGGCGTCTCAAGCCCATCACTCCGCACCGAGACATAATACTCACCCGGTTCAGTCTCGATCCGGAAGATGCCGGTCCTGGGATCGGTGGTGACGGAACTAACCTTCCTCCCCTCAATGATAACCTCAGCCACCGCCGGTTCCATCGTCTCCGCCTCATAAATCGACCCGATAATCACCCCTTTTGGGCGCTTCCGGACTAAGAAGAAGTCGAGCAGGATATCACTACCCTCCTCCACCTCGACCACTCTTTTCCCCGGTCGGTAGCCATCTGCCTCCACCTGGACCAAGGGTTTCCCGGCGCCAACCTCAAGCTCATAATAACCCATCTCATCGGTCATCACCTCCCTCCCCCCTGCCCTCACCCTCGCACTTATCGGCTGTTCCGTCTCTTTATCCCGGATAAAGCCGGAGATCTTGCCCAGTCCACCCGGTATCGGAGCCTCCTCTCTGAGATAGAAATCCGCCTGAACCTCCTCACCCTCTTCCTTCACATAGATGATCTTCCCGGCCGGGCGATAACCTGGGGCATGGACCGCAACCTCATAACGGCCCGGTTCCACCTCGATCAGGAATTCACCCCCTTCAGCTCTCACCTCGGGAACATCAGCACCGAGCACTTCAACCTCACCATCGATCGGCTCCTCCCTCTCACTGAAGATCCTCCCTCTTATCCTCCCGATCGGCTCCTGATAACCCCGACTCGGTGTGAGGGCAACATCGAAGATGAGTTCGGATCCGGCCGATACCTGGATCGGACGTTCCTTGGGTCGATAGCCCGAGGCCTGAACCAGAATCAGATAGCCACCAGGGGGAAGCTCAACCCGATAGCTGCCATCGGGTCTGGTCATGGTCGACCGGACATCACTACCCGGGAAGGAGATAACCGCCAGAAGCGGTGTCTGCGTCTCCATATCCACCACCCTGCCGGAGATCACCGCCCCCTTCTTCACCTGGGGCGTGATGGTGGAGAAGATCGAAAGTCCGGCAGCAACCCGCCACTGGGAATCGGAAAGACTTCGCTTAAAGAAGATATCAAAGGTGGAGTTGGGAAAGAGGCCGAGCTTCAGACCCCCGGTAAAGTGGGAACTGTCACCAAGGGTATAGATCTCACCGAAGAGCCAGGTCCGATTCCGGACATTGAGATCGAGTCCAAGACCATAGATACCGAGATCGGGACGATCCAGCAGGGTATTCCGGTCCCGACCCCGGATGATCTGGCCCAGATTTAAATTCAACCCCAAGGCCCCGAATTCGAGCGTGGTCAGGAATCTCAGATCATAATCGGGGCTATGATTCTCAGGGGGAGGGAAACCACGATTGATCAGGGTATCATAATTTTGAGGTGGGTTGAAGGAGGCGGTGATCGCAGCCCTCCCACCGATTATAAGAGAAAATGGAAAGCCATCCACGATCGGATAACCGAGTTTCACCCCGCCACCAAAGGATCGAGAGCCATAGACATAGGCATCTTTTCTCGCCCGGATCGGGATCTCTATGGGCTCCACCTTCTCGTCATAGTGGAGAAAACCGGTGAGATGACCGAAGAGCTCAAAATAAGGAAAGGGGGCAAAGGTGAGGGTGAGCCAGCCCGATCCAAAATGGCGACGGTCATGGAAGGTATCGGAATCAGCGGTATCTATATAACCCTGATAGTAATAGTCGGCGATGAGATCAAAGGCAAAGTTACCGAACTCAACTGTCCGGGCATTAAATAACTCATAACCGCCTCTCCCACCATAAAGGGAGGTGAGGCCGATAAGGATCGTCACCATCATCATACTTAAGTATACCGGAGGGGTTGAGCCTGTCAAGCGACATCATTTGACAGATCAGATTATAGTAATTAGAATCTTCACATGTCTAAATGGTTCCTCCTTTTCCTCCTTACCACCGGCTGTCCGGTCCTGACAACAATGGAGACCGCCCGGATCAACCGCCGGCCATTCGATCGCGATCCTTCCCATACCGCTGATATAAGTCAGATCAACTTCTTTGGCACGGTGATGACAGACACGCTCAATAATTATAGTATCTGCCCCTATCTCATCGAAGGCTGGCTGAGATGGATTGTCTTCGATGAGCGGTTGGAGCTCGGGGTCAACTGTGGCACCTCCGGGATCGGTGGTGCCTCCAAGCTTCTCATTATCAAACGGCCGGTCTATGTTGCCCTGCGGGGCGGTATCTCTGGTCTACCCTGGATCTTCCTCACCAACCCTTCTGGTGGTCTCTACTCCGATCTGATTATGAGTATGGATTTGGGAATGGATGAACTATACTGGGGTGGCAAGATTATCTACTGGGTCAGATCACCCAATCCCAAATCCCAGGAGCGATTTCTTGCGGGTGGTGGTTTCCTCGGCTTCCGTGTGAAGAAGATGATCCTGGAGGCGGGCTGTTACCGTGTGCTAAAGACCGGTATCGGATTCAACCCCTGGGGAGTTGAGGGATACATTCCGGTCCTGGGGATCGGATTCATAACTGGAGCATCTTGATAACCTCATCAGTAGTAGTGATATAGGCAAAGCCATAGGCAAGGTTCAGGAGCGAGGCGAGATGGAATTCCTGATTTGCGGCTGCGGTGGCATCAGCAAGGAAGAAGACCCGATAGTCACGCATATAGGCATCCCGGGCCGTGGTCTCGCAGCAGCAGTTGGTGAGGAGACCGGTAATCACAAGATCCTCCGCCTGATAACCCTTAAGGATTAACTCCAAATCGGTCTGATAGAAAGCGGAATAGCGATGTTTGTGGATCACCTTCTCCCTACGGCGCGGTTTAAGCTCCGAGCAGATCTCACTCTCCTCGCTCCCTTCCACAATCATCCCATCCCACCACCAGCCCAGGATCCCGACATCGATCCGATCCGGATGGTGGCCGTGGCGGGTATAGATCACCGGCCGCTTGATCCGGCGGAATGCTCGAATCAGCCTTCTTATGCGAGGGATGATCTTTCGACCATCCGGGGCGAATGCGGGGGATCTGGGATCGAGGAAGAAATTCTGCATATCGATGACGAGGAGAACCGCCTTCTTAGATCTCAATCTCATCCGGTGCCGGTTATAGGCACCGATTAGCTCTAACCACTGCTCAGTCGCCATAGCAGAGCTACACCTTACCAGATGTTCACCACCTTCTTAAGCTCGGTTCGATCGGAAAGCTGGCAGCGGAGGAAGAGGATCCCTTCGGGAAGATCAACACTCTTTAACCGGATCACCTTCTTGCCCTCGGTCTCGATCCTCCGCACCAGCCGACCGAGTCCATCATAGACGGAAATCCGCACCAAGGGATGGGTGGATTTGAGCACAACCTCACCATGCCAGATTGAGGGGATGGTGAAGGAGCGAGATCTGGCGACCGGGCTTCTCTGCTCCGGACAGCTCACCTCGGAGATCTTTGCCTTGGAGAAGTAGAGATCATTATCATCGCCATTCCGGCCCGAGGTCCAGATCGCATAGACATACTCACTATCAGCCCTGATGATATGATACTCACCGGTAAACTCATCCAGGCTCGGAGCACAGGTATCCGAGACCCGAACGCTGGGATAGAAGGTCTGACCCGAATCCGGTGAGTATTGATACCGGAGGGAGAAAGGGGTGGTGGGTCCGGTGGGCCAGTAGGGGCAGTGGTAGTAGATCACATGGAGGCCACCATAGCAGTCGAAGAGTGCCCAGCCTTTGAACTGCCCACCAGCCGTGGAATCGTTGACCACAAATCGGTTCGACCAGGTATTTCCTCCATCGGTCGATCTCATCCCCATCACATCCCAGTTGCCATTACGGGAGTCGACCCAGGTCATGAAGATGGCATTGCCATGGGCGGTGATGGAGTTGATCGGGCAGCGATCACCATACCCGCTCCGGTAGTAATAATTGGAGAGGTATTTCTCTTGGGTCCAGGTCTCCCCCTTATCGGTCGACTTCCGATAGTAGACCCCATCCCCCCAGGCGACAAGACTGAGGTGGAGATTCTCATTCTCATCCATACAGAGGGCAGTAACTCCTGTTTTATAGGAGATCCGCTTTAAGGTAAAAGTCCGTCCATAATCGGTGGACTTGGCAAACCAGATCCCGGTCTGGCCCGAGGTCTGCTGCCAGACAATATAGATCTCATTCTTATTGACCACCATCCAGGGTTTGTCCACCCCATAGCTGGAGGTGACCGTTGTGGTATCAGACCAGGTATTACCACCGTTAGTTGAGAAGTAATGGTTGAGACGACTGATCGAAAACTGGATGAGCATATGGATGTGACCGGAATCGTCGACTTCGATCACCGGATCGGTATGCCAGGTGATCCCGGTTGCCGAGTCGGTGAATGGGACCTGGGTGAAGCTAACACCACCGTTGAAGGAGTAGGCAAAGGGAGCGATCGGGACCCGACTCCTCTGTGCGGTGTTACAGATCGAGTAGATCGAGTCGCCCCAGACCGCAAAACAGGATTCACCCTGATCGAGCGTATCCCAGGGGGTCTCAACGCTCACCCTCACATTGGGTGCCCAGGGATAGTTGGCAATGATGAGAAGCACAACCGGCAGCATCACTCCCCCTTTAGTCTCAGGATCTCAATCCGGTCGATCTCGACCTCGAAGCTACCGGGGAGGGCATTCTCGATGAAGAGGAAGAATGGCGTCTTCTTTCCAGGGGTGAGGGCCCAGGGAAAGTTACTGGAGTAGAAGGGTTTGGCGCAGATGAATGGGATGGTGACCACCTGCCAGTTCTCCGATCGGGAGATGAACTCCTCTTCGGCATAATAGACCCTTCCTTCCTCAGCAAGATAGAAGTAGCGGAGTCTCACCTTGTTGTCCTTCACCCTGATCCTCAACCTCAGGATATCATCCCTGGTGAACTCAATCTTATCATCGATCGCCATCCAGGCCGAGGCGAAGCCTTCAAACCGCGGATTGGCGGTAAGGATCAGCTTCCCATCTCTGTTCTCAATCTTCACCTCATACTCATGGAGCTGGGAAAAGTCTCCCACCCCCTTATCAAACTCCTCCTGCCATAGAACCGTTGTGGCACAAATCAGGCCGATCAGAATCATGACAACCTCCTAAGGATCATTATAGTGGGATGGGGTTGGATGTAAAGCGATGAAAAGGGTTGACCGTTTTTTCGTAATCGCTAAAATCCTTCCGTATGCCGAAGTCGAAGAGTGTGCTCAAACGGATCCGCCAGAATCGGAAGCGGTATCTCGAGAATCGTTCCAAGAAAAGGCGGCTCCGGACAATGATGAAAAAACTCCTCACCACCGATAAGCGTGAGGAGGCCCAGAAGCTTTTGCCGATGGTCCAGTCGATCATCGACAAATCGGTCCAGGATAGAATTATACATAAAAATACTGCAGCGAGATATAAAAGGAAACTTTACCATCACTTAGCTTCCCTCCCCTAAAAGCAGCCCCGGTGTCACCCCTCCCCGCCGGGGCTGCACCTTTTTGGTCTTTCTGGTCTATCTGGTTTATCTGGTTTGTTTGGTTTGTTTGGTTTATCTGGTTTGTTTGGTCTATCTGGTTTGTCTGGTTTATCTGGTTTGTTTGGTCTATCTGGTTTGTCTGGTTCATCTGGTCTATATCTATCTGTAGGAGCGGTTTCCTAACCGCGAAATTTTGGTCTATCTGATTCATTCGGTTTGGTTTAAGTCATTGGGTCATTATGTCATTGAGTTATTGAGTCATTGGGTTATTAAGTTTCCTCCTCCCCTTTTCATCTCCCCTTCTCCCTCTCTCCTATTCACATTAGGTTGTCCATCTTCACCTTTTCGAAATTGTAAGAAGTGAAATTAAGACTCCCCGGCAGAAGATTGAAATGAGCCATCACCTTTCATCTTGACGGAAGGGATCGGCCAATTATCATAAACTATGGTCAAGGTTGGTGAACCGATCTTCTTAAGCAACATCCTCCTATACCCTCTAACCGGTGAGAATCAGACTGATGGCCTCTTCACCCTTGATGAGATCTCAGATCGGGTTGTGATCGAGGAACTCCCTCAGGCCCGGGTTGAGGAGATCGTGATGGAGAACAGGGCCGATCGCCCCTTACTCATGATCGATGGTGAGGAGGTAATCGGCGCCCTCCAGAATCGGATCGTGGCCACCAGCCTCATCTTGGAGCCGAATAAGCGGACCAGGATCCCGACCACCTGTGTGGAACGGAATCGGTGGGAGGGTGAGTCGAGGTTTGCTCCGGGTCGGACCTGCTCCTTCCCATCCATCCGCGCCATCATCGCCGAGGCCACCGTTCGGGGTCGCCCTTACCAGGAGCAGGTCTGGCGATCGATCGATGAGAAGCTGAGGTCGACCCGAACCCTCTCCAAGACCTCATCGATGCATGACATCTATGAGAACCTGACCGATGAGCTCAACCGTTATGTTAGTGAGATGGAGCCGATCCATGCCAATGGGATGGTGATCGTCTGTGGCGATCGGATCTTGGGCCTCGACTACTTCTCCTCCCGGGAGATCTTCGATAAGTTCAAGCCGAAGCTGATCCAGAGCTATGGTCTGGAGGCGATCGACTATCACCAGCCGACCCGGCGGATCGAGATCGAGCCCTTCCTGAACCACATCTTCAACGGTAAGAAGCGATGGAAAAGGACTAAGGGTGGTGGTCAGGGTAGGGTTATGGCCCGCCTGGGGAAGGGCTATGTTGCCCGGGCCCTCCGCTATCAGGACTCTCTGATCCACCTCGCCGCCTTTCCGATTGATTAAGACCAGATTCGGAAAATACCGGATCATCCAGTGGCTGGGGGGTGGTTCCTTCGGCGATGTCTTCTTAGCCGAGGATACCATCCTCAAGCGGCAGTTCGCCCTCAAGGTGGCCCGGATGAGGGAGGAGGATGTCCGGATGCTGGAGGAGGAGGCCCGGCTCCTTGCCTCCTTAGAACACCCGGCCATCGTCCGGTTCTACAGTGTCGATATCATCGAGGGGAGGCTGAGCCTGGCCATGGAGTATGTCCCGGGTCAGTCCCTGAGGAGGATACTCAACAAGAAGCGGTGTCTCGATCTGGTCACGGCGGTAAATATTATTGCCCGGGTTGGTGAGGGAATCGGCTATGCCCACCAGCGATCGATCATCCACCGGGATCTAAAGCCGGAGAACATCATCGTCTCAGATCGGGGGGAGCCGAAGATTACCGATTTCGGTCTGGCCCGATTCTTAAAACCGGGCTCCCTCTCCCTCTCGACTGCGGGGACACCGGTCTATATGGCACCAGAGGCATGGTCCGGCCACTATTCGGACCGGACCGACATCTGGGCATTGGGGGCCATTCTCTATGAGATCATCTCGGGTAACCCCCCCTTCCTCGCCGACAACCTTGATGAGCTGAAGCGGCTGATCAGTAAAGGGGAGGTGAAACCGACCCGCCGTTTTCCGGATCGGCTCTTCCGCCTCATCACCCGGGCACTCAATCCAGACCCGGAGCAGAGGCCGGGTATCCAGGAGTTCTGTGATGAGCTGATCGGTGGGAGCGGGGTTGAGGTGAAGGAACGGGTGAGGATACCAAAGATCTCCACCACCGAGATCGAGCTGACCGAGATCCAGAGGGAGGCGATCGAATGGGATGGACCGGTCCTCCTCCTCGGATCGGTTGGGACCGGTAAGACGACCACCCTCACCTATGCGGTTGCGGATCGGATCCAGAAAGGGGTCGACCCCAAACGGATCCTGGTCTTCACCTTCACCAATCGGGCGGCTGAGGATCTGAAGACACGGCTCCAGCATCTGATCCAGCGGGAGCTAAAGGATCTCTGGATCGGAACGATCCATTATATTGCGATGAGATTCCTGAGACGGGACATCTACCGCCTCGACTATCCCGAGGATTTTGAGATCCTCTCTCCGGAGGAGGGGTTGAGGATCCTCTCCCGATGGGGGCTGGGAAAGAATCAGGCACGGGGGATAATGCGGCAGATCAGTCTGCTCAAGGCCCAGGGCTATCGTCCCGGGGATCTGGCCGAGGAGACCAAGTGGCAGAGGAAGGTGAAGGGCATCTACACACGCTATCAGGACTACCTGAAACGGGAGGGTTATCTCGACTATGACGATCTCATCAATCTGGTGGTTCGACTCCTCAGAGAACACGATGATCTCCGTTCCTATTATCAAAGCCTCTTCGATCATATCTTCTTAGATGAACTCCAGGACATCACCCCGATCCAGTATCAGTTTGTCAAACTCATCTCACGCCAGAACCTCTTCCTCACCGGCGATGAGGACCAGTCGATCTATGCCTGGCGGGGGGCAAAAAGGGAGATCATCTATCAGGCAATGAAGGAGCTTGATGGCCTGAAGACCTTCCTCCTCACCCGGAGCTTCCGGGTTCCGGAACGGATCGGTCATCTCGCCTTAGCCCTCAAGGAAGGGACCGGAGGGCTATTGCCAAAGGATGCTCCGGGAAGGGTCTCGGTCTACACCGCTGGAAATGAGCTCGATGAGGCAAACTATGTCGCCGGAACAATCAGCAAGCTGGTCCGTTCCCGCTACAGCTATTCTGATATTGCCATCCTCTTCCGGAATAATGCCCAGTCCCGGGTGATTGAGGAGGCACTGGTAAGGTCCAGCATCCCCTATCAGGTGGTTGGTTCGGAGAGATTCTATGAGCGGGAGCGGGTCCAGGCCCTGACTCAATATCTCCAGGCCCTGATCCGGAAGGATGTCGGAAGGGCAACCCGTGCTCTCAAATCGATCCTGAAGGCGAGGGTCCCCAAGGCGATCGCCAACCTCCTCATCAATCAGATCAAGGAGGTCGACCACCTCACCCCCTATGCGATCCTCGATGGCCTCCGTTCGGTATCAAAATCGATGGCCCGTGCCCTCAGCCATGAGGAGGCGACCGAGTTCTTAGAGTTTGCCCGCAGTTTTGGGCCCGGTCAGACCCGGGAGCTCTTAGAGCAGGTAGTCCTTTTGGAGAGTCTCGATCTGGTCGACTGGGGCAGGAATACGGTCCGACTCATGACCATCCATTCGGCCAAAGGGCTCGAGTTCAAGGTTGTCTTCCTGATCGGGATGAATGAGGGGATCCTGCCATCGATGCGGGGGACGGTCGATCCGGAGTCGCTTGAGGAGGAGCGGAGGCTCTGCTATGTTGCCATCACCCGTGCCCTCCAGGAGCTCTATCTCAGCTACCTCAAATACCGGTATCGGAAGCCGATCCCGCCCTCCCGTTTTCTGCTCGAGATGTTCCAGCGGTAACCCACCATTGACACTACCCGGATCGACCCTATCATAACTCAATGGAACTGAAGGTGATGATTCTCCGACTTCTGATCTCGATCCTGGTTGGTGGTGCGATCGGCCTGGAGAGGGAGATTGAGCATAAGCCGGCCGGACTCCGGACCATCATCTTGGTCTGTCTCGGGTCGACCATCTTTATGATCCTCGGCCTCCACTTCCTCGATCTCGGCTTCGACCTCGACCGGATTGTGGCCGGGGTGATCACCGGGATCGGCTTTCTCGGAGCCGGTGCGATCATCCGGGCCCGGGGCGAGGTCCATGGTCTCACCACGGCAGCAACGATCTGGCTGGTCTCCGGCCTCGGTCTGGTTATCGGGGCTGGCTATTATCTCCTGGCGATAATTGCCAGCATCTTCATCCTCATTGTGCTGCGATTGCTCGGGGTGATTGAGAAGGCGCTGGCCAAGAAGTAATGCGCGCCCTCATCATCAACCCGTGGATCTATGACTTTGCCGCCTATGACCTCTGGGCCAAGCCGATCGGGCTGTTCAAGCTGATCTACATCCTCGACCGGTTAGGTTTCGTGATCGACTATATCGACTGTCTCGATCGGTTCCATCCCCGGCTAACAAGCTGGCCCAAACCGTCTCGCTATCTCACCAGGTATGGGGATGGCAAGTATCTGACCGAGGTGGTGGCAAAGCCGGCTCTCTATCGAGATATCCCAAGGCGTTATAAAAGGTATGGTCTTCCCATCCAGATCTTCGATCAGATCCTCCAGGAAATCGAACCCCCGGACATCATCTTCGTCAACTCAGGGATGACCTACTGGTACTTGGGTCCATTTGAGGCGATCCGGAGGGTGCGCAGTAGATTCTCCGCCCCGATCGTCCTCGGTGGTGTCTATGCCATCCTCTGTCCCGAACATGCCGAGGAGAATAGTGGGGCCGATATCGTCTTCACCGGTGCGGAGCAAGAACTGATCGAGATGATCAATCAGGTGTTGGGGAAGAGATTCCCTCCGGTTGAGATCACCGGTCTCGACTACTACCGGATCGGCTACCGATACTACGCGGAGCTGAGATACATCACCCTCCGGACCTCACAGGGCTGTCCTTTCCGCTGCCCCTATTGTGGCTGGTATCGGATCAGCCCTCACCTCCATCGGGAGGATCCTGAGGCGGTCGTCGATCTGATCACCGAGTTCCACCAGAAGGGTATCAGGGATTTCGCCTTCTATGATGATGCCCTCCTCTATAGGAGTGAGGAACACTTCCTTCCCATCTTCGCTAAGTTACTGGAGATGGGGATCAGGGCCCGTTTCCACTCTCCCAATGGCCTCTACTTTGAGGATATCACCGAACCGGTGGCCGAGGTGATGTATCAGGCCAGATTCATCAAGCCGAGAATCGGCTTTGAAGACCTCCGCCTGAGAAGTGGTGATGGGCTCATCCAGGCGGTTGAGCGACTCACCAGGGCAGGATACCGAAGGGAAGAGATCTATGCCAATATCCTGGTAGGACTTCCGGATCAGACCGTAGCCGATGTCTACCGGACGATCGAGTTTATCCAGGAACTCGGGATCGGGATCCACCTCGAGGAGTATTCGCCGGTCCCGGGATCAGCAACATTTACCGCCGCCGGACTGTCCCGATCCGATGATCCCCTCCGACACAACAATACCGCCTACCTCCTCACCCACCCCATCTTTGGCCCACAGATCGATCGGATCAAGCAGTCGATCCGGAGGACTACCTGAGCTTCACCACACCATCGATCACCGAACAGTTACGATCTGGTATGATGAAAAGCCGGTGTGGGGAAGGTGAAAATCGCCGCTATCTGGCCCGGGTGAGTTTTGAGAACGATGTAAAAACTGATATTTAATTATAGTTTGGTTAGAGAATAAAATATCCTATAAGTGATGGGTGTGATTATAGCCCTACTCCTCTCAGCCACCTATTATGTCGATAAGGATGGGGTCCATGGCACCAAAGGTAATGACAACTACTCCGGACGCTCCTGGCAGGCGCCCTGGGCCACCCTCACCAAGGCGGCCAATACGCTGACTGCTGGAGACTCGGTGATCATTGCCCGGGCGGTCTACCGGGAGGAGGTCCAGCCCAGAAACTCAGGATCTCCAGGCAACTGGATCACCTACCTGGGTGAGGATGGGGTTGAGGTATCCGGTGGTGAGCCGGTTGATGAGACCAGATTCACCAAGGTCTCCGGTTACAACTACACCTATCGTCTCACCAATCCCGGGGTAAAGATCCAGACCGTCTATCAGCTCAAAGGGCCTTACGATGTCCAGTATCGTCCCTTCTTCGAAGGCTTTCCCTGCGGACCGGGTGAGGACGACACCCTCCCCCCACCGGTCGATCCTGACCCCTTCGATCCAGTATCATCCTTAGCCGAGGTCGACTATATCAAACACAACGGCTCCTGGTGGTTTGACTCCACCCATAATGTCCTCTACATCCATATGCCCGACCATCAACCACCCAGCGAATCACTCCATCAACTCGAATTCGGGGTCAGGGATGCGGTCCTCACTATCGAAGGGAAGAGTTATATCCGGATTGAAAACATCACCTTCCGCCACGCCACAAGATATATGGCCAATGTCTACGGTTTCTATCTCACCCACTGCAGCAACATCGAACTCCACAAGGTAAATATCATCGGCACCGCCTCCCGCTTTGCCGACTGCTCCGATATCACCCTTACCGAGTGTAAGATCGGCCGGGTCTGGCGGACCGGCTATGACTACAACAATGACTACAACCAGCGATCCATCCCCCACGGCTCGGGCATCTCCCTCTTCAACACCCACCGCTTCCTGGCCCAGGATGTCTATATCGAGTATATCAGCGATGTCTCAGGGATCAAAAATGACTGTCAGGATATCACCTATGAGCGTTGCCGATGGTATGCCTGTGACAACCATGGGGTGGTGATCAAATCAGAAGACCCCCATACCCTCCCGGTTCCAACCAATATCACCTTCCGCAGATGTGAGGGTGGGGCGAGATGCCAGGAAGGGATTGTCATCAATGCGGTCCACAACCTCCTGATTGAGAACTGCGACCTCACCTATATCATGGATAACGGCTGGGTCTATACCCCTCCCTTCATCAGCACCAACATCCGGATCTGGAATACCATGCTCCACTGGCCCAGACTGAGATCTGGTGCGCTCCTCTGGTTGAGAGAGGAGTCGATCGATGAATACCACTTGGATTACAACTGCCTCTATCAGCCCTGTCAGCCGAATATCTGGGTGATGGTCCGACCCTCAGGTGGTGGCACCTCACAGAAGATGACCCTAACTGAGTGGCAGGCCTATAGTGGCGAGGATCAGCATTCGATCAATCTCGACCCCCTGGTGGTAAAGGTTGACTCCGGTCCTGGCTCACCCTGGGCCGACTACTACCTCACCAAGAACTCCCCCTGTATCGATGCGGGTGACCCCTCCTACCAGCCCCCACCTGGTGGCGGTTCCAGGATCGACATCGGCGCCTACGAGTATCTCAAAAACCGGGTCAACGAAGGGAAGAATACCTCAGATCGACCGATCATCCTTCCATCACCCATCCGTCCTGGTGGTCTCCTCAGGTTTAAGAACAACTTCACCGGAGTTCTGAAAATTGCCGATGTTTCGGGGAGAATTATCATTAAAAAGGGTCTGGACCGGTGCGGTGAGCTCCCACTTGGAAGCCATCTTCGCAGTGGCATCTACTTCATCATTCTTGATGGTAATCAGCGATGGCAGGAGAAGATCCTGGTTATTGATTAGTATTTAGTTAGAGTGATTGATATCATAGAATTGAAAGGAGGTGGTGATGATCTGGATCATTCTGATCGCAGCAGAATTTCAGATCTGTGGAGCGAATGGTAATCAATACAATCGTGACATCGCCTTTGATGGCACAAACTTCCTGACGATCTGGCGGGATCATCGGGTGAGTTCGGTCGTCTATCATCTCTATGGGGCGAGGGTCACACCCCAGGGTCAGGTCCTCGATCCCAATGGCCGCCGTTATGCCTCCCAGTATGATACGGTGATGAATCCTACCGTTGCCTCTGGTGGAGGGACCTATCTCATTGCCTTCCGTGACCATTGTTGAAGTGATGCTGATCTGGTCGGTGTGCGGGTCACACCTTCAGGCAATCCAGGAACCCCATTTGTCATCTGCAACCGGTCTGAGCGTCAGGCCAACCCTGATATCACCTTTGATGGGACCAACTTCATAACGGTATGGACCGATGAGAGTTACTCGCCCACGGCAATCTGTGGGGCAAGGGTCACCCCATCAGGTCAGGTGCTTGATCCCAATGGCAAACCACTCATCACCGGCTCGGCAACCTGGGGAAGTCCCAAGCTCGCCTTTGATGGAACCAATCTCATGCTCGCCTATCGGGAGGTGAACCTCACCTCGGGAACGGTCTATGGTCAAAGGCTTACCACATCGCTTCAGAAGATCGGCAACCCCTTTGCCATCTCCACCTCTACACTAAGGAAATATGATGTCCGGATCGCCTACAGCGGCAGTAACTATCTCGTAACCTGGCTGGAAGGGAATTTCCTCTCCGCCAAGATCCTGGGACGGATTGTGAACAAGGATGGCTCGCTACCCGGGAGTGAGTTTACCATCGTATCCGGTCTAAGTCAGAGCGCCACCTTTGACCTCTGTTTTGATGGCACCTATTATCTCCTGATCTTCTCCAATGGGACCCAGGTTAAGGGTCAGCGGATATCCACCTCTGGACAACTGGTCGGTTCGGCCTTTTCGATCGGCTCGGGAATCGATCCTGCGGTCTGCTACTCCTCTGGTGATATGCTCATCACCTATTCCAAGCGGATCTCCGACTACGATATCTATGGGACCGTAGAATACTCGAATATCGGGACCAGACCCGCGACCAGACTCTCCCATCCGGTTCAGACCCTCTATGGGGATCGGTTCCAATTCCAGCCTGGAGATCGGGTATATGATTCCGCCGGAAGGAGGGTTGTTCACCTCAGCCCCGGGATCTATTTCTTACGCCGGGGTGATCAGCTGATCAAGATCATCAAGGTCCGTTAAGGGAGGAGTAATGAGAAAGGTAATACTCCTTTTTGCCCTTCCCCTCCTCGCAACCACCTATTATGTCGATAAGGATGGGGTCCATGGCACCAAGGGTAATGACAACTACTCCGGACGCTCCTGGCAGGAGCCCTGGGCCACAATCGCAAAGGCAGCGAGTACGCTGACTGCTGGAGACTCCGTGATCATTGCCCGGGCGGTCTATCGGGAGCGGATCCGGCCTCAGAACTCGGGAACCTCAGACAATCCGATCGTCTACTATGGCGAGACCGGTGCCGTGATTGCAGGCAGTGTCCCTATCGACGAGTCGAAGTTTGTTAAGGTCCCTGGCTACACCAACCTCTATGCCATCCACTTCCCCGATTTTCAGATCAAGGGGGTTGTCCAGCTTGCTGGCAATGACTCCATCATCCTCCGTCCCTACTTTGATATCGCCAAAAGCTTAGAGGAGGTAGATGATACTGCCGGCTCCTTCCTCCAGAGAAACGACACCGTCTACATCCACACCGTTGACCATCAGAAGCCGGATTCTGCTCGGCACGATCTCGAATTTATCAGAGAGACCTTCGGCATCGATCTACGGGGAAAGAGCAATCTTATCTTCCGGGGCTTTACCATCCGGAGCCAGTCAGATCTCGGCAGTGCTGGATTCTCCATCTATTTAGATAACTGCCGGAACCTCAAATTTATTGGTGATACCGTGATCGGTGGTGTTATCCGGGGAAGATTGAATTCCAACATCCTGATCGACAGCTTTTCGGTCAATCGGATCTGGCGGATATCCAGTCCTTTCGGCTATGGGATGCTCCCCCATGGTATGTCCGGCATCTCGTTTCTAAGCACCGATACCCTCATCATCCGGAATGGTGAGATATGGTGGCAGACCGATGTCGCCAATATTGATGGCGACTGTGACAGTGTTGTAATCGCCGAATCGAAATGGTGGGGCTGTCCCAACCACGGTGTTAAGATCACCGGCTCCCAATCTGGGCCAAGACCCAATAATATCATCTTCCACCGGTGTGAGGCCGGTGCCGAATGTCAGGAGGCGGTCTATATCTACTATGCTGATAGCATCCTGATTGAGAACTGTGACTTCAATGTCGTTCGACAGTTCTATCTCGAGTCCTCCGGTCACAGCCGGGCAATAAGGATGGTCAACACCATCATCACTGAAAAATTCTGGATCGCTCAGAGCTCGATCAACGAATACCGGACCGATTATAACTGCATCTATGATCCCTCCCATCCGAACCGGTTCATCGAGGTGGGGACCACCTACTACACCTTGAGTGAGTGGCAGAATCTCTCCGGCAATGACTATCACTCATTAAACCAGGATCCCTTGGTGGTCAGATGGGGCAAGGGTCCAGGCCATCCCGATTCAGACTTCTATCTCACCAAGAACTCTCCCTGTATCGATGCCGGTGACCCCTCCTACCAGCCCCCACCTGGTGGTGGTCCCAGGATCGATATCGGGGCCTATGAGTATACCGGTCCTGGTATCTCGGTTCTGAGTGGCGATACTCAGACTACTTACCGGGTTGCCTTCATCAACCCGGCCTATCTCCCTAAATTCCCCAATGCCGAGTCAGTGGCGATCCTCGACCCTTCCGGTCGAAAGATCCGCCAGATCAAATTGGGATCATCGGAAAGGGTTACCATCCCTCCCCTCCCGACCGGGATCTATTTCTACCGGTATGAGCCAATCGGGGTGGCGGGGAAATTCATAGTTCTCAGATAAAGGAGGTAAGGATGAAGCATGGTATCGCAGTCATACTTATGGTCTCGGTGATTGGTCTCTATGGAGGAGAAAAGATTATCGAGATCAATGGTGAACCGGCCCAGCTCAGGATTGAGAGTGATGGGTGCTACGACCATCTCTCCTATTCTGGTGGTATCAGAACCGGCCCTCCGGGTGCACCCGGCCTCCCTCTGGTTCCGATCGTGGTTGTGCTCCCCCAGGGAGCGGAGAAGGTGAACTTAGAGATCATCCAGATAACCGATGAGGAGGTCCCGGGCTACTACCGGCCCTTCCCCTATCAGAAGCCGATCCCCCTCAACCAGAATGGAACCTTCACCCCACCGGACCTGAAGACCTACCAGTCTCAATTCCCGGCCCAGCCGGTCCAGCTGACCGGGGTGGGTAATCTCTATGGCTACCGTGTTGCCTCACTCCTCTTCTATCCAGTGCGGTATGAACCAGAAGGAAGACTTTATCTCCACCGAAGCATCCGGCTCCGACTGAGCTACCAGATCGGTGGTGAGATAAATACCGCCTCAGTTGATCAGCTCCGGAGTGCAAAGACGAACCTGAGGCGGATGGTCTTAAATCCCCAGGATCTCGACATCTATGGGCCGGCCACCTTTGATCGCGATGGCTACCGGGAGGTCTTCATCACCGCCCAGGACCTCGTCTCCAGCTTGGAACCGCTCCGCTACTGGCGAACCAAGCAGGGTATCCCCTGCACTACTGTTGTCGCTGCTGACATCCAGAATCAGTATCCTGGCTACGATGGTCCGGAGAAGCTGCGCAACTTCATCATCGATGTCAAGGATAAGTGGGGTGCGGAGTATTTCCTTATGGTCGGCGATGTCGGTAAGATCCCCTACCGGTTTCTGGGAACTCCAGACTCAAGCATGCCCTCAGACCACTACTTTGCCGACCTTGATGGCGACTGGGATGCCAATGGCAACCACATCTATGGGGAGTGGCCTGATGACTCGATGGACATGTATCATGATGTCTTTGTCGGCCGATTCTCGGTCGAAACCCCGAGTGAGTGTCAGACTGTAGTCAACAAGATCCTCACCTATGAGAAGAACCCGCCTTCCGGTTATCTGAAGAAGGCCCTCTTGCCTGCGGTTCTGCTGGGCGGACATCAGTGGGGAGATGAGGTGAATGACTCGATCGCCAACTGCACCCCGCCGGGCTGGCAGGATATCAAGCTCTATCAATCCCAGAACAATCTCACCCGGTCCGCAGTGATCAACGAGATCAACTCCGGTGTCGGTTTCGTCCACTACGCTGCCCATGGTAATGAGAATGGGACCTACTGGGCCGGTGGTGTCGATACCGTCCTCCACTCCACCGATGTTTTGAATCTCACCAATGGCAACAAGCTCGGTATCCACAATGCGATCGCCTGTATCTCCGGTGGTTTCGACCTTGGTGAGGTGAACAACGACTGCTTCGCCGAGCATCTCCATAACCATTCCGGTGGTGGTGCTGTAGCGGTGATCATGAACACCAGGGTCGGATTCTTCTATCCCAGCGGTGGAATGGGACCTTCAGAATATCTATCCTTCGAATTCTACCGGAAGGCATTCCGGGAGCAAATCTTCCGAATCGGAGAGACCCATTTCTTCTCCAAGGATGTCTATGTGCCGACCAACGATTTCTTCTACATGTTCTGCATCTGTGAGCTGACCCTCTTCGGAGATCCAGCAATGCCGATGTGGTTTGATGAGCCTAAGAATCAGACCGTCACCCATCCTGACTCAATCCCCTTGGGAAACCAGAACTATACTGTCACCGTAACTGATGGCTCGAGCCCGATCGAGGACGCCCTTGTCTGTATCATGACCAAGAAGGGTGAGATCTACCAGTATGACTATACCAATGCCAGTGGCCAGATCACCTTCCAGATCAACCCCACAACCCCGGATACGATGTGGGTCACCTCGACTGCACTGAACTTCAAACCCTATGAGGGCTTTACCGTGATCGGACATCCCCAGGTTGGTGAGGCACGATCCCACCGCTCACTCTCCTTCCACCTCAGCCTTGCCCCCTCCATCCTGACCGATCGGATGACAATCTCCTATGGGCTTACCCATACCACCCATCTCACCCTTTCGGTCCTCGACATCGATGGTCGGGTCCTGGCCAAACTGATCGATCAGGATATCTCACCGGGCCACCATCAATTCCAGTGGGATGGAACGATCAACCATACCCGTCTTTCCAACGGCATCTATTTCCTCCGATTGGAGGCTGGCAATGAGTATCGGCTGAAGAAATTAATCATTATGAGGTGAACCACCTCCTTTCCCCCCACCGGGTGCTCCTCCCTACCGGTGGGGGGATTTTTGTTGACCTTACCACCCCTGCGGTTATCATCTCGAAGATGTCTTTTGCCGGGATCAAGGATCATGATGATCCGCAGGTGATCATCCTCCCCATCCCCTATGGTGGGACCGTCTCCTTCGGCCCCTCGGTCCGGAGCGGTCCGGAGCGGATCCTCACCGCCTCCCAGAATCTGGAGGATTATGATGAGGAGCTCCTCATCCCGATCGATCAACTACGACTTCAGACCCTCCCTCCCCTGCCGATAACTGCCCGTGGCCCAGAGGATATGGTGGAGAGGATTGCAACCAGGGTTGCCGATCTCTTCGATCCCGGTCGGCTCCTCATCACCATCGGTGGTGAGCATACCATCACCATCGGGGTGATCAGGGGTATCAAGAGGAGGATAGACCGTCTCTCGGTCATCATCTTTGATGGACATGATGATCTCAGATCCGAATATCAGGCAAGTGGTTACAGCCATGCCTGTGTTGCCCGGAGGATAAGTGAAGAGGCCCCGGTGGTAATTCTTGGGGTGAGGGGGATCTCACTCCTGCCGGAATCAAGGCCCAGAGGGGTCGAGGTCCTGACCCCTTCCGAGCTGAGGAAGGGTGAAAGGTGGAAAGGGATAATCGATGAGCTGAGTGACCCGGTATATCTCTCGATCGATCTCGATGTCCTCGATCCTGCCCTTATGCCGGCGGTCGGATCACCAGAGCCGGATGGCCTGAGCTGGCATCAGCTCACCACCATGATGAGATATATAATTGAAAAGAGGGAGGTTGTCGGTGGCGATGTGGTTGAGCTGGCCCCGCTTCCCGGCCTTCTCACCCCGGACTTCATTGCCGCCCGGCTGATCATGAAGCTGATCGTCTACTGGGTGGCAAGGAGCCGTTGAATCCCATCCCCTCCGAGCTGGAGAAGCTGACCCATCAACCTTTCTCTTTCCCTTTCAAACTCATCAATCACCGGCTCCACCCAATCATCATATAGATCGGCAAAGATCCTTCCCCGGATGAGCCGGCTGGCATATCTGATCCGGGCCTGGGCAAGATCCCGTCGGGAGGCCTTAAGATCGGCCAGACCCTGCTTGAGGGTATTGAGACACTCGTCGGAATCGAGGATAAAATAGAGGGCGGGATCAAGCTGATAGTGGCCGGAGTGGTAGACAACGACCTCCCGGTTGAAGATCTGTCTAATGCGGTGGAGGCCATTGTGGAGGAGCTGGGTCGCCTTCTTCAGCTCCAGATCCGGCCAGAAGACCGCTATAATATCATCCCGCCGCTTCGGTTCCTTCCGATTGATCAAAAGATAGGCGAATAAGGAGAGGTTCTTGCGCCAGCCCCACTCCCGGCCTGAGACCCTCCTCCCCTCAATCCAGACCTCGACTGGACCGAGGATGAGGAGCTGAAAGCAGTCCTCCTTAGGTGGTTGGGGGAGGGTGGTCAACACCCGCTTCCTCAGGGCAAAATCGAGAAGATCGGGCCGTTCATTCAGATAGCGGTAGAGGAGGAAGTGGTAGCGGAAGCGGTGGCAGATATCCATCCCCTCCTTGAGATAGTCGAGGGCCTTGGTCTCATTTCTCTGGAGATAGAATCGGGCGCAATCGAATAGGACCTCAGCAAGACGATAATAATAGGGGTAGCGGTAGTGGTGGCGGAGGGCGATCCTGAGATAATCCTCCTTCGGGTAGACCATCGCCCGGAGCTGGAGGAGTCGGCCGGTGACCTGGATCTCTCTCTTTCTCATTCGTGAGAGGGCATCATCGACCACCAGTCTTGCCTCCTGATAATTACTTAGTGCCAGGAGGGCCCTGGCCTTCGCCTCGACCACCTGAGAATAGGGGATGAGATCGGCTCCAGCCTTAGTCTGGAGATCGTGGAGCTGGATATGATTGAGGACCTGACGGTATTCGCCCCGAAAGAGGTAGTAGTAGGCCTGGGCGATATCCTTCCAGAGGATGGCGATCTGGTTCGGGCTGATCTGATTGATCCACTCCAGCTCCTCCAGTGCCTCCCAGGCCCGGTTGAATCGGCCGAGATAGAGATAGACCCAGATCCTGGGGATGGCGATCGATCTCCGCTCATAGAGCGAGATCGGCTGACTGAGGATCTTATCTAAGGTCCGATCCGCATAGTGGAGATCACCATACTGGCCTGAATACACCGCTAAGTCGGTAAGCAACTTCAGCCTTTGGGGTGAGGATCTGGGAATTATCTTCAGGCACTTCTTCAATACATCAATCGACTCCTTCTTCTTGTGGAGTTGACTATAGGCGGAGGCAAGACCATTAAGGACCATCGCCCTCAGCTCACCCCGGATCTGATACTCCTTTAAGAAACGGGAAACCCTCCTTTTGATTCTGATCGGCCGGCCAAAATATAGATCGATCCTGAGTAGGGAGGCAAACGCCTTGGCCACCCCCTCAATATCACCCTGACGCCGAAAGCCGAGATAGGCCTTTCTCAAAAGGCGCTCAGCGGTCTCCACATCATCCTTGAGTAATCTGATCTCGCCCATAATAAACTGGCCAGCCGGGGTGGCCATCACCTCCTCTGGTATCCGCTCACACCATGCCTCAACCCGGGGATAGCGCTGATAGGCAAGGAGATGCTCGGAGTTGGCCATGATCTTACTCAGGACGAGCTCAAAGTCGAGACCCTCAATCAGATGTTCGATTCCGAGTGAGAACTGACCGCTCCTTAAGAAGTATCGACCGAGCTTCCGGTTGACCCTGATAAACTTCGGGAGGTTGGTATCCTTCAATCGGCTGAGGAGATAACTCTTGAAGAGAGGATGGAAGATATGGTTCTTCCTGTCCAGAAGGGTGATGAGGAAGATTCCTCGATTTAGGATCTTCTTCAGGAGCCTCTCGCCATCCTTATCGATGAGGGAGACCAGCCGGTGGTTGAGATGGGGAAGGAGGGAAGCGGTTAAGAGGAAATCCTGTTCTACTTCAGGTAGATCGCGGATGATCTCATCGAAATAGTCGGTAAGATTGACCAGCAGAGACCTCCGACCAGCCGCAAGGGCATTGAGCCCATTCACCACCGCAATCGCCCAGCCCCGGCTCTCCGTATTAAGGACCCTTGCCTCAGCCCGGGAGAAACCCCGATAGCCAACCAGTCTTGCCAATTGAACCATCTCATCGATCCTAAACCTCAGCTCCTTCTCAGTAATGATGAGACCACCGAATTTGGTCAGGGTATAACCAATCTTCCCTTCCGGACTCATCCGGGTCGAGAGGAATAAGGAGAGGTTGGGCGGCCTCCTTTTGATCAGATGATCGATAAGTTCAAGAATCTTGGGCTCATCCTGGACATGGTGGAGATCATCGAGGACCAGAAAGACCGGATCAGAGATCCGGCTGAGCTCATTGATCAGGGTATCAAGGAGGAGGTGCTGATCCCGAACCCAGCCGTCAAAGACCATCCGGGCTGTCTCGGTGCCAAACTTAGGATAGCTCCTTTTGATGGAACTGATCAGATACTGGAGGAAGATACCAAAATCCCGGTCATTCTCATCGATTGTGAACCAGGATGGCCTCCGCTTCCGGAAATAGCCGGCCAGAAGCGAGGTCTTACCATAACCGGCCGGAGCAGAGATATATACCAGACCCTTCCGCTCTCCTTGGGCAAGAAGACGGTAGAGGTTTTTCCGATCAAGCAGCAACCTTGGATTTGGGGGGACGATCTTACTTACCGATAACCTCGCCTCCATAGCCAAATTCTACTACTTCATAAGTCCGGGTCAATACCGGCCCATCACCTCAACTACCGACCCCTTGATCCTGACCCGATCCGGCAGAAAACGGTTGATGATCCAGATGCCCGTCTTTAAGTGATTTGTAACCTGGGAGGTCTTAAATATTGATTTACCGTCTGAATTTATTAAATAGATCAGAATCTGATCGGAGAGGTGGTGGTCGATCCCGCTCTGCTTTTCAAAGTTCAGAAACTGATCCAAGCACTCCTTCCCTACCACTTCGGCCGGCTTCCCTTTTCTACCCAAGGCGGAGAAGCCGGCAATCGTCCTCTCATATTCCGCTTTAAGGAAGATATAGGTCCCGGGCCCTTTCGATCTCACCACCTTCACCTCGGTCTCGAGTGGTGATAGTCTCTCCCTCAGTGGATTGAGCTGGCGGAGGGCGATCGACTCGGGCAGGTTTGCAACCACTGAAGTCGCCTTAAGTCGGACCCTCCCCCCTCTCTCGATCAGTTCGACCGGTCTCGTCCTTCCTCCCCGGATCAGAACCTCAATCTCACCACCACCTTTGGGATAGAAGCCATAGCTTTTGATCTGGCACCTAAGATCGAGGCCGAGCTGGATCAGAAAGGGAAAGAGGACCGAGTCGAGGTAGTCATAGATGGGAGCAAATGGGACATGGGTCCCCCCTTTGATTATCACCCTTGACTTCTCCGGGATCGAGGCAAGGATGGGCAGGACCGCCTGGAGGACCAAGGCGACCGAGCCGGCCGACCCTCTCTCTTCGGCAACATCGAATGAATACTCACCGGCCTGGACCGGACCGGGTCGGAAGACAAGCTCCAATGAGCCATGCTCATCCCCTGCCACCTCACCCCGTGTGATCTCCTTTACCGCCCGGACCGAGGCGAGGTGCTGGGGCATAAGCCCAGGCTTCTTTCTCCCCTTCCGGATATTGAAGATCCGGAATGGTGTCCGGGTCAGTCCGGCTAAGGCAAGGCTGTAGCGGAGGATCTGACCACCCCCCTCCCCATAACTGCCATCAATCTCAAGCATCGATCCAGCCTCCTCCAAGGATCCTCTCCCCTTTAGAGAAGACCGCAAGCTGTCCAGGGGTGATGGCAAAGTGGGGCCGATCAAGGAAGACCTCACCACCAGATCCCACCTCACCCGGGATCGGCTCTGACTGGTAGCGGACCCTGACCTCGACCCGGATCGGAAGCCTGGGCGGGGTGGAGATCCAGTGGATCCCACCGACCCGAAATCGGGTGGTGAGGAGCTCCTCCCTGCTGCCGACCACAATCCGGTTCTCCTGACACTCCTTGGCTATCACATAGAATGGGGTCCCGCCCCCAATCCCGAGACCATGTCGTTGACCGATGGTATAGAAGTAATAGCCCCGATGGCGGCCCAGAACCCTGCCGTTCCGATCGACCACCTCACCAGGTCTTTCCAGGAGTTCTGGATCGAAGCAGATCTCCTGACTTGAGAGGAACTCACCACCAATCCCCCTCCCAATCTCTTCCACCTCCTCCCGCATCAGATCACCGATCGGAAAGATGATCCGATCCAGGATCCTCTGATCGATAAGGGCTAAGAAGTAGGCCTGGGATACCCTGAGATCCTTGGCCTCCAGAAGCTCCCACCCATCACCTCTCCTCTTCCGGGCATAATGGCCGGTGGCAAAGAGATCGGCGCCGATCTCATCCGCAATCCTCAATCCGGTTAGGAACTTTATCCTCAGATTACACTCCGGACAGGGGTTGGGGGTCAGGCCGGTATAGAGTCGCTTCTTATAGGTCTCAATAATCTCGGTTCGAAACCTCTCCTTAAGATTATAGACATAGTGGGGGATTGAGAGGCGGCCACAGATCCTCCGGGCCAGTTCAAGCTGGCAGCACCTGTTGTCACCGAGGTCAAGGGTAACCCCGACCACCTCGGCACCCCGATCGACCAGGACCCTTCCTGCTGCCGCGCTGTCGATCCCTCCGCTTAAGAGGAGAACAACCCTCACAGCTTGGTCTCTACCGACCGGATCTTCCCCTCCATGGTCAGTTCCTTATCTCTCCGATCATCGATGTCGATCCTGGTGATAACCCGCTCCACCCCCATCTTGAAGATCTCATTATGGACCTTGAGGATGAGGGCCACAATCCTATCCAGGTCACCCTCAAGAACGGTAGCCATCGGGGTGAGCCGGTGCTTGATACCGGATGACCTGATGATCTCCTCGGCCCGAACCACATACTCACTAACCGATGGCTTACCGGTGCCAATGGGCACAACACTAAACTGAACCACTGCCATAATCCCTCCTCAGTTGATGATAGATCTCAGCGGCCTTATAGGAGGAACGGACCAGTGGACCGCTCACCACCTTAAGGCCCAGTTCGGTCCCGATCCGCTGATAACGGCTGAAGGTATGGGGCGGGATATAGGCCTGAACCGGGAGATGATTCCGGGTCGGCTGGAGATACTGGCCGATCGTGAAGATATCGACCCCGGCCGATCTGGCATCCCTCATCGCCCTGATCACCTCCTCTTCATCCTCACCCAGCCCGACCATCAGCCCGGTCTTGGTTATGAGCCCTGGTTTCAGCCTCCTGGCAATTCTCAGGACCTCCAAGGATCGGTCGTAGCTGTGGCGGGGATCCCTCACCTCAGGGGTAAGTCTTGCCACGGTCTCGAGATTGTGGGCGAAGACCTGAGGACCTTCATCAACCACCCTCTTGATCAGCTCCTCCTTGGCATCGAAGTCCGGAACCAGCACCTCAACCTCAACCCCTTGTTTTCTGACCAGCTCCACCACCCGGGCAAACTGGGAGGCGCCGAGATCAGCCAGATCATCCCGATCAACCGAGGTGATCACGAGATAGGAGAGGCCGAGCTTAGAAGCAGCGGTTGCGATCCGCTCCGGCTCTTCAGGATCAACCGGCTCCGGCCTTCCGGTCTTGACCGCACAGAAACGGCAGGAACGGGTGCAGATCGAACCGAGGATCATAACCGTTGCCGTCCCTTTAGCCCAGCACCGGCCGAGGTTGGGACATCGGGCCGCCTCACAGACCGTATTCAAACGGTAGCGCCGGAGCAGACCCTTCACCTTCCGGAACTCGCCCCGACCGGGCAGGATCGTCTTAAGCCAGCTCGGCTTGGAAGTGGCTGATAACCCCACTCTTCACCGCCTCCCAGTCGAGCATTCTCCCCAGGACCTCCTGCATTGAGGTCATCACCATCCCCGCATGGCCACAGGGGTTGATGATGGCAAAGTCCTGGGCCCGGTTATTGACATTGAGGGCAAAGCCATGGAAGCTGACCCAGCTCCGGACCGCAATCCCGATTGAGAGTATCTTCCGGTCCTCAACCCAGAGCCCGGGATGGGGACCGGGCTCGGCCTCGATCCCGAAGTCGGCAAGGACCTTCCCGATCACCCGCTCGATCATCCTGATAAACGGTCTGATCCCGGCAAAACCCCGCTTTATCTCAAAGATCGGATAGCCGACGAGCTGACCTGGTCCATGATAGGTGATATCACCACCCCGCTCGATCCGGTAGAGTTCAATCCCCCTCTTCTTAAGCTCTGCCTCTGGAATCAGGAGGTTCTTAATACTACCACTCCTGCCGATGGTGACGACCGGATCATGCTCGACCAGGATCAGGGTATCTCCAGCCCGGCCCGCCACCCGATCCTTATGGACTTGGAGTTGAAGTTCCCAGACCTCCTTATAACCCCTTCTCCCTAAGTCGATTACCTCCATCAACTACCGCAACCGGACCACTTTCCCCAGATGGAAGTCCCCACCGGTCCTGATGGTGATGAAGTAGACACCAGCGGGTAGATCCCTGATCCATATCCGGTGTCTGGAATCTGGAGGGTGGAAAAGGACCAATCGACCGAGGATGTTGTAGATCCTCACCTCCCCCTCAAATGGTAGCGTCAGATAATCGCCGGTCAGGATCGTAGGGATGGGAGGGTATCCTGGCCCCTTCCTCTCGACCTCGCTTATCCCGGGATAGGTGAAGTGGTAGATCTGGACCCCGGCCCAGTCGCAGGCAAGGAGTATGTCATCGCCATCGTAGCAGAGGCCATAAGCATCAGCCGGGCTAAGATAATAGCCCACCTCGAAGATGTTGGCGGTATCGGCGATATTGAGGACCCTGAGGCCGGCAGAACCATCGGCGACATAACCGATGGAGTCGGTGACCGTAATCCCATTAGCAGAACCGGTGGTATTGTAGCCACCAACCTTCCTCGGATTGGCTGGATCGGAGATATCGACGATACCGATCCCCTGGCTTCCTCCAGCCACATAACAGTAACCATTGTAGTAGACCACATCTAATGCGGTCCCGAGGCCGGTAAGGGTGCTGATCGATTTTGGGTTGGTGGGATCGGAGACATTGATGATCATGAGGCCATTGGTCCCGTTGGCAATCAGGGCTAAGGTATCGACAACCCAGACATCATAGGCTGACCTGGGATCCTCACAGAAACCGAACTCGGCTGGATTACTGGGATCACCAACATAGATCACCCTCAAACCTTTGGTCTTATCCGCCACATAGGCATAGTTGGTGGCGACAAAGACCGAGAGCGCTTCGCCAGGGGTATCGCAGGAACCTATCTCCGTGGGGTTGGAAGGGTTGGAGACATCGACGACCCTTAATCCCGAATCAGCATCGGCAATATAGGCATAATTTCCGGATAGGAAGACCCCTTTGGCCGAATCCGGGGTGTTATAATAACCGACCTCGGTCGTCTGGAGCGGATTGGAATAGTTGAGAATCCTCAGGCCATCATTCTCAACCAGATAGATGTATTGGCCGGAGACAACAAGCTCTTGGGACTTCTCAGGGGTATCATGGCCACCGATCTCGGTTAGGTTGAAGCTATCATCGAAGGCGACAACCCTGAAGGACCCAAAACCACAGGCAAGAAAGACGATGGTATCGGCAAGGTCGAGTGAATAGGTGATTCCAGGTGGACGATAGTAGTTGATCTCGGTAGGGTTTTGGGGATCAGCAATATTGATGAGTTCCAATCCCCGATTCCCATCGGCAATAAAGGCGACGGTATCCCTGAGCCTCAGTGTCCAGCTATAACCGTAGGTGTCATAGTAACCGATCTCGGTTGGGTTCATCGGATTGGAGATGTCGATTATCCTCAGCCCACGGTCGCCATCGGCGACATAGGCATAGGGTGGAACAACTACGACATCACGGGCGGTCCCTGGGGTATTGGAGTAGCCCAATCCGAAAGGATGGGCGGGGTCAGCAACATTGACGACCCTGAGGCCATTGAGACCATCGGCAAGATAACCAAGGGTGTCGACGATATAGATCCCATAGGCCTGGCCTGGACTGTCATAGCGTCCGACCGGATTGGGTTGGGAAGGGTTTGAGATGTCGATGACATAGAGGCCGGAATCACCACAGGCGAGATAGAGATAATTCCCTTTCACCATTGCCCCATAAGCAGAATCTGGTCCCCTCCAGCTCCCCAGCTTCTGGGGATGGGCCGGATCAGAGACATCCCAGATCCCGAGGCCATCAGAACCGGAGGAGGTATAGAGGCTGGTGCCTGAGTAGGTGAGATATCTCACCCGATCCCGGGCCCGGATCTGCTCAGATCGCTTGATGGGCGACTGGGGATTGGTAAGGTCGAGGATGTAGACACCACAGCCGGAACCGAGGAAACCGATCTGCTTGGAGGTGTCATAGGAGATTGCAAAGGCATAACCGAATGGCCAATGGCCAACAAAGTTGACATTGGAGGAGTCTGCCCCAATCAGCGGGACGGTGAAGAGAATGAGGAGGATCAATCGATACATACCCCCTCCTTTATTAGAGTGGTTCAAACCTGGTCGTCCCCTCAATTTTGATCGGAACGGCGGTCGGTTTACCACTCGGCCCACCGGTGATCTTCATCTCACCGGAGAAGACCTGATTGGTCCTTCCGCTCTTGGTGAGGCCGGATTCGAGGTCGAGCACCAGCTCCCCCTCCATCTTCCCGGAGAACTGATACTCCATAGACATACCACCAAAGGTGAGGGGACTGGTCTTTGGATTGGAACCGATCTCAGCACTCAGGCTGATATGGGCCTCATTCTCCTTTATCGACTGGAGGGTATAGCGGGCATCGATGACCATTGGATAGACCGACCTCATCTCGATCCGCTTCCTCCAGGTTCCACCGATCGGGATCGAATCCGGAGGGAAGATGTTGAAGGTCTGGCCCAGCATCTCCTTGGTTGCATCATCACCAAACTGCTTCTTCAGTGCGGCAACGATCTGCTCCCGGGCATTGGCTGCCTGGGGAGGCAGGTCGAGATCATTGAGAACCTGTGCCAACATCTGGTCCAACCCCCTCAGCTCCCTCACCTCGCCCTTCGGGCTTATCACAATGGTGAAGCCCTTGCCGATGAGGGCGGCAAAGCCGAGAGCCGGAGGGGGGATCTTGGCCGGAGGGTTATCCGAGTCATACTCAAAGGTCCCAATCATCGGGTTGTAGAACCGGTAACCGGTCCGCTTATAAGTAACCTCGATCTCAGCATCACCATTATCAAGCACCCTGACGACATTGAAGTCTAAACCGATCTTCATCGTCTGATCCAGCTCCATCTTCTGACCCTGGATCTCCTGGGATATCTTCTGATCGGTCGTCATAAGTAGGCCATAGTGTTTCCCCTCCTTGAAGTTGAGCTGGAGCAGAACCTTCTTCTCAACCTTACAGGTGGTAAGGATTAGCACAACCAGAAAAAAGGATAACTTCTTCATGTCACCTCCATAGGATAGGATAACCACACGAGGAGCGATGTCAACTCAATGTGTAGGCATTAACGGGCATCGTTTCCACTTGAAATAGTGCGGTGAGGATAATCAGATCGAGGGATCGTTAGGATCGCACGCTTCAGGCTGAAATCGAAGCGGAATTACCGGCTTCGTTAGCCAGGGATTCGGTCCGCTATATCACCTCAATAAGATGAGGCGTTCGACCCCCTTATAGCCTTCAACCTCCATCTGGATGAAATAGACCCCAGAGGGGAGATCGAACTTGAAGTTTTTGGTATGATAACCCTTGGTAAATCTCTCATCGATCAGAGGCTCGATCCCTCGACCGGTGATATCATAGAGGCCAAGCCTCACCCGACCCTCCTCCCCCAGCGTGAATCTGACCCTCACCCCATCACGGGCCGGGTTGGGATAGATATCGAGCAACCTGGTGGCCACAGGGCTTGGTGGAGGTGTTTCCTCCACTCCGATCCGTCGGGTCCGGACCACATAGCACCGCCACGGGTTTTTGGTCTCTTCCCCCTGATTATGTGGGATCGAGCCCGGATCCTTATCCTCGATATAGGTGATGATTAAGGACCTGCCGCTGTCGGGGAAGTCGACCACATAGGGGTGGACCGAATGCCACTCCTCATCCTCACCCTCACCCGGGGTATTGGTCAGGTTGACACCGGTATCACCGGGGGCCTGAGAGCCCCAGGTCTGACCATTGTCGGTCGAGACCATCCCGTAGAGCTCGGCATTGTAGAAGCCGTTCTGGGCCTGGTTCTCATCCCTGAAGCCGTGGTAGATGCAGTAGAGGTAGCCATTGGTCGTATCAACCGCTAAGGTCGGGTCATTGCAGGAGAGGCACCATGCCTGGGGCTGACCCGAGACCTCAAAAGGCCCGGCCACCTTGGTAAGGCCGGTCGATGGCGACCAGTGCATGATCCAGGATTTGACATAGAGGTTGGGGTGCTGGTAGTAGCCAGCGGTGAAGACGACATGTGGGTCACCGTTTTTATCAAAGATCGGTCGGCAGTCGGCAAAGGCGACCATCGTATCCGAGGTGGTGAAGTTGGTGATGTTCTGTCTACCCTGCCAGGTCTCGCCGTTGTCGGTCGAGACGTTGATCCAGACATTCTGGCCGATCTGGCTCCCGGGTATCTTCTCCAGCCAGACCATCATCACATAACCTGGACTGTTCCACCGGTCGGCAAAGATGTCATAGGCCGGAAGCGGGGACTGTCCAGGGGTGTTGACCAGCACCGTATCGGTCCAGGTATAACCATCATCGGTCGACCTCAGGTAGTAGATACTATCCTCACCCTGGTAGACGCCCAGGAAGTGGAAGTAGTCCCGATCATCGACCGCGAGGGCTGGCCAAACGTAGGGGCCGACATAATGCCCGGTCCATAGATACTGGCCTGGACCCTCACCGACCGCAACCCATGAGCCATCAGTGGTTTGAAAGGTGATAACCGCCGCATTGTTCGACTTCACCCCGACAGCACAATAGCCCGATCTTTTTGATGAGACCGGATCATCACCATACCATCCCCCACCAGCCTTCTTAAAGTTGTAGGCACACTTCCGATCCGGCCAGGGGCTGGTCTCATGGGCACGCGTGAAGACGGCATGGATGTTGCCGAGACCATCGAACCAGACCATCTGCCTGATGTTGCCGACCCACTGGAGGTCATAATAGGTCCAGCCGATCGAATCCCCTGGAGAGATGATCAAGAGTATCACCATCACTTCCATAATCCCTCCTCTGCTAACTTAATCATAGCGAAAATTTCTCACTTATCAAGTCGTCGATGTAAACGTTAACAGTCATCGTCGGGGATAATCAGAAGACGGAAGAGATGTTTAAATATTGCAATTGACATCGGCCTCCTCCCTATTATCATAATGGAATGAGGAGGATGATATGAAACGGACCTATCTTGTGTTGATCATTGTCGGTGTCATCGCAATCGCCCTCTTCTCTCACTTCCAGTCACTCTCGATCAGGCGGGAGCGGGAGAAGGAGGCTGCCGGACTGATGGTGAAGATCCAGCCCCAGGGTGAGCTGGAGGATTTCCCCGATGAGATGATCTTCCGCTTCAGGGAACCATTTCCAGGTGCAGAAGGGGTTGTGATCCCTCCGGAGAGTATCAGGAACTTCTTAAGGATCGAGCCCGAGCTCAAGACCTCCGGACACTGGGTCTCAGAACAGACCTTCGAGCTTAAGCTTTCCGGACTCAGACCGGATCAGTGGTATGAGGTCACCCTCTTCCGCATCCCATTGGTGAGTCAGGAGGAGTCGATCCCGCCCCAGCAGGTGAGGTTCAGGACACCACCGTTTGCCCCCCTGACCGCAACCCTGGTCTCCCTGAGACGGGGCGAGGCCGAGATTGCGGTCGAGTTCAATCTCCCTCCGGATCCGGCCGGGATCGGTGAGTTCATCCAGGTCGTCGACTCCCGCCGGAAGGAGGTGAGGATCTCCAGCATCACCCCGGTAAGGGATAATAAGAAGATCATCCTCCTCAAGACACCGGTCCTTAGAGCACCCCAGCAGTATCAGGTTGTTCTGAAGAAGGGGCTGATCTCGGATCAGGGCTTCCCCCTCACCCGTGATTTTAGCCTCACCGTCCCGATCGGCTTTCCGGCCAATCCGCTCGGCTTTAATCGCTATGAGATCGAGGAGTCCGAGGAGGGCTATCTCGTCACCATCAGGATGTCCACACTAAGAGAGCCGAGATGTGAGATCGATGAGGAGGGTCTGAAGCAGCGGATCCGGATCCGACCCCAGCTCCCTTTCCAGGTCTCGGCCTCAGGGAGGAATATCTTCATCTTTGCCGATTTCATCCCGAAGAAGAGCTATGAGATCACCCTCAAGGCCGGGATCAGAACGAAGAAGAAGAGCAGGCTCCTGAGCGACCATAAATTCACCCTCACGGTTCCCGAGCCGAGGGAGGTGCTCCGTTTCCTCTATCAGGGGAGATATTTTGGCAAGGCCGGCTCCTGGCGACTTCCGGTCAGGGTCTCCCAGCTCGACACCCTCAGGCTCAGCATCATCTATATGCCCCCGGCCAATCTCCTCTTCTGGCACCGGAAGGACTGGGGGAGGAAGTGGTCGATCCACAGCTATGGTGAGCCGGTGATCAGTGACCGGTTGATCCCGATCGAGGCCAGCCGCACCCGGGTGGTCTGGATCGATCTCAAGGAGTATCTCCCCACACCAGCCAAAGGGGTCTATCTGGTCCAGGTCGAAGGGAGGACAAGGAAGAAGCGCTATCTCTCCGACCGGATTGCGGTGGTGATATCCGATCTCGGCCTGGTGGTGAAGTGGTCCGGCCAGGTGATCAATGTCTGGGCATTCGATACTAAGACGATGGAGCCGGTTGAGAATGTCGATATCGAGGTCCGGAGCCGGAAGAATTTCATCACCGGATCAGGCCGGACCGATGGCACCGGTTTTACCGCCATCCCGATCCAGAAGAAGGGAAGGGATGTATATCTGGTGACCGCAACCAAGGGGAAGGAGTGGACCTATCTCCTCGCCCCGGATCTGAGGCTTGCCCGGGAGGATTTTGATGTTGCCGGTGAGGATCCCGAGATCCCCTATCTCGGCTATCTCTATCCGGAGCGTGACCTCTACCGGCCTGGTGAGGAGGTCCACTTTGCGGTTGTGGTCCGGGAGCCCAGGACCTACCATGGGGTATCGATACCGATCCGGGTCCTGATCCGGGATCCCAAGGGGAGCGACTGCTTAGCCCTTACCGGCAGGACCGATGAGTCCGGTCTGGCCCGGTTCACCTTCCCGACCAGCCCCTCAGCACCGACCGGTAAGTATCTCCTGATCCTCAAGGCGGGAGAGAGGACCCTCCACACCGGTGCGGTCTTTGTCGAGACCTTTGTCCCGGAGCGGATGAGGGTCGAGCTGAAGATTCCGGAAGAACCGGATATCTATACCGGCTTCCCGATTGAGCTCAGTGCTGAATACCTCTTCGGGGCCCCGGCCTCAGGTGAGGAGTATCGCATCCGGCTTGCAGCTGAGGAGATCAGGTTCCGGGCCCCGGGTTATTATGGCTATGCCTTCGGACCCTATCGGACCGATCAGACCAGGATCCCCTCCTATCGGATGGAACCGGTTACCGGAGAGCTCGACAATGAAGGCCGGGCTAAGGTGATGGCCAAGGTCGATCCTTCGGTCGTCTTCCAGGGTCCGGTCCAGCTCACCATCAATGCGACCGTGAGTGAGGGGGCGAGTGGCCGGGTGACATCGAAGACCATAACCAGGACCGTCCATCTCCGCCCCTTCTATATCGGCCTCAGGTCTGACCACCGGAGGATCTTCGAGGACTCACCGATCCGGATCAAGGGGGTCCTGCTCCGTCCGGATGGCTCACTCTATAAGAAGAAGACCGGGCTCAGATACCGGATCTACCGGCTCTCCTGGTCCTACAGCTACCATTATTATGAGGATTACAGCTGGGATGAGAGGCTCCAGCGGATCCCGGTCACCGAACTGAAACGGATCACCGCCCGGGATGGGAAGTTCTCCTTCACCTTCACTCCGAAGAGCTCCTACCACGACTATCTGATCGAGGTGGTCGATCCTTCAGGATTGACCCTGACCCAGCTCCGGCTTGCCGGCTGGGGATGGTGGTATGAGGAGGAGAAGGTGGAGTCGCCTGAGGTGGTCCGGCTCCGTCTCAATAAGAAGGTCTATGAGCCCGGTGATCTGGTTGAGGTGGAAGCGCTCCTCCCCTTTGAGGGTAAGATCCTCTGGACGGTCGAGCTCGACTCGATCTACCGGTCTGAGCTGACCGAGGCAAAGGGTGAGGTTGCCCGGTGGTCCTTCCGAGCCCCCTCAGGCCTCTCAACCGTCTATGTCTCCGCCCTCCTGCTCCGATCCGGAGGTAATTATCTGATCCAGCGTGGTTTCGGTCTGGAGCGGGTCAGGATCAGGCCGGGATCGGTCCGGCTCGGTCTGAAGCTCGATCTGCCCGAGCGGATCAGACCGGGTGAGGAGCTGGTGATCCGGGTGAAGGGCAGTGAGCGGTTTGAAGGGACGATTGCGGTGGTCGATGAGGGTATCCTCCAGATCACCAACTTCACCACCCCTGACCCCTATGAGAGGATCCTGAGGGATCTCAGGCTCCTGATCAACACCGCCGAGTCCTTCGGCTGGATCGTCCGGAAGTTCCTTGAGAAGACCGGTGGTGGTCTTTATGAGCGGGAGGAGGAGTTCCCCCAGCCGAGATTCGCCCGGATCGTCTCCTTCTGGTCCGGTATCCTGAAGAGCGATGGTAAAGGGAGGCTAACCTACCGGGTCCAGATCCCGCCCTATCACGGCCGGCTCCGGGTGATGGTTGCCGGTGTGAATGAATCCCGGCTCGGTTCCGCTGAGGGCGAGGTCGTGGTTCGCTCCGATGTCGTCATCACCCCCACGATCCCCAGATTCCTCCACACCGAGGATCGGTTCAGTTTCCCGATCACCCTGATCAACACAACACCTTCATCCCGAGAGACCAGGCTCCAGGTGAAGCTGACCGGGGCAAGGATCGGGCGCGACCGGTTTACGGTCAAGCTTCCACCTCAGGGGAAGGAAACGGTCTGGATCGAGGGCAGGGCACTCGATCTCCCCGGTTCGGTCACAATCGAGATCACCGGCCGGACCGGATCAGAGCGGTATCAGGAGAGCTTTGAGATCCCCCTCTATCCCAACCTCCCCTACATCACCGGGTCGGAGTATCTTGAGGTCAAACCGGGCCGGACCGATCTCAGCCCCCATTTCCAGGACTGGTATCCCAGGGCCCATCTTGCCCATCTCATCCTGGCCCCGATCCCGGCCCTCTCCCGCCTGAACCATCTCAGATATGTGATCCACTACCCCTACGGCTGTATCGAACAGACCTCAACCTCGACCTTCCTCCTCCTCAACCTCTCCCCCCTCCTCCCGGTGATCGATCCTGAGCTCAGTCAGGCCCGTTATCAGGATATGGTCAATTCCGGGATCCGGCGGATCATCTCGATGCAGACCCCATCCGGTGGTTTCGCCTTCTGGCCAGGAGGTGGTCGACCCCAGCCCTGGGCAAGTGGTTATGCAACCTTGGTCCTGATCGAGGCGAAGGAGGCCGGGTTCTTCATCCCCAAGGGGGTGATCGATGCCGCCCTCAACTATCTCGATGCCCTGCCTGAGAAGAGCGGGTTCATCTATTATGTCCTGGCCCGGGGTGGCCATCTCGCCCGGAGGCCGACCGTGGTGGATCGGCTTGTGGCCCGGGCCCGGAAGGAGGAGTTTGCCATCCCGAGCGGACTCTGGATCTGCGGTGCCATCCACTTTGCCGGAAGGACAGGGGCAGCAGGCCGTTGTCTTGAGGCGGTCCTTAAGAAGAGGGCACCGGTCGGGAGGAGATATTCCGGTGATTTCTACAGCCAGCTCCAGTATCAGGGGATGACCCTCTACCTCCTCCTCTCCATCGATCCGGAGCATGAGGCGGTGGCCGACCTCCTGACCAGGATCGCAACCGCTCTTGCCGGCAGGAGCTATTATTACACCACCCAGGAGCTGGCCTGGTGTCTGGCCGGGATCGGGCAATATGCCCGGAAGGTCAGGGGTGAGTATCAGGCAAAGCTCAGGGTCGATGGCAAGCTCCGGCCGGCTAAGGAGAAGAACGGGATCTTCGCCTGGCATCTGAAGAATTGTGGCGGAAAGAGGGTTGAGCTGGAGCTGAAGTCAGGGTCCCCCCTCTTTCTGGGGATCGAGAATACCGGCTTCTCCCGGAAGGTGAGATCATTCCAGCCGGTCTTCAACCGGCTCTATCTCGAGAGGCGCCTCTACTCCTATACTGGCAAACCGGTCTCATCAGCCCGGACCGGTGATCTCCTGGTGATGAGGGTGAGGGTGCGGGGCAGTGGCTACTATCAGAA
>QNBE01000007.1 GCA_003645615.1 Caldifarciminota bacterium
GATGGTGGTGCGGGATGGAAATGACTTAAAGACCCCGGCCTTGGCCAGGACCCTGCAACCATCACCGATCCTAACCCCATCCCTAATCCCGGCCTGGCCACCGATCATAACCCCCTCCCCAATAACGGCACTCCCGGCAATGCCGGCCTGGGCGACGATGAGACAGTCCCTTCCGATCCGGACATTGTGGCCGATATGGACTGCAGCATCGATCTTGGTTCCCGCTCCGATGATGGTATCGGAGAATGTTCCCCGATCGATCGTGCAGTTGGCACCAAGCTCAACCCCATCCCCGATCACCACCCTGCCGATATGGGGAATCCTACGATAGCCATGGACGGTCCTGATAAAACCATAGCCAGGCCAGCCGATCACACAGCCCGGACCGATCAGGGCCCCCCTTCCGATCCGGACCGATGTCAGGAGAGCACCGGCTCCGATGACCGAACCGGATCCGATCTCAACATCCCTGCAGATGATGGCACCGGGTCCGATCACCACCTTCTCCCCGATTATGATTTTAGAAGGGGGTGGCTCCAGTGCCCTGAGCAGAAGGTAGAGGCCATATCTGGGATCGGGGACAATGATCTGGGTGGCGGGATGATCGAGCTTCTTCTTTACCACCAGACACGAGGCATTACCCTGATAACCTTTCTCTTGGAAGAGGAAGATAATCTTGCCCTGGCCATCCTCATCAGGACGGCCGATACCAGAAATCTTAAGATCAGGGCCCAGACGCTCTCCGTTAATGATCTGGGCGATCCTTGCCGCCGTGGTCGGAAATCTCACTCTTCTGGTATCGATTTTAGGATCTCGGCCAAGCTGGTGGCAAGATGCTCCTGGAGCTCCTCTTTTCTGGTGGTGGATCCCTTGGAGGAAGAGAGGATCTTCTCCCCTTTCACCTCGCCCAGCCTCATCTCAAACTCATAACGGTCGATCTTCTTGGTGATTGTCCCCAGAATGAGGTAGTGGGCATTGAGCCCCCGGGCAACATCGAAGGCATCCCGATCCTCAATATTCCTGGTAATGCCCCGTTTGGACATCGCCTGACGGACGGCAAAGTGTTCTAAGAAGCGGAACCGGGTAAACCGGCTCCGGATGATGTTGATCACGGTCCGCTGGCAGTAGGTGCCCAGCTCCTCCTCCTGGGCCTCACGATTACCTTCATAGAAGGGGAAGGTGCAGAGGATCTTCCTGGTCTCGATCTCGGGTAGAGAGGGTTCATACTCCCGATTCAACTCCTCGATAACCAGATCGGTGATATCCATCCCCTCCCTGGCATAGGCAATATCATTACCGGCAATATCGAAGACGATCGTCAGATCCTCGGACTCGGCGATCTTCTCGATCGCCTTATTGATCTTATCCACGATCGGCCCCATAAGTTCCTGATACTTCTTTTCCGCCAGACCACCAGCACCATAGACCTCTTTCAGATAACGGCTCAGTTCCTCCTCAAGATCGCTGATCTCCTTCAGTTTGGCTGCCTTGGCCGTCTCCGAGAGCATCAACTTCTGTGACTCATACTCCCGCTTGGCCGTCTCGATCTTCTGACGTAACTCAAGGGCCTTCGATTTGAACTTATCGATCTCAACCTCAACCTGGGATTTCATCTCCCTTGCTCCAAGATACTCATTCAGGATCCGATCGGAATCGATGATGCCGATCTTGATCGCGGCGATGAGAAAGAGAATCATCGTGCCTCCTTAAAAAGGCCTCCCGAACTGGAAGTGGGGCTGGAAGCCGCCCTTCCGACCCGGTTGATACTCATCGAGTCCATAGCCGAGGTCGAACCCCAAGAGGCCGAGCATCGGGATCTCTATCCTCACCCCGATCCCCACCCCCCGCTTCAAGTTAGCTGGATTATACTCTTTGAGGTTGGCCCAGGCATTACCCAGATCGAAGAAAGCGAGTAGTGAGATCATATTCGATGCCTTCAGTTTGAGTTCTAAGTTGTAGATGTTCACCACCCGGCCGCCAATCGGATAGCTTCCCTTCCAGGGGCCAAGGGAGCGATCATCATAACCCCTCACCCCATCATCTCCGATCCCACCCGGGAAGAAGAGTTCATAGACCGGGACCTTATCAACACTAAAGACATGGCCGAATCTGGTCCGGCCGAAGAGGATCAGTTTCCAGAAGAGGGGGATATAGATCCGATACTCAAGGATCTCCTTGGTGAAGTCGACATCAAAACCCAGGAATTTGGCCGCTTTTTCCAGGGTGAGGTTGAGATAGGTTCCCGATGACGGGTTGAAGATATAATCACGGGAATCCCGGATCTGGGAGAAGGTGAGGGCAAAGGTCTGCTTGGGCCATTTCTCCTCCCGGAGGTCATAACCGTATGATGGGCGATAGTTGGGAGAGATGTTGGTAATATCGGTCTCTTCGATCTTCAATGTGGTGTAGCCCTTGGTATAATCGAGCGGGAGAGGAAAGGAGAAGCGGATATCACCACCCTTATCCTTCTTATCATAGTAGTCCCAGAGGTGGGTGGAGTGGTAGAGATCGAAACCGCCCGAGATCGGGGTGTCGAAGAGCCAGGGTTCGGTAAATCCGAGCTCGATATTCTGCTTCCTCCCCCCCTTCTCAAGTTTGATATGGATCGACTGGGCCCGGCCAAAGAGGTTGGGCTGGGTCAGCTCAATATAACCCGCAATACCCTCCTGGGCTGCATAGGTGATCCCGGCCCCGATCGTTCCGACCAGTTTCTCCTTCACCTCATAGATGAGATCGATATCACCGGAGTCATTGACCGTCCGGGAATCGACCTTGACATCCTCAAAAAAGCCGAGATTGAAGATCTCACGCTGGCTCCGGATAACCTCCGACCTCCGGAAGATCGAGCCCGGGATGGTGTGGATCATCCGCCGGATCACGATCTCATTGGTCGACTCATTCCCCTTGATGATCACCCGACGGATATGGGCCGGGATCCCCTCCTCAAGGTAGTAGGTAATGTCGATCGTATCCCCTTTCACATCCTCCTTGGGGATAATCTTGAGGTAGATATAACCCTCATCGTAATAGAGGGCCTGGATGTTGGCGATCGATTCCGAGATCTTCTTCATATTGTAGATATCGCCCCTCTTCATCTTAAAGGCCCTCTTGAGCCTTCTGGTTTCGATCTTCTCATTGCCGACAAACGCCACCTCACCAAGCCGATACCGCTTCCCTTCCTCAACCGTGATGGTGATCTCAACCCAGCCCTCCTTCCAGTTGAGATCATAGTCGGCAACCCGGGCATCGATGAAGCCATTCTCCCGATAGAACTCAACGATCGCCTTCAGATCCTCATCGAACTTCTTGCCATCAAACCATCCCTTCCGATACCAGGCCTTCTCCCGATTCTTCATCCGCTTCTCGATCGCCTCGTCGGAGAAGTGATCATTACCCTCAATCTCAATCCGCCGGATCTTGGCCCGACCCGCCTCTTTAATGAGATAGTAGAGCTCAACCTCCCGCTCAGCAACCTTTCTCGTCGAATCCCGGACCGAGACCGAATAAAAGCCCTTCTTCCGATAGTAGTTGATCACCCTGGCACGACCATTGAAGATCTTCCGATCCGAAAGGACCTCACCCTCCTTAAGTCCGACCTCCTTGCGGAGATCCTTGGTCTTAACCTTCCGATTGCCGATGAACTTCACCTCCCCCTTCAACCTCGGAAACTCCTCGACATTGATAATTACCTTCACCCCATCCTTGACGATCTCGGTATCAACCTCGATCTGATGGAAGAGGTCGAGTCGATAGAGCTCCTCAATACCCTGCCGGACTGCACCCGGATCGAACTCATCCATCGGGCGGAGCCCCATCGTCGAGACGATAAGGGCAGAATCGACCTCAACCGAATTGACTTCAATCTCAGTTATAATAAGACCGAGGCCAAGTAATAGGATCACCGCTCAGTCACTTCTCACAGACAAACTCGAGACGATCTCCGGTCCGGGTAATCTTCACCACCGAACCGCTCTTGAATTTGCCTTTCAGGATCTCCTCAGATAGGGGATCTTCGATCAGTCTCCGGATCGCCCGTTTGATCGGCCGGGCACCATATTCGGGATCGAACCCCTCCTCAACCAGGAGTTCCTTACCCGCCTGATCGATACTGATTCGCAGCTTCTTCTCCTTGAGCCGCTCCTCAATGTCTTTAAGCTGGATATCCACGATCTTCTCCATATCCTCTTTGCTTAGTGGATTGAAGACGATGATCTCATCAACCCGGTTGAGGAATTCCGGGTTGAATACCTTCTTCACCTCCTCCAGTAGTTTCTCCTTCATCCGCTCATAATTGATCTGCCCCTCATCGAGTTTAAATCCAAGCCCGGCCGACTTCCTGATCTGAGCGGTGCCGATGTTTGAGGTCATGATGATGACCGTATTCTTGAAGTTGACCTTACGGCCAAAGGAGTCGGTGAGCAGGCCGTCCTCCAAGATCTGGAGCAGGATGTTGAAGACATCGGGATGGGCCTTCTCGATCTCATCGAAGAGGACAACCGAATAGGGGCGGCGCCGGACCTTCTCGGTGAGCTGTCCACCCTCCTCATAACCGACATATCCGGGTGGGGCGCCGACCAGTCGGGAGACATTGAACTTCTCCATATACTCCGACATATCGAGCCGGACTAAGGCAGCCTCATCGTCGAAGAGGAAGCGGGCTAAGCACCGGGCCAGCTCGGTCTTTCCCACCCCGGTCGGGCCGAGAAAGATGAAGGAGCCGATCGGTCGCCGCGGATCCTTCACCCCGGCCCGGGAACGGCGGATCGCCTTGGCAATAGCGCTGATCGCCTGATCCTGACCGACGATCCGCCTCTTGATCTCATCCTCCATCCGGAGGAGCCGTTCCGATTCCTTCTCCTCAATCCTGGAGACCGGTATCCCGGTCCAGCGGGAGACGATATAGGCAACATCCTCCCTGGTCACGGTCGGATACTGTTCCCGCTTCTCATACTCCCGTTTCTGTTTGGAGAGCTCCCGCTCCAGCCGCTTCTGCTCATCCCTCAGTTTGGCCGCCTTCTCATACTCCTGGTTCCGGACCGCGGTCTCCTTTTTCGATTTGATCTCCGATAGTTTGGCCTCCAATTCTAAGACCTCGGGAGGATGGGGTGGGGTGGAGAGCTTCACCTTGGCCCCGGCCTCATCGATCACATCGATCGCCTTATCAGGGAGATAGCGATCCGAGATGTAGCGATCGGAGAGGGTGACCGCTGCCTCGAGCGCCTCCTGGGTATATCTCACCCGGTGGTGCTCCTCATACTTCTCCTTAAGCCCTTCTAAGATCTTGATCGACTCCTCGACCGTGGAAGGGTTGACAATGATCGGCTGGAACCTACGCTCTAAGGCCGAATTCTTCTCAATATATCTCCGATACTCCTCCATCGTTGTCGCACCAATACACTGGAGCTCACCACGGGCCAAGGCCGGTTTGAGCATATTGGAGGCATCGATCGCCCCTTCGGCCGCACCAGCCCCAACGATGGTGTGGAGCTCATCGATAAAGATAATTATATCACCACTCTCAATGATCTCGTTGATAAGGGCCTTAAGTCGCTCCTCAAACTGACCCCGATATTTGGTGCCGGCCACGATCGCCGCCATATCGAGGGCGAGCACCTTCTTGTTCTTGAGCTGGGCAGGAACCTCACCACGGACAATCCTCTGGGAAAGCCCCTCGACGATGGCGGTCTTGCCGACCCCGGCCTCCCCGATCAGAACCGGGTTGTTCTTCTTTCTTCGGGAGAGGATCTGGATCACCCGTTCGATCTCCTGCTCCCGACCGATGATCGGATCGAGCTTCCCCTCCTGGGCCATCTTGACCAGATTCCGGGTGAAGAATTCGAGCACCGACCCCTTGGTCCTCCCCTTTGTTGATGATGATGGGGCTGGCTCGGGATGGAGGAGCTTCATGATCTCATTCTTGACCATGTCATAGTCGACCCCATTCTCATTCAGGACCTGGGCGGCAATTGAGTCTTCGGTCTTCAGCAGTCCCAAGAGGAGATGTTCGGTGCCGACATAGGAGTGGTTGAAACTCCTCGCCTCCTCGACCGAATTGCTGAGGGCGATCCGTGCCTCATTGTTGAGTGGCATATCACCATAGCTGACCTTCCCCTGTCCCGGGGTCAACCGCTCCTCCAAACTCTTTCTGATCTGTTCCGGGTCGATACCGAGGTTGGCCAGAACCATCAGGGCAACCCCTTCCCCTTCCCGGATAATGCCCAGGAGGATATGCTCGGTGCCGATATAGTTATGGCGGTACTGGGAGGCCTCCTCCCGCGCCAGATGGAGAACCTTCCTTACCCGCTCGGTAAAACGTTCATACAAGATAACCTCCAAAAGGATTGGACAACCATGCTCATAGTTAGTTTAGCCGATAGAAGCCTCCTGTCAAGCCCCCGATTGCCAGAGCCGAAGGGCAACCAGGGCCAAGATGATGAGCCCCACACCGGCACTCATCAAGACCTTAAGATACCCGATATAATCGGCCAGATAGCCAAATGTGAAGGCGGAGATGATAAAGGATAGATTGACGATGAACTCCTTGGTGGCAAATATCCTTCCGGTGATTGTCTTCTTAACATCCTCCTGGAGCATGGTATCCTGAGTGATGGAGAGGAGGGAGAAGGCCACCCCCACCAGAACCGCGATGATACCAAGGAGGATCTTGAGAGAGATGGTGATCAGAAACTGGCCGATGATCAGAAGGAGGGCAAAGAAGATGATTACCCCGACAATCACACTACCCCGGTTGAATCTCTTCTTTAGTAGCCCGAGGATGAGGGCGCCAATGAGCATCCCGCCCCCGATCAGACCACCCATCCAGCCGACCCCGGTCGTTCCGAGATCGAGCTCCTGCTGGACGATATAGATCATGATCGTATAGGCTAAGGCCGAGGTGGCCGGGATGACAATCACCGTCAGCATGACAAAGGCGACGAGCCGATCCTTTATTACCAAAAGGATGAGTTCCTTGAGATCGGAGAAGAATTTCCGGGCATTCTCCTTCAGGGCCTGATGGAGCGAGATCCCGAGGCGCTGCTTGGGCTCAAACAGCTCCTTCCTCCCCATCCCCAGAATAAAGGTTCCGGCGGAGAAGTGGCTGAGGGCATTGATGGTGAATGGGATCATGAAGATGAGAAAACCAACCTCGAGCCGGATCATCTGGGCCAGATAGCCCCCACCGATCATACCGGCAAAGGTGGCAACCCGGGCAAAGGCGATGATGAGTGAGTTTGCCCCCATCAGCTTCTCACGCTCGACAACCTCGGGGGTTATCGCCAGACGGGAGACATTGTTAAAGAGATCTAAGGAGAAGAAGATCGTAATGGTAACGAAGACCGGCCAGAGGGCGTGGAAATACCAGACAAAGAGGGGGGTGATGATGATAAGGAAGGACTGGATCCAGTGGCAGCGGATCATAATATTCCGCTTGTTCCAGTGATCGATGAGGACACCGGCAAATGGCGAAAGGATGATGATCGGGAGGGAGAAGGTGGTGGCGAATTCTGAGAAGGCCCCGACCCTTCCCGGACTCAAAAGTCCGATCAGACCAACGACAACCATGTGGGTGAGGCGGTCGCCAAACTGGGAGATCGTATTGGAGAAGACGAGAAAACGGAGTGGTTTATTGGCCAGTAGCTTAAACACGGCTTAGGATAATCAGCGGTTGAGATGGTGTCAACGGTAGAGGGTTAGGGAGAGGATGAGGGTCGAAGCGAAGACGATCAGAACCGGTGGGGCCAGTTTTAAGAGGAGTCGGCGGATCGGGACATGAAAGTATTCCCCACTGACAACGAGACAGGGATGGACCGGCGAGGTGACATAACCGAAGAAGATGGCGATATAGATTACCGCAAAGATCTCCGGCCTTATCCCCTCCACGGTTGCCAAGTAGACCGGAAAGATGATCGAGGCCGGAAGCTGGACCCTTCCGGTGAGGAGGCCGAGGAGAAATCCTCCAACTACAGCGAGAAGAAGCGGGGGGAGGGGGAGCTGGCCGATCAGGTTCCGGACCGGGGAGCGCTGGAAGATAAAAAGATAGATGAACATCCCGATCAGAATCAGGGTGAAGTTCCAGGGTCTCGCCTCCCCGATTATTCTGATGAGTTCGATGGCGCGCCTCTTCAATTGGAGGGCAAGGATGAGGGCGACTAAGACACCGATCAGGGTTGCTGAAGAGCCGAGCAGAAGTGTCCGTTTGAGGGTGAAGTCCAGAATCGGGGCGGTGATGATGATAAGGATCGGCAGGAGCAGACCGGATAAGCGGAAGCGTTCTTTATACTCGATCCGGCCTTTGACCTGAGAGAGAAAAAAGAAGTTGCCCAGAACCAAGGCGAGCAGGAAGCCGGGGAGGAGATAGATAATTGCGGTATAGACATCGAGTCCGCAGATCCTGACCGAGGCGATCAGGGCGGGGCTTAAAGGGTAGACGAGGATGAAGAGATGGCGAAACCAGTTGTTTATTGCCGCCTTGAGATCATCGGCAACACCTCTCCCCGCCTCAGCCAGGATGGGAGCGGAAAGGAGGGCACCACCGGGCATCGGGAGCAGGCCCATCATTGCCGCCGATAAGGCGAGAAGGTATTTTCTCTTGATCCTCAGGTTGTTGATCAGATTCCCGATCTGACCGCTCTCCTTCATCACCCCCCCGATGATCGGGATGACACCCATGGCCAAGGAGAGGATAACAATGGATGGGTCGGTTAACACTGCGATGATCTGGTGGAGGACAAGGGCCAGGGTCATGGTGATCAGACCCAGTGCCACCGCTCCGGTGGTTATTGCCAGGGCGAGATTCCACCGGGAGATGAGGAGAATGATAAAGAGTGAGATCAGAAATCCGAGCCAGATGAGCATCGCTCAATGATACCGGTTTATCCCCTAATCGCAAGCTGATCCTTTCCAGCTTCGGGATCAAATTCAACCCCTTGACTGGAAAAATAAGTGGAGAGGAGTCAGGGTGGAGAATGGTTGACTTGTTCCGAAAGATGGATATTATTTTCCTATGTTAATTGCCTGGATCATTTATTTGGTTATACCCTATCCTAACAATCCCTCTTGGGAATCTACCGATGGTGGCTATACCACCGGTGGGGTCCTGATCGATGTCGATATGGATGGCGACCTCGATCTGGTCGTCTCCAATGGCAATGATATGGCCACCCAGACCAATCGATGTTATAAGAATACCGGCAATGCCCTGCCAACAACTGCAAGCTGGAACTCAGCCGATCGGGATTATCATGGCCATTGCGCCTGCGGCGATATCGATAACGATGGCTATCCAGAGCTGGCGGTTTCCAATTATGGCTCATTCGCACCGAATTATGATAAGCTCTACCGGAATCAGAATGGGAACTTCGAATCCTCACCCTCCTGGCATCCCACCAGCACCACCAACTCCTTTGCCTGCGCCTTCGGCGATGTCGATAATGATGGTGACTTGGATCTTGCCTTTGCCTGCGGTGAGAGATATACGAGTAACCCCCAGCGGGTCAAGCTCTTTTTAAATATCAACGGCAATATCAGCACCACCCCGAGCTGGGAATCGAATGTCCAGTCCTATTTTTATGATGTGGAATGGGTCGATATCGATAACGATGGCGATCTCGATCTTGCCTGCGCTGCAGATGGCGCCCCAAATCTGATCTACGAGAATATCGGTGGCAAGCTCGGCTCCACCCCCTACTGGCAGTCGAGTGATAGCCAGGGGACCTTAGAGATCGCCTTCGGTGATTTCGATTCCGACGGCGATCTCGATATGGCCGCAGCCAACAATGCCCAGCTCGGTGGTGAGAGCCGGCTCGTCCTCTACCGTAATCTCGGCACCACCTTGGAGCAATCGCCATCCTGGCAATCGAATGATAACCGGACCTACTACTCCTGCTGTGCCTTCGGTGATGTCGATATGGATGGCGATCTCGATCTTGCCGGCGGTGGCTGGTGGGAACCGGTGGTCGTCTTTGAGAATCGGAATGGCAATTATAATCCAACCCCGGACTGGTCCTGGTCTCCTCCCAACAATCGCGATCTCGTCTGTGAGGAGATAGCCTTTGGTGATATCGACAACCGTTGTTCTCCAACCGTCAACTCCGAATCCCATCCGGTAGCACCAGACCACCGGTTGATCTATCTCAATCACCGATACATCCGGAAGATTATCAGGATTACCCATTCCGGTGGCAATGTTAACCCGTCGTCTTATTGTTATGACCATGTCAACGGCTGGGTCTCATTTGATAGCATCTTCTCAGGACCGGACACGGTCCGTGTGACCTACCGGTATTCCAAGGACATCGATCTTCTGGTCACCAACTGGGTCAACAGCCGGGGGAACTTCTACTTCCTCAATGAAGGACCGGCAATAAGAGAAGTCGCCTCCAAGAAGCACCGTTTGCTGCCCGCCATTGTCCTTGGCCCTCTCTCCATCCCGAAGGAGATCGGCCCCTATCGCCTTTTTGATATCTCCGGAAGATTAATCTGCCGGGATCGATTCGATCTGATCCCTCTCCAGACCGGTGTATATTTCTTAAAAGCCGATGGATATCATCAGAAGTTGGTGGTGATTAAATGAGCGAGAACTACTACACCATCCTCGGTGTCTCCAAGAATGCCACGATGGCAGAGATAAGGAGGGCCTATCTCAAACTGGCCCGGGAGCTCCATCCGGATCGGGTCCTCGATCCCGAGAAGAAGGCCGAGGCCCAGGAACGCTTCTCCCGGATCACCATGGCCTATCGGGTCCTCTCCGATCCCGAGAAGCGGAAGGAGTATGATCGGAAGCTCACCACCAAGAAGACCGAGGTCCAGGAGTCCCGTGAGGTCCAGGCCAAGAATGCCTTCCAGCGCGGCCTCCTCTATCTCAAACGGGGCGATCCCTGGCGGGCCCTCTCCCTTCTCCGGATCGCCTACCGGTATCAGCCCCAGAAGGCGATCTATCTCAGCTATCTCGGTCTGGCCCTGGTAAAGACCAGACAGTTCAAGGAGGAGGGGATTGAGAAGCTGATCGAGGCCTCGAAGATGGAGCTCTTCAATCCGATCGTCCATGTCAACCTCGGCCTCGGCTACAAGGCGATCGGTGAGGTCGATAAGGCCAATGCCGCATTTAAGGAGGCCCTCCACTGGGATCCCAACAATCTGATTGCCCTAAAGGAGCTGGGGAAGATCGAGAAGAAGAAGGGGTTTTTCGGTAAACTATTTGGCCGATGATGGAGAAGAGACCACCAGCCTATGCCGGCTCTTTCTATCCCGACGATCCGGATCGGATTAAAAGGATGGTCGAGGACTTCCTCACCCAGCCGGTCGAGATTCCGAAAGGGGAGATCATCGGCGCTGTCTCCCCCCATGCCGGTTATCAGTATTCCGGTGCGATCGCCACCCTCGCCCATCTCTGCCACCGGGATGGGAAGTGGGATCGGATCGTCATCATCGGTCCCTCCCACCATGCCTATTTCAAGGATCCGGTTGTTGAGGGTCGGGATTTCTGGATCACCCCTCTTGGTGAGGTTGAGATCGATGGGGAGGGGAGGTCGATCCTGATTGGTAGCGGCATCGGGGCCGATCACCGCCCCTTCGATCCCGAACACTCCCTTGAGGTCCAGGTTCCCTTCATCCAGATCTTCAGCCCGGGGGTGAAGATCCTCCCCATTATGATAGGGGATCAGAGTCTCGAAAGCGGGGAGAGGGTCGCCCAGGCCCTGAGTCAACTCCCCGGTTCAACCTTCATCCTCGCCTCTTCTGATCTCTATCATGGCTATTCTTATGAGGTTTGTAAAAAGACCGATACCCATACCATCGAGATGATCCTCACCCTCGATCCCGGAAGATTTCAGGAGGAGCTCTCAACCGGGCGAGCAATGGCCTGTGGTGGTGGACCGATCATCGCCCTGCTCAGCTACGGCCGGAAGATCGGCGTCACCAAGGCCGAGGTGCTCCGCTATACCAATTCCAACGATGTTACCGGCACCAAGGGTGGATATTGTGTCGGCTATGTTGCAATCGCATTCTTGAGATGACCTTTACCGAAGCGGCAAAAAATAAGCTCTTCCAGATTGCCAAGAGCTCGATTGAGGCGGGACTGGAGGGGAAGAAGTATAATCCAGAACCAGACCCTGAGCTGGAGGGGAAATACGGTGTCTTTGTCACCCTCAAGATCAACGATCAGCTCCGGGGTTGTATCGGTTATATCCAGCCGATCAAACCGCTCTATCAGGCGGTTAGCGAGATGGCCTATGCCGCTGCCTTCAGTGACCCCCGTTTCCCGCCGGTTACTAAGGAGGAGGTGAAACGGCTCAGGTTTGAAATCACCATCCTCTCCCCCTTGGAGCGGATCCACGATATCAACCAGATCGAGGTTGGTAAGCACGGTCTCTTCATCAAAAAGGGTGTCTTCCAGGGACTGCTCCTCCCTCAGGTAGCAATTGAGGAGAACTGGGACCGGATGACCTTTCTCAGGCATACCTGCCTCAAGGCCGGTCTTCCTGAGGATGGCTGGCATGATGCCGAGATCTACACCTTTACCGGAACCATACTAAAAGAGTGAAGAAATCGAGAATCCTTAAGGAGCTGGAGGGGCTGGCCCAGGATCTCTCGATCTCGGTAATCTATGATCGGATCAATGGTCAGGGCGGTTACTGCCGGTTAAAAGAGAAGCATTACATCATCATCAATAGTTCCCTATCCTTAGAAAGGAAGATCGAGATCCTGGCTGAGGGGCTCAAGACATTTCCACTGGATCGGATTTATCTGAAGCCGAGACTCCGCGAGATTATTGAGGGGAAATTCTCCCGCTCAGAAGGAAGGTGATCCGCTGTTTCAGGCGGTAACCGGGATAGATTTCAGCCAAGGGAGAGGAATAACTCAACCCGAGCTTCAACCGTCTGAACCGGAAAAAGATGGTCGGGCTGACCACCGAACCGGAAGGATAGCGGAGATAGGAGATATCCCCTCCCAAGTTCCAGATCAGAAGACTACTCCCCACCACCCATCTGGGTCCATAGCGGATATCAGACCTGCGGAAGAAGAAGGTGAGGGAATCGGTCGGGAAAGGGAGGGAGAGGGAGCCAGAGTGGTAACAGACCGGATCCATTCTCCCACGGAAGTTATCCGGTCCTGGAACCGGTAAGGAGTCCCACTCTTGGATATCGAATCGGACTGTTATCGGTCCGATCTTAAGCCGACCGGCAACACCATAGCTGAGGAAACCCGTTTTGATGGAATCGGAGAAACGGATCGGGGGATGGGAATAGAGGTAGGTGAAAGGGGTGGGGATCATCCCCCGCTGGAATCTGAGGTTTAGCCCAAAGACGGCGGGTGTAAACCCGACCTGGAAGGCGGGCTTTGTCCCCGCATAACCGAGTCGGAGCAGGAAGGGGGAAGGGATGAGGCCGAACCAGAAACCCTTCAGCTCACCAAAAGCGGTCTTCTTCAAACCGATTCTAAAATGGGGGATGAGGCTAACCTTGGGAAGAAGGACCTTTTGGGAGATGGAGTAGCCCCTGATCCGTCGTGTGCCTACCTGATGATAGGAGACTCCACCCTCACCCTGAAGGATAACCTTAGTACCGGTGGTGATCGTTACCTGAGAAAAGAAGGAACTGGGAGAGTCGAGGCGGGCCGATCGGTGGTATCCACCACCGATCTCGGCAATGGTGGTGGTGATCGGCAGGATCACCTTCCCCTCTGCCTGGCGGGACTCATACCTGATCCAGTCTTCACCCCGTTCATACCCAAGATTGAAATCGGCATAGAGCGAGTAATAGTCTATCTTGATTCCGATCGGATCCCCCAGCTTAAGATCAGCCCCCATGTTCTGTCTCGGCGTAACGATACCGGGAAGAATGGTCAGCTCTGGTTCGAATTGGAAGGGATCCGGGATCAGGAGGGTGTCGAGAATCCCGAAAAGGAGAAGGATCATAACAGCTTCGGGATCGTCTTATCGAAGGGTGGACGGGCGATCCCTCGTTCGGTCACAATCGCGGTGATATATCTTGCCGGGGTCACATCGAAGGAAGGGTTGAGGACCTCAATACCCTCGGTCGCCACCCTCATCCCCCGGAAGGTTGTGATCTCATCTGGAGCCCGATATTCGATCGGGATTGAGCCACCATCTCTCAGCTTCGGATCGATCGATGAGATCGGAGCGACGACGATGAAGGGAACCTTATGGATATGGGCAACAATGGCGATCGTTTTGGTCCCGATCTTATTGGCGGTATCACCATTTGTGGCGATCCGATCACCACCAACGATGACCAGATCGATCTGGGGCATGAGTGAGGCAACTGCAGAATCGCAGATCAAGGTCGGGGTGATCCCATTCTTCTTGAGCTCCCATGAGGTGAGTCTCGCCCCCTGGAGATAGGGCCTCGTCTCAGTGCAGAAGACCTGAAACCGCTTCCCCTCTTCTTTTGCGGTGTAGATGACACCGAGGGCGGTCCCGATCCCGGTTGTCGCCAAGGCGCCGGCATTACAGTGGACCAGGATCCGGGCACCATCTCTGATCAGTCGGGCCCCATACCGACCCATGGCGATACAGGCCTCCTGATCCTCCTTTTCGATCTTCCTCGCCTCGGCCAACAGTCTGCTGGGAAGGTCCTTCCTGCCCTGGATGATCCTGGCCATCCGATCTAAGGCCCAGTTGAGGTTGACCGCGGTCGGACGGGCCGATCTTAAGAGCTCGATCGTCCTTCGGAGATGATCGGGATTATGGTTGCGGAAGGACTCGACCACAACCCCATAAGCGGCTGCCACACCGATAAGAGGTGCTCCCCTTAAGTTCATCTCCTTTATCGCACGGTAGACCGCCTTCCCACTTCGGGCTTTAAGATAGACCTCCTCGTGAGGAAGGCGGAGCTGATCGAGGATATATAAAGTCTTGCCCTTTAGAAAGATGGTCTTAAATCCAGCCATAGCGGATTATAGCCAGCTCTCTCTTCGGGATCAAGCTTGTCAATAAAGCAGTGGCGTCCGTCTTTCCTCAAAATTAAATGTTACCAAAATCCCTCGATCTGGAATGGTTAACCCACACCCAACTCAAGCCTATATTTCTCTTGATACTCCTGGCCAATATAAGACCGCACCAAGGTCCACCGCCGACTCTCCACATAAGGCACCGAGTTGACAGTCCAGACCCGGGCCCGATTCCGCAAGACCCGCAGTTCGATCCAGCCGGTGAGGGTATGGCAGTAGTCACCCCGGGTGGAAGCAGTGGTTTTTCCTCCAGTAGTTGGGGATTATTGCGGATGAAGTAGACTAAGTAGATTGAGGCCCGGAAATTGGTCAATTCCCAGATGATTTCCAGGTAGGGGATTAATGCCTCGGTATAGATTTTCTTTCGGCCTCGCCGATGGAGATGGGTCACCGTGGGGTCTCCTATTAGCTTCTCACCCTTAGCAGTGTGGTAGACCTTACCGGTCTGGTTGAGGAGATGGATCAGATATTTCCGATGGAAGGAGAAGATTTGGGTGAGCTCATTCAGCATCTGGGTCTTCTGTTTCTTTGATGCCCGGCGATACCTGGGGGCATTCTTCTCAACTATTGACCGTTTGGCGGCCATGGTGTATACTCCTGGAGGAAAGTTTATGATCATGAGTCCTCCTTTCGGGTATCTTATACCCGGGAGGAGGCATTTTTTCCACCCTGAATCTCAAAGGACTAATTTTGAGTAACCAACCCCATTTCGGTAAGATTATTTTTGAGGAAAATCGCCACCTTGACCCCTCTCAAGTAGAGGATATAATTTAAGAGTGTTGAGTTACTTCTTTATCCTTTATTTTCTTGCTATCACCGGGTTGAGAGACCGCGTCCTCTCTGCAATCGAGAAGGTAAAGCCGGCTCTGATCCGCATCCATGTTGTTTCGGTTGTCCACCGGAGTGGAAGAGAGATCAAACGGGAGAGTGCCGGCTCCGGGGTGATCATCACTTCTGATGGCTATGCCATCACCAACCACCATGTTGCCGGTCGGGCCAAACGGATCATCTGCACCCTTGCCAATCAAGAGGAGGTGGAGGCGGATCTGATCGGGACCGATCCTCTGACCGATATATCGGTGATAAAGCTAAAAGGGGATAGTTTCTCCTTTGCCCGATTCGGTAACTCTGATGAGATCCAGGTTGGTGACTATGTCCTGGCAATGGGATCGCCGATGGCCCTCTCCCAATCGGTAACGATGGGTATTGTCAGCAATACCGAGATGGTCCTCCCCGGCCTCTTCTGGCCCTTCAATCGATTTACGATCGAAGGGGAGGATGTCGGCTCGATTGTCCGCTGGATCGGTCATGATGCCCCGATCTATGGTGGTAATTCCGGCGGCCCTCTGGTCAATCTCGATGGTGAGATCATCGGGATCAATGAGATCAGACTCGGTATCGGTGGCGCGATCCCATCCAATCTTGTGAAGGAGATCGCCCAGCGTCTAATCCAGTCCGGCCGGATCGATCGGGCCTGGCTGGGGCTTGAAATCCAGCCCCGACTCAAGGGTATGAAGCGAGGGGTCTTGGTGAGCGGGGCAATTGAGGGTTCACCAGCAGCAAGGGCGGGTTTTCAACCCGGCGACCTTTTGATCCGATTGGGGGGTAGAGAGGTCAATGTCAACTATGATGAGGAGATCCCGGTCTTCAATCGTTATGTGATGGGATTGCCAATTGGGAAGGAGGTCGAGGCGGTGGTTCTCCGGGATGGTAAAGAGGTCCGTCTCAGGGTAAAGCCGACAAGGCGGGAATATCGGAGGGGTAAGACCTATGAGTTTAAGGATTGGGGGATGACCGGCCAGAATCTTACCTTCCTTTTGGCCAAAGAACTGAAACGGAAAAAAAGGGGCGGGGTCCTGGTCACCTCAATCCGACCCGGAGGTCCGGCCCAGGAGGCCCGTCCTCCGATTGAGGTAATGGATATCATCGTGGAGGTTGACAATAGGGAGGTTAGGTGTGTCGCCGATCTGGAGGAGATCACCAAGGATATCCTTAGGGGAAAAGACGAACCGGTTCCGGTCCTGGTGAAGTTCGAACGGAGGGGGGAGGAGTATCTCACTGTGGTGAGGGTTGGGATAGCGGAGTTCATCGATCCGGGGCGGGAGGCGAAGAAGGCCTGGCTACCGGTTGCCTTCCAGGTCTTAACGCGAGATATCGCTGAGGCCCTCGGAATACCGGAAGTGACTGGAGTTAGGATCACCCGGGTCTATGAGAATACCACCGCGGCTGAGGCCGGACTTAAGGTCGGTGATATCATTACCGCCATCAATGGTGAAGAGGTTCCTGCCTCACTACCAGAGGATTTCGAGATCTTCCCCGAGATGATCCGTGAACATGAGATCGGTGAGGAGGTCCTCCTGACTATCCTGAGGGAGAAGAGGAGATTCGAGCGGAAGGTAAAACTGGTTGCTGCACCAAAACTGGCCCGAGAGATGAAGCGGTATCGGGATAAGAACTTTGAGTTTTCGGCCCGGGATATCACCTTCTACGATAGGGCAGAGGAAAGGTGGGACCACAATCAAGGTGGGGTCCTGGTTACGGGTGTCTCTCCAGGAGGCTGGGCCTCATTGGCCCACCTCGCGGTAGGCGATCTCATCATAGAAGTCGATGGTCATCCGATCAGAGATGTCGAGGAGTTCGAGAGGGTGATGAGGAGGATCGCTGATACCAAGCCGGATCATGTTGTCTTCCGGGTCCTGCGGGGGATCCACAACCTATTTATCGAGATCGAACCAAAGTGGAGCAAGGGGGAGTGATGTCTTTCCTCTTAATCTTTATTCTCTTAGGGAATAATGAGATTACCGAAGCCCAGCAGATTGTGAGTCAGTTTCAGGAATCGGTGATCACCGCCAAGATTACCACCCGTTATCAGATGGAGATCGGTGGCCGAGAGATGTTTAAGACCGAGAATCTCCTGGAGGTGACTGCGGTAATCATTGATGAGTCGGGTCTTTCCGTCCTTTCACTCTCCAATACCGATCCAACACGACTCTTTTCCAGCTTCTCTCCGACTCCGGATCTCCCAAGGAGATCCTGGGAGAGTAGTATCTCGGATGTTAAGATGATCTTAGCCGATGGAGAGGAGATCCCGGCCGATGTCGTCCTCCGGGATAAGGATCTCGACCTCATCTTTATCCGTCCTAAGAGAAGTGGTCGAAAATATTGCCATATCGATCTTACTAAAGATGCTCGACCCCAGTTGATGGAGAAGATCTATGTCCTCTCCCGACTTGGTCGGGTTGCTGATCGTGCTCCGTTCATCTCCTTGGCCCGGATCCAGGCGATTGTTACCAAACCGAGGACCTTCTATATCTGTGGACTCAGCGGGATGGAGAATGGGCTTGGGGCACCGGTCTTTACCGCTGATGGCAAGGTGATCGGTATTCTGGTCCTGAAGATTCAGAAACAGCGTAGTTTTATGTCGCGGAGCCTCTTTGGAGGAACCGGAAGCACCGGTATCCTGCCGATTATCCTCCCTGCAGAAGAGGTCCTCAAGGTCGCCCAACAGGCCCGGGAGATAGAGTAATAAATCGATCCCGGTCCGTTCTCAATAGCTTACAGATTATGATTGCCAATCAGGTTCCTGCTGAGTAAACTGCTTGGGTTGATGATTGTAAGATCGTGGCTGATAATTTTTCTTCTTGCTATTGCGGTCATCTATCTTGCCATCGGAGTCTATCTCTATTTTACCCAGGAACGGCTGGTCTATTTCCCCAACTTCCCCACCCGTGCCATAACCCGGACTCCAGAGGATATCGGGGTTCAGTATGAGGATGTCTGGATCACAACCGAGGATGGAATCAGACTCCATGGTTGGTTCATACCCGGCCAATCCGATCGGCCGGTTCTCCTCTTCTGTCATGGTAATGCTGGCAATATCTCCCACCGGCTCGATGCAATCAGGATCTTCCACGAGCTCGGGGTTTCGGTTTTGATCTTCGATTACCGGGGCTATGGTCAGAGTGGAGGTTCTCCCTCAGAGCTCGGTACCTATCAGGATGGAGAGGCGGTGTGGGAGTATCTACGGAGGCGTGGTTTCTCAGCCGATCAGATCATCATCTATGGCCGTTCCCTTGGTGGTGGTATTGCCACCGAACTTGCCCGAAGGAGAAATCCGGCTGCCCTCATCTTGGAGGCGACCTTCACCTCAATCCCCGATCTCGGTCAGAAACTATATCCTTATCTTCCGATTCGACTCTTTGCCCGGATCCGTTACGACAATCTTAAAAAGCTGAAAGGGATCAATGTTCCGGTCCTCATCATCCACAGTCAGGATGATGAGCTGGTTCCGATCGAACACGGGAAGAAGCTCTATGCGGCTGCACCTGAGCCCAAGCAGTTTGTTGTCTTGAGAGGTGGCCATGACGACTGTTTTCTCGTTTCCGAGGATGAATATCGGAGGGCCCTTGCCAATTTCCTCCGGGCAGGGTTGGATCTGCGGTCTTGATGTTCAGACTTTACCTCTCCTTATGGGCCCTGCCCGAGTTTGATCATTCGATTATGGGAGATAAGGATAAGTCGAGATTTCTTGCTGAGCGGTATCGGAAGCTTAGCCGTGTGGCACCGGTCATCCTGGTGAGAGGAGAGGTGAAAGGGGTCTGGGGTTACAAGCGATCGGATCACTCCTTCCGGATTGACCTCTTTTCCAGGGTTGAGGAGGATGTTAAGAAGAAGGCAGAACCGCTACGGAGATTTCTGGAAAATTAACTTCCTCAATCGCACTCTTGACGGAGAGATTATCCAGATTAAAATCAAATTCTAATGCCGATTATTACCATTAATGGTAAGCGGTTTGAGGTTGCGAAAGGAACGAGGATTATCGATTTCGCAACCGATCAGGAGATTGCTGCCCGCCTCAATGGCAGACTGGTCGATCTGGCCACTGTGGTGGAGGAGGATTGCGAGGTTGAGCTGATCAGTTTCAGCTCCGATGAAGGGAAGGAGGTCTACTGGCATTCGACCGCCCACCTCCTTGCCCATGCGGTGAAGGAGCTCTTCCCAGAGGTGAAACTGGCAATTGGTCCTCCGATCGCCGAAGGGTTTTATTATGATTTCGACTTCAAACGTCCCTTCACCGATGAGGACCTCGTCCTGATCCAGGAAAGGATGTATGAGATTAAGAACCGGAACCTTCCGATTGAACGGTTGGTTATGAAACGGCCGGTGGCGATCGAACTATTCCGGAAACTGGGTGAGATCTACAAAGTAGAGCTATTAGAGGAGATTGAGGAACCTGAAGTTACCCTTTACAAACAGGGTGATTTTATCGATCTCTGTCGCGGTCCCCACCTCCCCTCCACGGGCAAAATTGGCTCCTTCAAGCTCCTCTCGGTTGCCGGTGCCTACTGGAGGGGGGATGAGAGCCGACCAATGCTCTCCCGAATCTATGGTATCTCCTTCCCTACCGCTGAGGAGCTGGATCGGTTCCTGGTGATGAGGGAAGAGGCAAGGAATCGTGACCACCGTGTCCTTGGGCCCAGATTGGGTATCTTCCGGATGTTTGAGGAGGCCGGACCAGGTCTTGTTGTCTGGCTGCCCAATGGGATGGTAATCCGGAGATTGATTGAGGAGTATTGGATTGAAGAGCATAAGAAGGCGGGTTACCGGTTTATCCTCTCCCCCCATATCGGTCGGGCCTGCCTCTGGCAGAAGTCTGGACATCTTGACTATTACCGGGAGAATATGTTCATCTTCCCTTATGGGGAAGAGGAGTATGTGATCAAGCCGATGAACTGCCCTTTCCATCTTCTGGTCTACAAATCGGAGACGAGGAGCTATCGTGATCTCCCCCTACGTCTGGCTGAGCTGGGCACGGTCTATCGGGATGAGCGATCCGGCGTTCTCCATGGCCTGCTCCGGGTCAAAGGGTTTACCCAGGATGATGCTCACATCTTCTGCACCAAGGAGCAGGTTGTTGACGAGGTGACCGGCGTCGTCGAACTGGCTCTCAGGTTCCTCAAATGCTACGGTTTTGAGCGTTACCGGGTCGATCTCTCGGTTCGTGATCCCCATCATAAGGAACGCTACCTGGGTGATGATCAGATCTGGGAGATGGCGGAGTCGGGACTGATTGAGGCCTTAAACCGGCTCGACCTCAAGTATCGGGAGGCACCTGGTGAGGCGGTCTTCTACGGTCCCAAGATCGATATCCATGCCTATGATGCCTTGGGCCGTTCCCACCAGCTCACCACCGTCCAGTTCGATTTCAATCTTCCCCACCGATTTGGTGCGGTTTATATCAATCGTGCTGGAGAATCAGAAGAGGTGGTGATGATCCACCGTGCCATCTACGGATCCATCGAGCGGTTCATCGGTATCCTCATCGAACACTACGGTGGTGACTTTCCCCTCTGGCTTGCTCCAGTTCAGGTTGCTATCCTACCGGTCTCCAGAAATCAGGCCCAGTATGGCCGGCGGATTCTCTCCCGTCTCCGTCGATCGAATCTGAGGGTCTTCCTCGATCTCCGGAATGAACGGCTCAATTATCGGATCCGTGATGCCGAGACCAGAAAGATCCCCTATATGCTCATTATCGGTGATCGGGAGCAGAAGGAGAAGAAGGTCTCGGTCCGGAAGAGGAAAGAGGGGGATTTGGGGAGTATGCCGATCAAGGAATTTCTCCGCCGAATTCGGGATGAAATCAAGAAGAAAGCGTAGCAAGGTAGAAGCGGTCAAATACCGGGCGAACTATCAGATTGAGGCACCCGTAGTCAAGGTTGTGGATGAGAATAAGAGGATGATCGGTGAGATGCCGACCAAGGAGGCGATCAGGTTGGCAAAAAGTAAGGGGCTGGATCTGATCGAGGTTGCCCCCACCGCAACCCCTCCGGTCTGCCGGATCCTCGATTATGGCAAGTTCATCTATGAGAAGAAAAGGAAGGAGAGGGAGTCACGCAAACGTCAACATCAGGTCGATGTGCGGCAGATGAGGTTTACGCTCAAGATTTCAGACCACGACTACCAGGTAAAATTGAAAAAGATCCGAAAATTCCTCACCGCAGGTAATAGGGTTCGGATCATGGTTCGACTACGGGGGAGGGAAATAACGAGAAAGAACCTTGCCCTCGATCTGATCAATCAGATCCTGAAGGATGTTACCGATCTTGGATCCTTGGAAGGAAACTACAAGATCGAAGAGCGGAATGTGACTGGATTAATCATCCCGAGGAGGTAAGATGCCCAAGAAGAAGACCAAGAAGTCGTTGGCCAAAAGGATAAAGATTACCAAGAAAGGCAAGATTACCAGGAGGAAAGCCGGGGTTAGCCACCTCTTGAGCAAGAAGAAGAAGAAACGGAAACGCCACCTTAGAAAGAAGAAGGTGCTTGAGGGAGGTTCGCTCGGCCGGCTGAGACGCCTCTTGACATCGTAGTATCCTCTGGTAAAATCTAAGCGGAGGTCTGATGGCACGGGTTAAATCTTCAGTTGTCACGCACCATCGTCACAAGAGGTGGTTGAAACGGGCCAAGGGCTACTACGGCGGTCGACATCGCCTCTACCGGACCGCGAGGGTTGCGGTGATGAGATCCTTGGCCTATGCCTATCGGGATCGGAGGAAGAAGAAACGGGTCTTCCGCTCCCTCTGGATCACCCGGATCGGTATCGCCTTGCGCCGTTTCGACATCAACTATTCCACCTTCATCGGCGGATTGAAGAAGGCGGGGATTACCATCAACCGGAAGGTCTTAGCCGAGCTTGCCTACTCCGATCCAGATCAGTTGAGGAGTCTGGTGATGATCGCCAAGGAAAATGCTTGAGGAGCTGAAGCGATTTGAGGCCGAGGTCGATACCGCCCTCAAAGGGGTTAAGGACCCGGAAGGTCTGGAGCAGCTCCGACTCCGCTTTCTGGGAAGAAAAGGCCGAATCAACGAGTTTTTTAAGCGCTTAGGCCGGCTTCCGGTTGAGGAGCGACCCAAGGTTGGCAAGATCCTCAACCAGCTAAAGGCCCGTATCGAATCGACCATCGCCTCAAGACGTTCCGAGCTAAAAGAGCAGGAGGTACCCAGGATCGATCTCACCCTTCCGGGCCGAATGGGATGGGTTGGCCATCCCAATCCGCTCTCCCTGGTAATAGACGAGATCATCGACTTCTTTGTCGGTCTCGGTTTCACCGTCGAATTTGGACCCGAGATTGAGACCGATTGGTATAACTTTGAAGCACTGAATATCCCGCCCTATCATCCATCCCGGGAGATGTTCTCCAGTTTCTATCTTGGCGATGAGCTCCTCCTCCGCTCCCACACCTCACCGGTCCAGATCCGGGTGATGGAAAGGAAGGGGGTTCCGATCCGATTCATTGCTCCAGGCCCGGTCTATCGGGTCGATAAGTTTGACGCCACCCACTCCCCCTTCTTCTATCAGATCGAGGGGCTATATGTCGATCAGGAGGTCTCCTTTGCCGAGCTCAAAGGCGATCTTGAGGCCTTTGCCAAACATATCTTTGGCGAATCGGTCCGGGTCAGATTCTTCCCCTCTTATTTCCCTTTTACCGAGCCGAGTGCTGAGATGTCGATCTCCTGTCCGATCTGCCAGGGTAAAGGTTGCCGGGTCTGTGGCGATTCGGGCTGGCTTGAGATTTTGGGTTGCGGTATGGTCCATCCCAATGTCTTTAAGAGCGTTGGGATTGATCCGGATCGGTATCAGGGCTATGCCTTTGGACTCGGTGCCGAGCGGATTGCGATGATCAAGTATATTATCGGTGATATCAGGCTCTTTTATGAGAATGATTTTCGATTCTTGGATCAGTTCCGATGAGGTTATCATTTGAGTGGCTCAAGGAGCTCCTGCCCGATCTATCCTTGGATCAGACCCTCGATCTCCTCCCCCGGCTCGGGTTCGGGGTGGAGGAGGTTATCGATGTCGGGATCGATCGGGTGATCAGTGCCAGGATCAAAAAGATCACCCCCCATCCAAGGCGTGAGGGTCTCCTTGTTCTTGAACTCAGGGCTGACCAGGACTATCGGGTTGTGACTGGGGCCAAGAATCTGAGTCCTGATGATAATGTCCTCCTTGCCCTACCCGGTGCCCTCATCAAAGGGAGGGAGATCGGGGTGGAGGATTTTGATGGGATAAAATCGGAAGGGATGCTCCTCTCCGAGGCTGAGCTGGGTATCGTTGATGAGGCCGAGGGGGTGATCCGTCTCCCCCCCAAGGTCGAACCGGGCCAGTGGTTCAACGACCTCTTCGATACCAAGATCATCGATCTCGAGATCACCCCAAACCGGGGCGACTGTGAGAGTATCCTCGGCATCAGCCGGGAATTGGCTGCCGTCACCAGGGGTAACTTTTCCCCACCCAAGCTCCGTCCTCCCCGGCTTAAATCTGGCCCTCGAATCGGGATCGAGGATCCCGATGACTGTCCCCGTTACACCGGGATGGTAATCGAGGGGGTTGAGGTTGGTGATTCTCCATTTCCGATCAAGTGGCGCCTCTTCCATCATGGGATCCGACCGATCAACTCCTTGGTCGACATCACCAACTATGTGATGCTCCTCTTAGGCCAACCCCTCCATGCCTTTGATCTCGATCGGATTCGGGGTGGTATCCGGGTTCGGCGGGCACGAGATGGTGAGGAGATAGTGACCCTGGATCGGACCCGGATCGGGTTGAATCGGGAGCACCTTATCATTGCCGATCGGGAAGGGCCGGTAGCGATTGCCGGTGTGATCGGAGGGATGAAGGCCGAGATCGATCGGAGCACCAGGAGGATACTCTTAGAGAGTGCTACCTTCAATCCAGAGGTGGTGAGACGGGCGACCAGAGGGCTTCTGATCGATACCCAATCCGGAAGGAGGTTTGAGCGGGGATGCGATTTTGCGATGCCACCCTTGGCTGCTGAATATGCTCAGAGGATGATCAAGGGACGACCGGAGTCATTTACCGATTTGAAGGTCCCTCTTCGGCGGAAACGGGTCAGTTTTGATCCGAAACGGATCGGTCGGTATCTTGGTATCCCGATCAAGAAGCGGGAGATTACTACCATCCTCTCAGCGCTCAACTTTAGAGTTAGGGAAGTAAATCATAGGTTGGTTGCCACCGTTCCTTCCTACCGGCGGGATATCGATTCCGAGTGTGACATTGCCGAGGAGGTGGCGCGGATCTACGGTTATGATCGAATCCCTTCCCGGCTGAGTCGAGGGGCACAGGTCGGCACCATCCCTCAAGAGCTGAGGATGATCCGGAGGCTCCGCTCCATACTCATCGGATTGGGCTTTTATGAATGCCGCTGTTTCACCCCGATCTCAAAGGATGCGTTGGAGACCTTCGGGATCGGTCCAGGGGTTGTGATCAAGAATCCGCTCAACGAGCGGTTTACCCACTTACGGACCTCCTTGGCCCCAAGTCTGGTTGAGGTCCTATCAACTAACTATCGGAACGGTAATCTTGATGTCCGGATCTTCACGATCGGAAAGGTCTTCCAGCCCGATTCCCCCCGTCCCAAGGAGGAAGATTTCTTGGGGCTTCTGGTCGGAGGGCGAACCTCCCCACCCCACTGGAGTGGAGATGAGAGACGCTGGGATTTCTTCTCCCTGAAAGGGGTGCTGGAGCTGATCGCCCGCCATCTCACCGCTGAGGAGCTCCAGATCGCAGACGACCCCATCCCGATGTTCGACCACTACTCGGCCCGGATCGTCCTCGGAGGTAAGAAAGTGGGTATCATCGGCCAGCTGGCCCAGAGGATCTTGACCCGATTTGGGATTAAGGAACCCTATTATTTCTTTGAAGTTGATCTCGGTAGATTCCTCCTCCGGATGGAGGAACCGATCTATATCCCCTACCCGAGATTTCCCAAGGTCCGCCGGGACCTCGCCTTTATCGTTGATGAGTCAATATCCGCCCAGGATATTATCAAGGCGATAAGGCAGCTTGGCGGTCCCCTGCTGGCCGAGGTTATCATCTTCGATCGTTATCAAGGGGGAGGTATTCCAGCGGGTAAGGTGAGTCTCGCTTTTCGGCTCACCTTCCAACCTCAGGAGCGGACCTTAACCGATCCGGAGATCAAGGAGTTGACCGAGAAGATTTCATCCGGGATTGAACTCAGGTTTAGGGCGAAGCTTCGTGACAAGGAGGTAGATGTTGGAAGAACTCAGGATTTTGGAGGAGAAGATCGATAGGGCGATCTCCCTCATAAATTCGCTCAAAGAGAAGGTTAGGGTATTAGAGGAGGAGAATGCTCGACTCAAGGAGGTGAAAAAGGAGGTTGCGGACAAGATCGGGAGTATGATCGACCGATTGACCCAGCTTGAGGGACCATGAGTGATCAGAACGAGGCGATTGTCACCATCTTTGGGAGTGAATACCGCATCAAGACCGATGTCGACCTCGATCGGCTCAAGCATCTGGCCGATCTGGTCGATGAGAAGATGCGGGAGATCCATAAGAGCATGAGCCTCCCTTCCACCACCAAGATTGCGGTGATCGCCTGTCTCAACTTCCTCGATGAGTATCTTACCAGGATCGAGGAACTTGAGGGAAGGGAGGAGGAGCTCAAGGGCCGGCTTCGTGAGCTTATCGACCGGCTCGATGTTGCTTTGGAGATTTAGACTCCCTGGGGTGCCCGTGATAGATGTTTGAAGTCTTGAGCCAACACCGGACCGATGGAGGCAGGGTTTGGTGCCGGTGGTGCCCTGTAGGGCAGTCATGCCGGCATCAACATGCCACCGCTCTTAGTTCGGGTTCAGAGACTTTGATCTACACGGCACCTTCAGGGAGCCATTTTTCTGGAGGTCGTGATGTTTATCCTTCTACCGATTTTTGCAGTTATCGCCTTCTTCCTCGGGCTCTTGGTTCAGCGAATTCTGATCGAGAGGAAGATCGGCTCGGTCAGGGGATATGTGGCCCGGATCAAGGAGGAGGCGAGAAAGAACTGGATAAGGGAGCGTAATGAGGAGCTGAAGCGGTTTAAGGAGGAGCTGGATCGGGAAAGGGATCGGGTCGAGAAGGAGAATCGGGAAAAGCTGAAGGTTTTAAAAAGACTGGAAAGAAAGCTTACCGATAAAGAGATCTCCTTGGATCGGAAGGTGAAACTCCTTTCCGAAAGGGAGAAGGAGCTCATCCGGAGAGAGAAGGATGTCCTGGCCAAGGAGAAGATCGTTCGGGCCAAGACCGAACGGGTTGACCAGTTGATCCGGGAGGAGAATCGGAGGTTGGAGCAGATTGCCAAGATGACCATCACCGAGGCAAAGGCTGCCCTCTTCGAGAATCTAAAAAAGGAGGCGAAACTGGAGGCGGCCAAGATCGTGAAGGAGATTAAAGAGAAGGCGATGCAGGATGCAAAAAGGATCGCCCGTTCGATCATCGCCGATGCGATCCAGCGCTGTTCGGTTGATGTCGTTGCCGATACCACTGTCTCCGTTGTCCCATTACCCTCCGATGATATGAAGGGGAGGATCATCGGGAGGGAAGGTCGGAACATCCGGACCTTCGAGAACCTGACCGGGGTTGAGGTGATCATCGATGATACCCCTGGTGTGGTTACCCTCTCCTCCTTCGATCCGATGCGAAGGGAGATCGCCCGCTTAGCGATGGAGAAGCTCGTCTCCGATGGTCGGATTCAGCCCACCAAGATCGAACAGGTTGTAAATAAGGTGAAGGAGAATTTTGATGAGACCCTAAGATCGATTGGTGAGGAGGTGGCCTTGGAGCTCGGGATCATCGGTATCGATCCCGAGATCCTGAGCAAGATCGGGATGATGAAATTCCGGACCAGCTATGGTCAGAACCTCCTCCAGCACTCGAAGGAGGTGGCCTATCTTGCCGGACTCATGGCCGGTGAGCTGGAGCTTGATACCATGCTCGCCCGGAGGGCCGGTCTGCTCCATGATATTGGTAAGGTGATCGGGTCCGGTTTTGAAGGGACCCATGCCAAGATCGGAGCCGAGTTCGCCTCCAAGCATAACGAACCCGAGGTTGTCGTCAATGCGATCGCCTCTCACCATGAGGAGGATGAATTCGCCTCACCCCTGGCGGTCCTGGTCCATGCGGCTGATACGATCTCAAGCTCGAGGCCGGGAGCAAGGAGGGAGAGCGTTGAGGCCTACATCAAGCGTCTTGAGAACTTAGAAGAGATCGCTTCCTCCTTCGATGGGGTGGAACGGAGCTTTGCGATCCAGGCGGGAAGAGAGGTGAGGGTTATGGTAGTTCCGGAGAAGGTGAGCGATTTCCAGGCCAAGGAGCTGGCAAACGAAATCGCCCGGAAGATCGAACAGAAGCTCCAGTATCCGGGCCAGATCCGGGTTACGGTGATCAGAGAGGTGCGGGCGATTGAGGTCGCCAAGTAGTATCATCACCTTCCTCTCCGATTTCGGCACCCAGGACTATTTCGTCGGAGCGGTGAAAGGGGAGATACTCAAGATCAACCCCGAGGCCAAGATTGTTGACATTGGACACGACCTGGTGCCATTTGATATTGAAGGTGCCGCCTATCTCCTTGAATCTTATTATGAGAACTTTCCACCGGGGACAATCCACTTGGTTGTCGTCGATCCCAATGTCTCGGGTCGGGATCCGGTGATCCTGGTTGGATCCGACTACTTCTTCGTTGGCCCGGACAACGGTATCTTCGATCCAATTCTGATAAGGCTAAAGCCGGCACGCTATCGGATCAATATCACCGGTCCGATTTCCAACACCTTCCACGGCCGTGATCTCTTCGGACCGGTTGCCGCCCGACTCAGCCTCGGTATCTCCCCTTCCGAACTTGGGATCTTGGCACCACGGGAAGTAAGAGAAAGAGAGGGACCGCCCAGGATTATCCACATCGATCGGTTCGGTAATCTCATCACCAATCTGAGAAGGGATAAGGGTAAGATCGGAATCAAAGGGAGGATCATCCCGATCGTTTCCAGCTATCTCGATGTCGAGCGGGGAGAGCTCCTCGCGATTGTCGGATCGAGTGGTAGGATTGAGATCGCCTGCCGGGAGGGGAATGCCCAGGAGATCTTAAAGGTGGTCAAGGGGGATGAGATCGAGTATCTCGAGGGATGAGCTGAGGGCCGAGTTTCCGATCCTGCGACGCTATATCTATCTCGATCATGCTGCCACTGGTCCACTCCCCCTCCGATCGGTGGCGAAGATGACCCAACTCTTGGAGCGGATGACCACAGGGGTCATCCCTCCGGATGAGGCATTTGGATTGATCGAAGCAACGAGACGGGAGCTGGCCCGACTGGTCGGCTGCTCGGTTGAGGAGATCGCACTCATTAAGAATACCACCGCCGGACTTCTGATTGCGATCGGTTCGATCGAATTCCAGCCCGGTGATAATGTTATCCTCCAGCAGGGTGGTTTTCCAGCCAACCAGTATCCCTGGCACTATCTCCTCCCCCAGGTAGAAAAACGGTATCTCGATCCGGGTCAACCAATCCCAGAACAGTTGGATCGACTGATTGATGGGAGGACCAGAGCGGTATCGGTGGACCTGGTTGACTACCTTACCGGAATCAGGATCGATCTTGAGGAGATTCGGGAGCTACTACCGGATGAGGTCTATCTCATCACCGATGGGATCCAGGCCATCGGAGCGGTAGCGGTCGATCTCGGGCCGGTTGATTTCCTCACCTGTGGCAGTGGTAAATGGCTCCTCTCACCACAGGGGACTGGGTTTCTTTATGTGAAACGGGAGAAGCTCGATCGGCTCCGGCTCACCAATATCGGCTGGCTATCATCGGAGTGGAAGGGGTTCACCGAGCTTAAGATCAGGCCAATCCGTACAACTGCAGCCCGATTTGAGGAGGGGACACCCAATCTGGTCGGTCTGGCCGGGATGGGGGAGAGCGTCCGGATGTTGAATTCGATCGGGATCGAGGTGATCGAATCGAGTATCCGTCAACTCACCAGACTGATAAAAGATGGGGTGGATCGGGAGGAGTTTGAGGTGGTAACCCCAAGGCTGGAAAGCGGAATCGTCACCCTCCGACCGAAAAGAGAGATCAAGGGCTATAAGGAGAGGTTGGATGGGGCAGGGATTATTGTCTCGGAGCGGATGGGATGCCTGCGGATATCACCCCATTTCTACAATACCGAAGCCGAGATCGAGAGGTTGATTGAGGTTTTGAATCGAAAATGAGAAGGCTTAGACACTCAACAGTTGACGAGAAGCTGAATCGGCCTATACTTAGATTGTAAGGAGGTGTTATGAGGTTGCTGATTGTCGCCCTCATCATCCCCACTTTATGGGGAGAGATGCTGGTAAGGAGTTATGTTTCTGATCTTGGAATACTTAAGTCTGTCTTAGGTAAGGGCAATCTCGATCTCGCCTCCGGGAGGAGGGGAGAGTATTACGACCTCGTCCTTTATCCTCACCAGTACCATCGGTTACGGACAGCCGGGATCAAGACCAAGGTCTTGATCCCGGACCTCGTTGCTGAGAAGGAGAAATACCGGCGGGGCTATCACAGTTATAGCGAGGTGGTCCAGATCCTGAGAAACCATGCCGCTAATCATCCCGATATCTGCCGTCTCGATTCTCTGGGTAAGAGCTATCAAGGGAGATGGATCTACTGCCTCAAGATCTCAGACAATCCCGAGGTTGAGGATCCGACCGAACCGGACATCCTCTTCGATGCCCTCCACCACTCCCGGGAGTGGGCGACAATAGAGGTGGTTCTCTTCTATGCGGATACCCTCCTTTCCGGCTATAATGTCGATCCGGTGATAACCGACCTCATCAATAATAACGAGATCTGGCTTGTTCCCATCGTCAATGTCGATGGTTATGTCTACGACTATCCTTCACAGAACTGGTGGCGGAAGACGAGGGAGCCCTTTGGTGGTGCCATCGGCACCGATGCCAATCGGAACTACCCCGGTGTCTGCGGTCCGGATAAGGTCGATGCCTGGGGTTACATTCCACGCAATGCCTCAGTGACCCACCGCCCTTCATCTCAGGTATTCTGTGGTGCCTATGGCCTATCCGCCGACTGTGATGAGGCCCTGGCCAATCTTATCCGTTCCCACAACTTTATCGTCCACATCACCTACCACTCCTATGCCGAGGAGATCCTCTGGCCCTGGGCCCACAAGACTCCACACTCCACCCCGGATGCTACTCTCTATCAACAGCTTGCCAACACCATGGCATCGAAGATCCAGAAACTTTCCGGGGGGAACTATGACCCCACCCAGTTTATGTATCCGCTCTCAGGATCGACCGATGGCTGGGCCTATGGTTACAACCATTATATCGGTGGTGAGAAATGCCTCTCCTATACGATCGAGGTCGGAACAACCTTCTATCAGCCGACTTCAGATCTACCCAAGCTTGTCCGTGAGAACTGGGATGGGGCACTCTTCCTCGCCCGGATGGCCGACTCGATCCGGACCCATGTGACCACTGAGGTGCCACCCGCAAAGATTGCGCCGATGGATACCATCCACACCCCCAATTATTTCATCTACTGGTCACCAGAATCGGATGAATATAATCATCCCGATTACTGGCAGCTGGATGAACTGGAGGACTATTCGGAGAAAACCGATGATTTAGAGTCGGGAACCGACCTCTGGATCCTGGATGGCTTTTCCCTCTCCACCTCCCGTTACCACTCCCCCTCCCACTCCCTCTATTCGGGAAGGTCGAACAACATCTCCAACTATGCCCAGACCAAATATCCCTACCTGGTCAAGCCCGGTGATCGGCTCCGGTTCTGGTGCTGGTATAGCCTGGAGAGCAATTATGATGTTGCGGTCGCTGAAGTCTCACCCAACAATCGGGAGTGGTTCTCATTGGGGGAGCGGCTCACCGGCTCCTCAGGAGGCTGGGTCGAGAAGAGCTATTCACTTGCTAAGTGGGAAGGGAAGTGGATCTACATAAGGTTCCGGTGTATGACCGATGATAACACCCTGAATGAGGGGTTCTATGTTGATGATATCAGTCCGGTCCCAGAATTCGGTTCGGTTACTACGATCTCCAGTTCGATTCCCGATACTTTCTATCAGATCACCAACCAGACCAATGGGCACTACTACTACCGCGTCCGGGGCCATAATAATCGGGGCTGGGGAAGGTTCTCCCAGCTTGAGGACTGCGAGGTCCTCCTCGGAGTGGTGGAAGGGAGGTCGTCGGTTCGATATGGCTATGAGGTGATCCGGAGCCCTTCGGCACAACCGTCGATCCGGTTTACCATCCCAGCCGGTGAACTGGCCCGGATTCGGGTCTGTGATGTCCTCGGCCGGAAGGTCGGAGAGGCTTCCTTTTCTCAGAGCACCCTCTACCGCCTTGCTAATCTACCAACCGGCATCTACTTCATCGAGATCGAACATGATCAGGAGGTGAACCGGGAGAAGGTGGTGGTGGTCCGTTAATCCTTTCTTTCGGCGAGAGTAATTGCGGTTTTGAGGATGCGGTTGAAGAAAGGTTTTCTATTCTCTTCTAAAATCTCTTGAGAAGTAAAAGGGAATATGTCAATGCTGATCCCGGCGGGTAGGAAGTGTAAAAGATATTCCGGGATTCGATCCATCGGCCTTCTCTTGTCCCCGGTAATTATGATGAGAAGATCGGCATCGCTGTGTGGGGAATAGCTTCCTTCAGCCAAGGAACCGAAGAGGATAACCTTTAATACTCGCTCATCCTTCAAAATCAGCTTATGGGCCAACTCTGTCAGTTTTTTCTGGATTTTTCCCTATCCAGTGAGTAAACCTTCACAGTACTTGATGATCTCCTCAGCATGCTGAATTGCCTCCTTTGGTGCACCAGTCTCAAAACTGTTAGCATATCTGGTTGGGATATAGAACCGATCCAAGCGTGCCCCTATCTCCAGGAGATGCATCAGAAGTCCACTTACTGAGTGACCCCAGGCCTCCATATTTCGGAAAAGGTAGACTGCTTTTACCGCCTTCTCTGCAGCCTGCTGGGCGCTGAAACATGCCCACTCATAGAACTCATCTTCAAGATCTCTGCGGGCATGAGCCAAGTCTCGCTTGGCCTGTCTCAGCCAGTCATTCCAGCGATTCCTCATATTTAAAAATAATCTCTCTCCAGACTGTCAATCTTCTTCTTTCAACAAGATTGACGGCGGTGGGTGGATAGTTATAATCGAGAATCACGGCGCCATCGTCTAGCCTGGCCAAGGATATCTGGTTCTCAGCCAGAAGACCCGGGTTCAAATCCCGGTGGCGCTATCAACTATTATGATCTTTTTGATTATATGCACCATCACATCTCAGGTTGTCAGTGCCACCTTCTATCCCGATCAGATCCTCATTCGTGAGGAGGTTAAGGTTCATCTTACCGGTAGTAAGAAGGTGACTATTACCGGTCTCCCTGGCAACCTCGATCCCACCTCCTTCCGGATCTCGGGAAGAAATCTCTCGATTGGTGAGGTGAGTCTGGTTGAGGTCTATCTTAAGGAGCCGAAGGATCCCAAGGTGAGAAGATTGGTGGCGAAGATCGATTCCTTGGAGGAGGAGATCAGAAGGATCGAGGATGGTATCGATGCGCTCAGGGCGAAAGAGGAGTTTCTCAAATCGATCCGGGTTTCGGTTCCCAAGAAGATCTCCGGTGAGCTCTACCGGGGTGGGGTCGATCCAGAGAACTGGCGCAAGGTGATGGACTTCATCTTCGAGGGGGCGGTCGATATCAGGGCCGAGATTCGAGAGATGGAGCGGGATGGAGAGAAGAAGAAGGAGGCCTTAGCCGACTTGAGAGATAAGCTTTCCCGGATCGCACCATACTATCGGAGGCGATCTTATAATGCTGTGATTGAGGTGAGGGCTAAGAGGCCGGGAGAATTTCGACTGCAACTGGAATATCTCATCCGTTCCGGGGGCTGGCACCCCTACTACGAACTCCGTCCCAAGGGTGAGGGACTTGAGATCGGTGTCTTTGGCAAGGTGATCCAGAGATCCGGTCGGGACTGGAAAGGGGCGAAGGTTGAGCTCACCACCGCTCGCCCATCGATCGGCCCAAAACCACCACCTCTTATCGCATGGCAGCTGAGATTTGAGGAGGTCTGGGCCAAGGAGAAGGTGGGTCGGGTCTTAGCCCAACGGCCAGCGGTTCCGGCGAGGGATGAGGAGCAGAAAGTGATGATCGAAGAGGTGGGGAGGGCGGTCAGCTTCAAAATCCCTGGTCTCCAGACGATCAAGACCGGGGAGGAGAAGAAACTCCCGATCATAACCAGGACCTTCCCTGCCCGGATGATCCACTTCACCTCCCCCGGGGTTTCACCCTTTGTCTATCTCAAGGCGGAGGCTGAGAATGGCTTCGACTTCCCCCTCCTCCCCGGCGGTGGCAATGTCTACTCCGATGGCCTCTTCTCCGGTGTGATCGAGATCGGTCATACCGCTCCAGGGGAGTCGCTCCACCTCTTTATTGGTCCGGATGAGCAGATCAAGGTGAAGCGAGAGCTGGTTCGGAGATTCAAAGAGAAGAGGGGGATATTTAAGAAGCGGGAGGCGGTCTCCTACCACTTCCGAATTACGGTAAATAATTACCGGAAGCGGAAGATCGATCTCATCCTCAAGGATCAGATCCCGATTTCTACCGATGCCGAGATCAAGGTTCGTGATGTCCAGATCGATCCCAAGACCGAGCCGGATGAGAAGGGGATCCTCACCTGGCCAATAACACTGAACCCCAATGAGGAGAGGGAGTTTAATATAAAGTTCACCGTTGAGTATCCCAAGGGGAGAAGGGTTATCGGACTTCCGTGATCATCCTCTACGCCACCGCTATTGCCGGCTTCTATATGGCCTGGAATATTGGGGCCAATGATGTTGCCAATTCCATGTCTTCCGCAGTCGGGGCGAGGGCGATTACCTTAAGACAGGCGATCATTATTGCTGCGATCCTCAACATCGTTGGCGCCTCATTCGTCGGCGGTCATGTAACCGAAACAATCAGAAAGGGGATCGTGGCGGTCGATATGGTGGGCTGGCCCAGGGTGGTGATGTTTGGTTCCTTTGCTGCCCTACTTTCCGCCGCGATCTGGGTCTTCATCTCATCCTGGCGGGAGCTACCGGTCTCAACTACCCATTCGATTGTTGGCGCGATGATCGGTTTTGGCATCGTTGCCACCGGATTTGGTGGTATCCGTTGGATCAAGGTGGTTGCAATTATTACCTCCTGGATCATCTCTCCCTTCTTCTCCGGGCTCATCGCCTTTCTCATCTTCTATCTCATTCGGAGGTGGATCATCGCATCTGATGATCCCAGCCGCAATCTCCGACTGATCGGCCCTTTCTTGGTCGGCCTCACTTTCTTCATCGTCATCTTCTCACTCCTGGCCAAAACCCCCTTGGGTGAGAAACTAACCCTTAATGATCTCGAAGTGGTTGGGTCCTCAATCATGGGTGGGATAGTCGCCTTCCTCTTAAGCCGCTTTCTGATTCGACACTATCTTGCTAAGAGAAGGGGCGGTGATCATGTCGAGGAGATCTTCCGGAGACTGCAGATTATGACCTCCTGTTATGTCGCCTTTGCCCATGGTGCTAATGATGTTGCCAATGCGATTGGTCCGGTGGCATCGGTCTTCTCAATCGCCACTACTGGAGAGGTAAAGGCCCACATCCCGGTGCCGACACTACTACTCGTCTTTGGCGGTGTTGGTATCTCAATCGGTATCCTCACCTGGGGTTATCGGGTGATCAAGACGGTGGCTTTTCGGATCACCCGGCTTACCAATACGAGTGGGTTTTCCGTCGATTTTGGGACTGCAACCGCAGTCCTCTTGGCATCGAAACTGGGTCTGCCGGTATCGACCACCCATGCGGCAGTTGGAGCAATAGTCGGTGTCGGTCTTGCCCGTGGGGTTGAGGCGGTCGATTTCCGGGTGGTGAGGAGGATAATCCTCTTCTGGCTTCTGACCCTCCCCACTGCCGCCCTGACCGCAGTTTTGATCTTTCTCTTTCTAAACAAGCTTGGTTAAGGAGGGGTGATGCGATTTTTAATCTTTAAACTCTTCCGTCGATCCCCCTTTGATGGCCTGATCAAACATGCCCAGAAGATCAAGGAGTGCATCCGGGTCTTCCGGCAGGCGATTGAGGCCTATATGGAGGGTGATTTCGATCGGTTTGATGATCTCACCAAGGCGGTCTCGAGATTGGAACATGAGGCCGATCTGATCAAGGCCAACATCAGGGCCCATCTTCCGAAAGGGATCTTCATGCCCGTGGATAAGGCTCAGTTCCTGATGCTCTTGAAAGAGCAGGATGCCATCCTCGATTTTGCTGAGGATGCCCTCATCTGGCTCTCATTCAAAAAGAGCGGGATACCGGATGAGATCAGAAAGGATTTTGCTGAACATCTCGGCAAGGTCCTGGAGACGGTTGATGCCTTGGAGGTTGTCATCAATCATATCCACGAGATCATTACCGGACTGCCGAAGAAAGAGCGGAAGGAGCTGAAGGATCTGGTCAAGGAGATCCATCGGAAGGAATGGGAGGCGGATCAGATCGAGATGAGGCTGGCCAAAAAGCTCTTCAGTTTGGATCTTGATCCCCTAAGCATCTTCCATCTCTCCAAGGCCTTCGATCTCATCGATCAGATCGCCAACCATACCGAAAATGCGGGGGATTGGGTCCGGGCGATGATGGCACGCTAAAAGGCCTCACCAATTGCGAAATGGAGCCTGCCTCCCCCCTCCAAAGTTCTACCATAATCCAATCTGATCGGACCGAGAGGGGTATAGAGACGAAGACCGAAGCCGATCCCGGCATCGATCTTCAGTTCTTCATCATCCAATCTTTGAGAGAGACTGCCAAAATCGAAGAAGAAGGCACAACCAAGTTGCCAGATAATCGGGAGCCTCTCCTCCAATGAGATGAGGAGGTAACGCTCACCACCTAAGGGGTTACCCTCCCTATCCTTTGGAC
>QNBE01000008.1 GCA_003645615.1 Caldifarciminota bacterium
TAAGAAGACATCGTTCAAGACCAAATCAATCCTATGTGTGCCACTGAAAAGAGGCGAAGAGCTCTTCGGGGTTTTGGAGATGATAAACAAAGTGGGGGGAGAGCCATTTGTCCGTGACGACCTCCTCCTCTTGGAAATATTTGCTGAGCATGCCACTGTTGCAATCCAGAATGCCATGCTCTATAAGCGGATTGAACAACTCTCTATCACCGATGATCTCACCGGACTTTATAACTCCCGCTTCTGCAATATCTTTTTGGACCGTTTGGTTGAAGAGGCCAAAAGGAAGGAGAAGCCGGTTTCACTGATCTTCCTCGATATCGATTTCTTTAAGCTGGTCAACGATCGGTTCGGCCATCTGGTTGGTGGAGAGACATTAAAGGCGGTTGGAGAGAGGATACGGAGTGTCGCGCGGAAAGATGACTACTGTATTCGCTATGGTGGTGATGAGTATATTGTTATCCTCTCTGACACACCGAAGAAGACCGCTTTAGTTATTGCTGAAAGAATCAGAAAGGCGGTTGCCGACGAGCCATTCCTGGCCTTTGAGAATCAGCTATTCCATCTCACTATTACCTCAGGGGTGGCAACATTCCCCGACGATGCTACCAGTAAGGAGGAGTTGATCGGCCTGGCCGATCGGGCGATGTATGTGGGAAAGACGAGGGGAAAGAACTTAGTAGTTGATGCGGTGGAGCTTGAGGAAGAGAAGTGAGGATATTTGTAATTAATCCTGGCGCGGGTTCGACCAAAATTGCCCTTTTCGATGACGAGGAGAGGATCTGGGAGGAGAAGATCGTCCATCCCCCTAAGGAGCTGGCAAGGTTCGAAAGAACTATCGATCAGTTGGAAATGCGAAGAAGTCTGGTGGTGACAAAGATGAAGGAGATGGGAATCGTTATCGAAGAGTTGAATGCGATCGTGGCGCGGGGAGGTCCCTTCCGTCCGCTTGAAAGTGGTACCTACCTCATCGATCGGACACTGGTTGAAGATATCCTCAATGGTAGGGTTCAGGCCGATCATGCTTCAAATCTTGGTGCACTCATCGCCTACGAACTTACTAAGGGGACCGATATACCAGCCTTCTTTGTTGATCCGGTGTCCATTGATGAATTTGAGGAGGTAGCCCGGATTTCTGGACTCCCGGAGATTCCCAGGGTCTCTCTGGCCCATGCCCTGAATATCAAAATGGTAGTGCGAAAGGCAGCTAAGTACTTGAAGAAGGACTATCGGAGGTTAACCTTTATCGTTGCCCATCTTGGTACCGGCATCTCAATCGGTATTCATAAGAACGGTCGGCTCATCGATGTAAATAATGCCAATGATGGTGGTCCCATGTCGCCTCAGCGCACCGGCACCCTACCGGTTACCGGGCTGGTTAAACTCTGTTATTCCGGTCGCTATAACCTCCGGGAGATGCTCAACCGAATTACTAAGTCCGGTGGACTTATGGCCCATCTCGGAACCGACTCCATTTCCGAGATCGAGGCCAGGATCGACTCCGGTGATGAGAAGGCGAAGTTGGTCTATGAAGCGATGATCTATCAGATCGCCAAGGAGATCGGTGCGATGAGCACCGGTACCAAAGGGCTGGTCGACGCTATTATTATCACTGGAGGGATGGCATTTTCCGAGCGATTGGTAGCAAGGATTAGGGAGTATGTTTCCTTTATTGCACCAATATTGGTCTATCCAGGAGAGAATGAGATGGAGGCACTGGCTTTGGGTGCTCTCAGAGTCCTGAGGAATGAAGAAAAACCGAAGAATTATATCTCCTACTAATATCGACCTAAAACCTCGATCTTAACCTTCGCCACCCCCATCCTTACCAGACCGATCTTTTTGGCAGCGGCGTAAGAGAGATCGATGATGCGGCCTCTCACGAAAGGACCACGGTCATTGATTTTTACTACTACACTCTTACCATTGGCCAGGTTGGTTACGCGGACCTTAGTGCCGAAGGGCAGAGTCCGGTGGGCTGCGGTGAAGGCATACATGTTGAAGATCTCACCAGAAGCGGTCCGCTTTCCATGGAATTCTTTTCCATACCAGGAGGCCTTGCCATAAGAAGATGAGGACCCGGTAAGGCAACAGCAGGAATAGTCAACCCCACAGCAGGAAAGGAAGATGAGTATGGGGGATAAGAAAGCTAAGGAGTATTTCATACTTTTATTATACCCATTTGGGAACTAAAAACAAGACCAACTACTATGAGAAGGCCGGCAATCATAAGTCCGATGCCGAGATTGATATAGGGAGAGTTAAACCAGAAACTGACTCGGTGGGTTCCTTTCGGTGCTTTAATCGCTCGGAAGGTATAGTTAGCACGATAGACCTCCACCTCCTTGCCATCCACAGCGGCATGCCACATCGGATAATAGTTATCAGCGAGATAGAGAATACCATCAGTTTCTGATTCATAGGTGAGTTCAATCCGATTGGGATGATAGGAGGTGATCCTCACCGGGGTGTAAGGTCGATTCTGGCGATGGAGACCGATATCTTCTTCCAAACAGATAATTCGGTTAGGATCAAATTGAGGTGACATGATGGTTGGAATGATGGCATCCTCGGGTAGAACAGCATAGTCGTAATAGATAACCGCCCTGGGAATGACCCTCAGATTCTCATAGATGGCAAATCGGTAACCCTGATAGACCTTTCGATATCTGGTCGTATCATGGACATCTCTCAGGACCTTCAGCAGACTGTTAAGATAAGGGTTGGGGTGGTAGGAGGGGAGCCGGGAGGGATCATGATTAGGGATGATAAGATATTTTACATTGAGGATGCTGAGCATATTCTGATTATGGAGATGGGTTGGCCGAAACATGACCGTATTCTTGGCCCCGATGAAGTCCTGATATCGTTTGAGTTGATTGCCATGTTCTCCACCGCAATTTTCGATATCGTGAATCAGGAGGTAGTTGCCGCTTCGGTATTCGATTGGAAAGACTCGAAAGCGGGAGCGATCCTTCTTCAGAAAGCCGACGATCTCATCAGGGGCATAGTAACGGGCTGGTGGATCGACAGTTTTTAAAAATTGATGATCAATAATCCAGAGATCGAGGAAGATAAAAATTGAGGCGATAATCCCAAAGATTATCGGTTTGATCCTCTTTCTATTAAGCAGGAAAATAAGTGAAATACTCAGAATCGCAAAAAGGAGGCTGAGGAATGCACCGGTCTCAAGTTGGGGGAGATTCTTCATGAACAGATCAACCCGATTAGGGGAGAGGAATTTTGCCACCCCCACGATAGGCCCTCGCATAAGAACAAGGATTAAGAGGAGTAAGAAAGGGGTGGCAAATCCTAAGGAGATCTTTTTTATTGTCTTTTCATCCTTTACCCCCTTAAGCAGACGGTCGGTACCGATTGCAGCAAGGACGGCAATCGAAAAGGCAAAAGTATAAAAGATCTGGGCGGGAGCACGGAATTTGTTGACCCCCCAGAGGAGATGGTAGAAGATGCGGTAGATCGGGGTATGCCCTCCCCAGGTGAAGATGAGAGCGAAGATTGACCAGGCAGTAAAGAATCTGGTCTCTTTTTCCCGCCAGGAATAAATTACTCCAATTAGAGCTAAGAGTAGAGGGAGGATACCGAGATACTCAGTATGGAGTTTGAAGAAGTTGCAGCCCCAGTAGTTGTCAAGGAGGCCGGAAAAATGAGGCGTGAGGAGGTTTAAGGTCTCTTCCGGTGGCATCGACCATGAGGTTGCCCAGGCATAACCCCGACCGGCCCCTCCTCTTGGTGAAAATGGGATATATTTTAAGAGAGGTAAGGCAAGGGGGGCAGCAATGAGAGCACCAATGATTACAAATCCGATGTATCCGATAATAGGGAGTTTTAAAACTTTTCCCTTCCGACCAATAAGCTTAATAATAAAGAATACGGTTGCCATCATCCCCAGATAGTAGGCCATCTGGACATGGGGGGAGAGGATTGAGCAGCCGTAGACAAAACCAGCCAGGCCGAAATAGTAGAGCCGGTTCTGATCCAGACCACGATTTAATAGGAAGAATACTACCGGAAGGAGACAATTCACAATCATTCTTCCCTCATGGCCAGCATAAATTAAAGAGAAGATTGGGCCGGTAAACATGTAGGCAACAGCGGCAACCATTGCTGCCTCTCTCCGTCTGGTGAGATCAAAGGCAAAGAGGTAGGTGAAGATACCGGCGAGGAGGAGATGGATGAGGTAAAGATAAACCTGGATCTGATGGGGGAGGACTCGTAAGAATCTCAGAATGATTGAGACCGGATAAAAGGCATCCCCGAAGGTAGCTGCACCAATGCCCGGTACACCACCAAAAGTGTGAGGAAGCCAGAAGAGGAGCTTATGTTCTTTGAACTCTAAGTATCTTCGCGGATAACCCCCGGTCAGAAAATCGGTGCCAAATATCATCCGGTTGGAAAACAAAGTAGGCAGGAAGATGAGAATAAGAATACCGAGAAGAACCAGGAATAGAGCAATCCGATGGTTTGATTCGGACATATTTGAGTTTATGTCAGAACCATTAAAAGTCAAGGGAAGCCTTCTTCTTAACAAGCAGTTGGGCAGTTAAGAAGACAATTAACTCGTAGATGCTTGTCCAGGCTCGAGCGATTATGCTGATTCCAACTGCTAATCCAAGAAGGATGTTTTTGGAAAGTAGAAAAGACATTATCCCTTCACGAATCCCAATTCCGCCGGGTGCATAGATGACCACAAACCCTCCGATCCAGGAAGCTATATAGGTTAAAGCAATTGTAGGAAAATCTTTAAAAGGCAAGGCATAAAATGATCTTATCAAAAAGAAGAAGCCAACGATTTGGAAAAACCAGACCCCAAAGTAAAAAATGCAAAGGGTTAATACCTTTTTAAGGGGGAGATTAAAGTATACTTTCGGCCTTTTCAGGAGCGTCATGGCCAGATTGGCCAGCGCCCTTAAGAAAGGTGGATAGAGTAGTAGTATGGAGACTATGAGTAGAGGAAGCAATAATTTGAAATCGATAATATTTCCCACTTTTAGCATAGCTAAAAATAGCAAAATGATTCCGGTCAAAAAAATCAGGCAGGTCTCAACCACAACTGAAAATGCGGTAGGTTCTTCTCTTAAATTTGCTCTTCCTGCAAGTTGCATCCGGCTAACTGTGAACCAGATTCCGCCAGGTATATACTTGGCAATCTGTGAAGTAGACATGATCCAGTATGCGGTGGAAAAATCAATCCTGAGGTTGAAGGTTGGTAAAATGTTCTGCCACCCTAAAACTGAGATAATAAAATTCAAATAGAGGAAAAAGAAGGACAATAACAGAAATTTTGGATTAAAATAAAGCTCTGAAAATGGAATAAGGGACCAGTTGGTGATAAGAGTTCGGACAAGAAAATATACAGCAACTATGATGAGGATTATTGAGAAGAAAGTTTTTACCTTCATGGCGAAATTATATGTTATGAGGGACTAAAGTCAAACCTTGACCGGATCTATATGCGATTAAAATTAACTATGAAGAGTTCACTTTGTGAAGTGGTGAACTTTCTATCTCAAGATGTTGCTGGGGAAATTGCCGAGACAGTCTATTTTAGAAGAGGTATCGATTCTTATCGTTCACGTATCCACACAGCCAATGTAATTAGGGATCTTGAAATTATAATTAGAGAATCCCCACCGCCTGGAAAGGTCTTAGACTTCGGTTGCGGTTTTGGTATTCAATCCTTTATGCTTGCGGAGGAGGGTTACAAAGTGGTTGGACTGGAGACGATCGAGGATAAATCTCTCAGTCATTTTTTTAAGGGCGAAATAAAACGTCATAAAATGGATCGGGATAGAACATTGGAACAGATATGGCAGCGATTGAGTGGTCGTTGTGAACAACTTGAGTTTAAAGTTTATGACGGATTGCACATTCCCTATCCTGATACACATTTTGATATTATCTTGGCTTACGCCGTTTTGGAACATATTCCTCAGGATGACCTCAATATTATCTTGAAAGAGTTATACCGGGTGCTGGATATAAAAGGTTACCTCTTTGTATTTCAGTTCCCCAGAGCTGAATCATATGCTGAATTTATTGCCCATAGACTGGGAGTGGAAGCGCACGATTTTCTCCTTCCGGAAAAAGGTATAATAAGGTTGTTGGAAGGATATGGATTTAAAATCTATAAAACTTATCGTTCTGATCTCCTATTGAAGCGACCGCGGAAGCTGGTAAACGCACTATTCCCTGTGTTAAGGTATTTGGAGAACGTTCTTTTGTGTACCCCGCTATCATATTTTGCCCACCATATAAACATCATTGCTCGAAGGGTTGACTAAATCATATTTTTGAATATAATCCTTAAAATAGGAGGGTGTATGGGACGGTTGTGTGTGTTGAGGTTAATAATGTTTAGCATGATGATAGTTTCTTCCTTAAGCGCAAAAGAATGGTTGTATTCTTGGGCTGATGTCGACGGTGATAAGATCCAAGAGAAATTTATTTATGTGATTGGTGAGAATGGAGAAATTAATGTCCCCTATGTATATGCTCCATGGGTAACCGTTATCGCTTGGAATACGTGCCGGACAGCGATAAGTATAATGAAATTGAGGCAGAAGATTTATTGGGGTGAAGATCTCCTTTTAGACACCGGAAAACTTCCTGAGGTTCCTAATGGTCAGTCTTGGCACTATGAAGAAACCTTCTACGATACGATGTTTACTTATGTGGATGGTGATAATGTAGTAACCATCTGGCAGTCAAAACGGGCTAAGCTGAAAAGGGTGGTTACTCTAAACAATACCTGTGCAATCATTAGATTCCATCTTTGGTACCATAAAGGAGATTGTTGGAAATATCTTGGTAAAACCGGTCTACTTATGACCTGGAACGATGGTAAAACCGGCGTGGAGGAATCAAAGCAGTTTGTCCTTGAGAGGCTTCAGGAGTTGAAAAATACCTATGAGGACAGCTTTCCTTCAGTAAAACCTGGCGAGTTCTTGTTCAAAATTTCCTATTCTTATGACGATTATGCTAAACAACTGGATGACTATTCCGTGCTGGCATGGGATGGATGGTCGAGTGGTTATCCTGGTAACTCTGCAATCTTTGGGACTGTCCTTCTTCCTAAACCAGAGTATCTATTTACCGAATACAACAGTGCTCCATGTAAAGAGTTCACTTACGCAGATTGGAGTCTCAAAGGCGAAATGTTGTTAGCCGAAATCAGGATCACTCCTCGCACAATCAATTTGAAGAGTCACGGTGTCTTCACCGCCTCCATTCAATTATCTGGTCATGCCCCTTCAGAAATAGACCTTTCTACTGTAGTGTGCGAGGGAGCAAAAGCCTTTGACGGACACTACACACCAAATAAACTTGTTGCTAAATTCTATGTTGATGATCTAATCGGTGTTAAACCTGGACTCCAAGAGTTTACGGTCACCGGGAGATTAAAGTCTGGCGAAGCGTTCTCAGGAGTTGACACTGTGCGTGTTATCGATTCTGATGTAATATGTTTGAATATCCTTCCAAATCCGGTCCGTGAAAAAGCCGAAATTAGGGTTCAACTTGAAGGAGATAATCCTGTTCTTTTGAGAATCTTTTCAGTTACTGGAAGGCTGGTGAAGGAGATTACTATGAACCGTAAGAACTTTCCCGGACTAAAAACCATCTGGAAGAGAGAGGATACCAATGGTAGAAGAGTTCCACCGGGAGTCTATCTAATACAAGTAAGCAGTGGAGGCGCGGAGACAACGCGGAAAGTCGTGGTCGTCGATTAGCGGCGTTTTGCCGCTTCCATAAACTTCTTATAAAACTCCCATGTCGCCTGGGCGCGTTTGTCCCAGTCAAATTCTCTCGCCTTCTCTCTTGCCCTTCGACCGAGCTCCCTTCTCAACTTTTTATCTCTTGCCAGCCTGAGCATTGCATTAGCTAAGGCCTCTGGATCATCAGGGGGAATAATAATCGCTGTTTTTTCATCCACAACCTCATCCAGCCCTTCAATATTTGTGGCGATAACCGGTTTACCGCAGGCCATAGCTTCAGCGGCAACAATCCCCCAGGATTCAAATCTCGAGGGCATGCAAAGGAAAAGGCATTGAGAGAGTAATTCATATTTTTCCTTTCCCTCTACTCGCCCTACCAGACGAACTCTGTTATCCAAACCAAGGGAAGTAATTAAATTTCTTACCTTTTTGAAATCCTTGCCGGTACCTGCAATAATCAAATCGATTCCTTTAATTTCATCCTTGATTTGTGAATAGCTTCGAAGGAGAACATCAATACCTTTCTGGTACATATCCAATCTGCCCAAAAATAAGATATAATTTTTCTCCTCAGGTAATGTTTTAAAGCAATTTGTGTCCACACCACAAGGCACCGGGAAAACAAATTGGTTTGGTTTTTTCTCTCTTTTTATTATTTTAGCTAATTTAAGAGATGAAGTCATCATAACTGGGGTGACTCTAATATATAATTTTTCAATACACCAAGGAATAATACCGAGAAGCCCTTTGGTTCTAAGGAAATGGTTGCCAAAAATATTCTGGAATATAATAATTGATAGATTCCGCCTTATTATAGGGAAGAAAAGTGGTGAATAAGGAGAGAAATCCTCAATCAAAATATCGCAGTCTATAAAGAAACTCAGTATAATCGAGCAAAAAATAAAACTGATCCTACTTATTAGATAGCTCAATCCGCTTCCTAACCTTACAAACTTAATTCCTCCCCTGATTCTTGTTCTATTTGCATGAGGAAACATTCCTGTGTAAACAATTATCTTAGCTTCTTTTGGAAATCGCGAGTATAACTCCAGTAGTCGGAAGGCTCCTCCTCCTCCCAGCCAAGGGTTTTCAATGTCATCGTAGAGAAAATGAGCAATTTTCATCCCCATCATTATAGGAAGCTTCTCTGTAATGTCAACAAAAGGCCGTTTTCTCTTGACAGTGTTATATATTCATTTAAAATGTGTAGCGGAGGAAGCATGTGGGTGGTATTAGTAGGATTATTGATTTTTAGAGAGGGAATATGGATTGAAACAACTCAAGAAGATTTTGCTGATGGTATTTATGAGAGAAATATCTATGCTTCTCACCGTAATGGAGGAGCAGTTGAATTTGTTTTTAAATATGACCTTGATCGTAATGGATACATCGATCTTTTCACTGCAGGACACTATGGGGATAATGTCTATATCTATTGGGGAGATGCTGATGGTTATCGTCCTGATCGGCGTCGAGCCTTTCCAATTTCTGGAGGTGGCAATTGTGACGCCGCTGACCTAAATAGAGATGGATATCCAGATTTTGTTGTGGCCCCTAATAGGTGCAAATTTATCCGGATCTACTGGGGTACTTCAACAGGACCCGATCCATACAATTATCAAGAATTCCCATTACCCGACTATAAAGACGAGGCATGCTTTGTAGCTGACTTAAATAAAGACGGTTATCTCGATATTGTTATTGCAGCTTATGACGCTTCTAATTTCATCATTTATTGGGGTAGTAAAGAGGGATATAATCCAAATAACTCAACACTACTTCCTTCTGACTGGTCCTGCCATAATATTGAAGTTGCGGATTTCAATAAAGATCAATGGTTGGATTTATGTATTGTAAATATGCATGGAGGATACAATTGCATTTTCTGGGGAAGTGAAAATGGATTTGAAGATACTACAATGCTCCAATCCTTCGACTGGGATGCACATGGATTATCGGTCGCAGATTTAGATAATAATGGCTATCTGGACTTAATATTTACCGGATGCAGAGGATTTCAGGAAGCATTCATTTATTGGGGTGATAGCTCCGGTTTTAATAGGTCAGATACTCTTCATACCGATCAATGTTATGGAGGCAGTTCAGTTGGAGATCTTAATAAGGATGGATATTTAGATATTGTCTTCCATCGAGGATGGCAACCCGGGGTTTCGCTTACTCCCTGTATCTACTGGGGTTCTGAGTCAGGATATTCTGATACCAATCGGACTTTTTTTGGTTTTCCTATTGAAGGATCTGGTGGTACTGTTGCTGATTTTAATCAAGACGGGGATTTAGATATTTTTTGCAATTCTTATAGCACGGGCAACAGCTATGTATATTGGGGACCTGATTTTACCACCTATACTGCGCTACCCACTGATAGAGATCATCATGGTATGTTTCGGGAGGTAGGCAATGTTTATGATCGGGGCTATTATGAGGACTATCTCTCCTCAATCTATGATGGGGGAGCGGTAACCTATTGGCGGCGGTTATCCTGGGATGATTCTCTTCCACCGGGGGCAGGTATTAAGCTATTTGTCCGGACTGGCAATACTCCGCAGCCGGATACCAGCTGGTCGGGGTGGGTTGAGATACCGAATGGCGGTGGGATTCCGGCCAGTTTACGGGCGAGGTATATTCAGTATAAGGCCCATCTCACCTACACCAATCCCGCCTATCTGCCGGTGTTATGGGAGGTAAGGGTGGAGTATGGCAGTGGGGTTGGGGTGGAGATCATGCCCAGTCAGGTGGACACGGTCTTGCCGGGTGAGGTCAAGGATTATGGTTTTGATGTTACCAATCTGGGTGACAGTATTGATGTGGTTGATCTCTTGATTACGGACACGTTAAGTTGGAGTTATTCGGCGTTGGACAGCGTTGGCAATCCGCTTGGTGATCATAATGGCAATGGTTATCCGGATTTAGTGATTGATTCCTTAGACACGGTTCGGTTTTTGCTTCGGGTTCAGGTGCCGGAGACGGTGCTTTATGGGGTGGTTGATTGGTTTGAGCTGATTGCTCGATCGAGTCGAGACACAACGGTGATGGATTCGGCCGATCTTGAGCTGGTGGTGGGTTTGGCGCCTTCGGTGGTGATTTATCCGGATCGGTATGATTCGGCCCGGACGGGGGAGGTAGTTGAGTATCTCTTGTATGTGGGGAATAGTGGCAATGGGGTGGATACGGTTGATCTTCGGAATTTTGGGACCCGGCCGGGCTGGGTGGTGATCTATTTAGATTCGGTTTATCAGCCGCTCAAGGATCACAATCACAATGGGTGGGTGGACATTCCCGGGTTATCGGCCTATGGGGGGTTAGATTCCTTCCGGTTCTGGGTGCGGGTGCCGGATTCGGAGGCGTTATATGTGACGGACACGACGGTAGTGCGGGCCTATTCGGGGTATGACAGTGTGGTTTGGGACAGTGTGGTAGTGAGGACCTATGTTTATGGGCGGAGGGTATTGGTGATTGACTCTTCGCAGGTGGATTCGGTTGATCCTGGTGCGGAGGTCAGGTATGGGTTGGAGGCGCGGAATCTTGGGGACAAGGGGGATACGGTTGAGCTCTTTAGTCGGCATACTGGTTCGGGGTGGCAGGTTATCTTTTATGACAGTTTGGGCAATCCGATTCAGGATTTAGGTTATTTAGGTCCGAATGAGCGGGTCAGTTTTTCGGCTGGGGTGCGGGCGCCGGTGGGTGCGTTAGCAGGTGAGGTCGATACCAGTATTGTATATGGTCGGTTTGTTTCGGACACGACGATATACGATTCGGTGTTATTATGGACGAGGGTGAAGCTCAAGCCGGGGTTATCGTTGTATCCGGACCAGGTGGATACTGGGGGTCCTGGGGATACGGTGGATATCAGTTTTTATGTGCAGAATCTGGGCAATGGTTCGGACTATTGTGATTTTGTGGTGGTGAGTAAGTATCCGGTGGTGTTACTGGATAGCTTAGGGGCAATGCTCAGTGATCACAATGGTAATGGCAAGCCGGACATTTTACTGGGTTATGGGGAGGTGGTGCGGGTAGTGAGTCGGGTTTATATACCGGCGGGTGCTGTGGTGGGGGAGGCGGACACGGTGGTGGTGACGGGTTCTTCGGGGTATGATCCTGAGGTGAGTGATCAGGTGGTTTTGGTGGTCAATGTGGTTGGGGTGATGATCAACTTTGCGGTGGTGCCGGACACTTCGGGTCGGGTTGAGGCGGGGCGGTCGATCAGTTATGGGATGCGGTTAGAGTATGAGGGGAATGTTGATGATGTGATTGATCTGGAGGTGGTAGGTATTGAGGAGGGGTGGGGTGTCAGTCTGGTTGATTCGAGTGGGGTGGCGTTAGTGGATCATGATCATGATGGGCTGGTGGATTTTGGTTCGGTTACGACCGGGGTATATCGGTTTGGGTTGGTGGTGACGCCGCCGCGGTGGCGGGGATTGGTTGGAGAGATCTATCGGACCTATTTAGACACGGTGGTGGTTTATGGGTATGGTTCTCGGGTAAGCAAGAGTGATTCGGCGGTGGTGGTGACGGTGATGGTGCCGCCGGTGGATATTCACAACTATCCCAATCCGTTTGCGGGTGGGACATCGTTTATCTTTTCGTTATCGGATGATGGGGTGGTGAATCTAAGGGTATACAATCGGGCTGGGGAGTTGATTCGGGAATTGGTGAAGAATCGTCGGTATGAGCTTGGGGTATATCGGGTGAGCTGGGATGGTCGGAATCGATATGGTCGGCGGTGTGCCCCCGGGGTTTATCTCTATCTCTTTGAGTTTAAGCATAAGGGCAAGCTGGATCGAATCATGAAGAAACTGTTGATAAGGGGGAAGTGATGAGAGTTTCATTGATGTTTATCGTTTTTTTATTCTTGGTAAACCTTTCGAGTGCCAAGGTTTGGCAGACCTCATTTGCCGATGTTGATGGGGACATGGAAGATGAGATGTTCGAGTATGTGATTGGTGAATTCGGAGAGCATAACATTCCATATGTTTATTGTCCATGGGTTACCATGATTGCCTGGCGGACGATAAAAACTTGCTTGAGTATCAGACTGCTAAGACAGCAGATTTTCCTCGACACAGTTAGAATCCTTGACACTGGCCTGCCGGTGGAGACGAGCCCATTTTACTACATAGATACTTTATACAACTCAATGAGCACATACATTGATAGTATCTGGGTGATAACCACCTGGGAATCAGACAGGGCTATTCTTAGCCGAGTTGTAAATCTGGACGACGAACGCCTATTCATGCGATATTGTCTTTATTTAAAAAATGGCGGAATGATAGACACCTTAGGAGAAACGGCGATCTTTGTGGTTTGGAACGATGGTGAAACTACTGTTCAGGGCGCACAACAGTATGTTTTGAATCAACTTGGAAAGTACAAGAATCTCTACATCGATTCTTTCCCTATACCTGACTCAGGACAAGTAAGATTCCGGATTCGATATGCGTGGGACGACTTTGCTAAACAACTTGATAGTTTCTCAATTTGGGCCTGGGATGGTGGTAGTACTAATAATCCTACTGTAGCAATGTTTGGCGATCTCCACCTACCAAAGCCTTCCTACTTATTTACTTCGGTGTCTTCTCAAAATGGAGCAGAGACGACTCATGTCTATTGGGATTTTAAGCCCTCAGGAGTTCGGAATACTCAGATTCGGAAGAAGAGCACCAGATTCAATGTTACGGTAAAGCCAGTGCCCTTCCGGAGAAAAGTCAATTTTGCAGTTTCGCTACCTGAAGCAGGCTCAATAGATATTAAAATATACAACAGTATGGGCGCACTGATAAGGGGGCTGAAATCTGAATTCCTTCTACCTGGAAGGTACGAGTTTATATGGGATGGGAAGGATTGGATGGAGAGAAAATGTCCTGCCGCACTTTACTTCTACGTTGTTCAGTATAAGATAGGGAATAAGGTCGAGATGGTGAGTGGGCCGATTACAAAATTGTGATTCTAATTTTCCTCTTCACCATCTTTTCAATCCGGGATGTGGGGACAACCGCCTTCCCTCTACTAAAGGTCGGTATTGGCCCTAAGCCCTCTGCCTTGGGTGAGGCCTATGTTGGCTTACCAACCGGAGTATCAGCCATCTTCTGGAACCCAGCCGGGCTGATCGGACGGGAACTCCAATTCGAGGTTTCACACCAGGAATGGTTTGGAGGGATCAGGGATGAGGTGCTCGGGATCAAACTTCCCAATGGCTTGGGGGTTGGTTTTCTCCACTCCAGCTCCGGTGAGATTGAAGTTTGGGATGCTACCAACTACCCTGGCACTGAGCCTACCATAACCGTGGCAACCGAATACCTCCAGCTCGGTTATGGAGGAAGGATTGCCAAAGAATGGCATTACGGTTTGGGTACCAAGATGCTGATGGAAAGTGGGTATCGGGAGTATACGTTCGCATTTGGTGCTGACCTGGGGATTATCCACTATCAAAAGAAGCGATTCGGGTTTGGACTCGTGGTCAATCATCTTACGCCAAAGTTCTATTACGGTAAAGCGAAAGTAACCTTACCGATTACGATATCGATCGGTGGTATCTATGAGAGGGTGAGACCTTTCCGATTCCTTACCGCCCTCAGCCTACCAATTGACAATCGGCCGATCTTAAAACTCGGGGCAGAGTATGAGATCAAGCGTATTGTTGCCCTCCGATTGGGATATCGAACCGGACCTCAGGATCTTAAGAACCTCGGTTTCCTCAGCGGCCTTACTGCTGGATTGGGGGTGAAGATAGATCGTTATGAGATCAACTACTGTTTTGTCCCTTATGGTGAGCTTGGACTCACCCATCGGATTGGCATCACCGCACTTCTCCCCTATGGGGGATATCGATTAAAGGTTAAGGTCTATGATCAGGATGACCAGGCACCTCTCCCAGCCCATCTCCAGCTTACCGGGATTATCACCGACGACAGATCGGCTGATCGATTGGGTCGCTATGAAGCAAGGATCAAGAAAAAGGGCTGGGTCTATTTTACTGTCTCACATGATGGTTACTTTACTAAGATCGATTCTACCTATCTCTTTGGCGATCGGGATCAGGAGTATCGGATCGGTCTTAAGAAAATTGGTGAGGGGATGATCTATGGCCATCTCTATGACGCCTTTACAAAGGAGCCACTTGAGGGTAGAATCACTTACGATGGTCCGATTCGGGGCGAGGCGATGACCACCACCCACGGGACATTCAAGATTAAAGAGTTGCCGGAGGGAAGCTATCTTTTGATCGGGCATGATCGCTATGGGGCTTATTATCCTGATTCGGTCCCGATTCAGGTTGAACCGGGGGTGATGAAGAGCTGCGAGATCTATCTGATCAAGAAGAAAGAGCCGATTGTGCTCAAAGCGATTCACTTCGAAACAGCTAAGGCTGAGTTGACTGAAGAGGCAAAGGCGATCCTTGATGAGATCGGCCGAGTGATCAAGGAGAATCCGGAGATCGGGATTGAGATCAGCGGCCATACCGATGCCCGTGAGATCCGAACCGCAGAATTCAAGGATAACTGGGAGTTGTCCTTGGCCCGTGCCAATGCGGTGAAGGATTATCTGGTGAAGAAATGTCGGATCGATCATCGGAGATTAATCACCAAGGGCTATGCCGATACCAGGCCGATTGCTCCCAACACGACCGAAGAAGGGATGGCCAAAAACCGGAGGGTGGAGTTTAAGATTATCCGATGATGGATCAAGAGTATATCAAATCGATCATCCCCCATCGAGAACCCTTCCTCTTCCTCGATCGGATTGTATCGATCGATAACGATCGGATTGTCGCCATCAAAGAGGTGAGGGGGGATGAAGATTTCTTTAGGGGCCACTTTCCCGATTATCCGGTTATGCCCGGAGTCTTGATCGTTGAGGCCCTGGCCCAGGCGGGAGGGGTTCTCCTCCTAAAGGGGAAGGAGGATAAGGTTCCGCTCTTCTTGGGGATCGAGAAGGTGAGATTTAAAAGGCAGGTCCGACCTGGTGAGAGTTTGAGATTAGAGGTTGAGGTGATAAAGAAGAAAGGGGATATCGTCCGGCTCAAAGGAGAGGCGTTTGTTGGTGACGAGTTGGCATGCAGGGCAGAACTTCTGGCCGGCGCCTTCAATCGTTAATCGGCCGTGATGTAAAAATTGGAGCCTCAACCTGGATTGGGAAAGATGTCGAGATCGGTGATGGGACAGTAATCGCTCCGCTGGTGGTAATCCGGTCCGGGGTCCGAATTGGAAAGGGATGCCGGATCGAGACCGGAGCGGTATTAGGGGTTATCCCCCAGGATCGCCATTTCCAGTCAGAAAGATCTTTTCTCATCATCGGTGATCGGTGCGAAATCAGGGAATATGCGACTCTCTCCCTGGCCACCGGTTCTGGCCAGAAGACACTTATCGGCTCTGGAACCATGATCATGAGCTACTGCCATATCGCACACAATGTTAGGGTGGGAAAATCGGTGGTGATCACCTCGGGAAGTCAGATTGGTGGCCATGTTGAGATCGGGGATCAGGTTGTGATTGGCGGTCTTTCTGGAATTCACCAGTTCACTCGAGTAGGACGATTGGCAATGCTTGGGGCCTGCTCCTACCTCAATACCGATCTTCCACCCTTCTCCCTTGCCCGTGGCAATCCGGCCCGGTTTTATGGCATCAATCGAGTTGGAGTGGAACGGGCTGGGTTTGGGAGGGATCTGATCAAGACGATCGAGAAAGTCCTGAAGACCATCTTTCGTATCCGGAGCAACCGGACCCAGCTCAGACGACTGATGGCGGAGTATCCGATTCCAGAAATAAAGGAGCTAATCCGCTTCTTCCTTACCTCGGTGCGGCCGATTATAAGGCCTTGCTCTTAAAAGCTCAAGCAGATTCTCCTCATCCATTTCATCCATACCGATCAGTTCGCAGTCCTCAATATCCCAGCCCAGGAGTTGAACCGCCTTAAAATAGGAAGGGGCTTGTATTATCGCCTTGGCCCGGTATCGGCGCAACTCAATAAGATAAAAAGGCATCACTCCTCATCCTGTTTAAACAACCACTCCTGAGGATAACCGAGTAGCTCAGCAACCTTCTTACGGAGATTCCAACCGGGGGCACGACCGACAATGATATGGGAGAGCTGGGCCTTTGAGATGCCCAGGATCCGGGCGAAGTTGGTCTCGGTTCCATACTTCCGGAGTATTGCCAGCTTCAGGTTCCACCTTACCCTACTGGGATCCTTCAACTTACCTCTCATACCCTTGACTAACCACAATATACTAGTATACTATGGCATGGCTGCAGGATGGATATGGCTGACCAACGATGATGAGGGATTATATTGCAGATTTGGTAACTGTCAAGAGGTGGGTTTCAAATATGGTAATGAAAGAGATCGGTAGGAGGATAAAGCAGATCCGGATCGCCTTGGGCCTGACCCAGGCGGAGTTCGGCTCAAAAGTAGGACTTTCAGCGGGAACGTTAAGTGGGATCGAACAGGGAAAACGTGGGGTGAAGAAGGGGGTGGGGGTTGAGGCCTTGAAGAGAATCGCTCAAGTCTATGGGGTTGATCTCAACTGGCTCATAACCGGTCGGGGACAATCTGAGATCGTGGGAGAGGCAAAGGGCCGTTATCAAACCAGAATCAAAATCCGACCGATACCACTCATATCACACCTCCCCCCTACCTATCCTAAGTTTGATGAGCTGATCGTTGACTATCTCTATCTGCCCGGGGTCGATCCCAACTGTTTTGCCCTCAAGGTCTGGGATCAGAGCATGAGCCCGGAGCTGAATCCCGATGATATCATCATCGTCAATCCACGGCGCAGATCGCTGAGATCGGGAGAGATCGGCCTCTTTCGAGTCGGTGGCGATCTTCTGCTCCGCTATTATTATACCCAGAAAGATTTGATATTCCTCCGCCCCCGAAACCTGAAATACCCTCCTCTTCTCGTTAATAAGAGGGAGTTCACCGTTCTGGGGAGGGTGATAGTTAAGATCGTTTCTCTTTGATCTTGCTAACAAATGCCTGGAATCGAATCCGGTCGGTCGGATGGTGGAGGCCATCATAAGCGATGGAGAGGATCGGCCGTTGATACTTCTCCTTCACCCCCTTTAATAGGATCGAGACGATATTACCCGGCATACAGGTGAAGGGCATGACATTGATAATACCATCACAGCCTTCCTCTAAGAAATCGATCGCCTTACCTACGCTCAGGATCGCCTCACCCTCAAAGGTGTCGTGGAGATAAGGTTCGGCCAATCTCAGGATCGTCTCTGTGGTCGGCTCTGGGGGTAGACCGGCAAGACGGTAGAGGCGATGAGCAATCAACCCCATCGCCTTATCCAGGAGCAGGGTCTCAAAAAATCTGCGGTATTCACGGTTACTACGACAGGTCCGTTTTCGGGTGAAGTTGAGATAGAAGAACCATTCTCCAATTGGTGGCAGCCTCACCTCAACCCCCTCAGCTTCAAGTCTGGAGATGAGTCTCTGGTTGGAGAAGGGGTGAGAACGGACAAATATCTCTCCCACCACCCCAACCCTGGGGACCTCCCGATCAATCCGTTCGATATGGTCAAAGGCCGCTCCGGCTGCTTGGATTAGATCGTGGATCCCACCCCCTCGTTTCACTCTCTGGATTATTTTGGTAAGATACTCCTGATAGATCCTATCGGCAGAACCTTTCTTCTTTTCATAGGGGACAATTCTCATCCTTAAAGCGGTAAGGATATCGACCCCGATCAACCCCTCCCAGCAGATCTTGATGAACTTCCGACCCAAACCTTTCAGATCGTCATAGAGAGAACGACCCTGATTGGGCGAATAGATTGGGATCTCCCGATAACCGAGATGATCGAGGACGATCCGGTGGAGCTTATAATACTGTCCAAACCTGCAAGGGCCGGTCCCCGAGGCCATAAAGAAAGCGGCCCGTTTGGGATCAAAGTCTTTTCTTCTTGTCGTCTTGATCATATCACCGATCGTCACCTGAGCGGGAAGACACTCCTTACCCGAGGTATATGGTCGGGCAAGCTCTAAGCTCTCCTCATCCGACTCCTCCATCACCCTGGCCTCTACCCCACAGTTCTGGAGCGCTGCGGCCAGGATCAGGGCATGGTCGCACATCCTCGGGATATAGATGATCGGCCCTCTCTTTATCGGTTTCGGCTCGCCCAACCTCCGCCACCTCCCACGTCGTGAAGACCCCTTGATACTATCCAGGAAGGCCTCACATCTGGTCGTCATCCCAGCATCACCGGAGTGTTCATCGAGCTCCAGAATGAGATGGACCTTCTCACCCATCAACTCCTGGAAATAACGGATCAGGAAGGAATCCGGACCACAGGCAAAATTGGACAGATAGACCCCGTAGTAGTTCTCATTTTGAGTGATGACCTGAGCTGCGGCCAGTAGTTTCTGACCGTAATACCAGTACATATTACGCCAGTCATCACCCAGGTGGTCCACTGGAAGGGGGAGGAAGTCGATCGGAATCGGGAGGACCCCCAGCTCCAAAAACTTCTGGGGGAGATTGAGGTTGACCTCAAGGTCATAGCCATTGTAAGGACGGCTGACGATGACCATAACCGGTCCATCATAATTGGACAGGACCTCGCTCCCCCTCGCAACCATCCAGTCCTTAAACCCCTTATAGGTTTGCCATGCCTTACGAAAGGCTCGCCTCAACCGGCTGACCTTGATTCCCAACTGCTTGAGATAGGGCTTGAAACCGGCAATTACCCCCTCTTCCCCTCTTTCTAAATAGATCTCAGGGGCGATGATCTTCTCCTCGGGAATAATCCCTTTGAGATTGATCCGGGCGGTATAGGGGAGGGTCTGGGAGTAGGGGCAGAAGAAGCTCCGCTCAAAATCGGGATGCCCTTTGGGAAAGGTAATGATCGATGGGATGAAGATGAAATCGGGATTGGTGGTTGCAAGTTGGTGGATGTGGCCGAAGGCAACCTTGAGTGGAAAGCAGGTGTCAGCACCAGCAAGCTCTAACCCCCGATTGATCAGACTCCGATTGGTCCTCCCCGAAAGTTCAATCTTAAAGCCGAGCTCCTGGAAGAATGGGATCCAGAATGGTAGGAGCTCGATCATCCCCAAGGCATTGGGAATGCCGATCGTCTTGAACCCGGCTTTGGAGATGAGGGCCTGGATTCTCTCCTCCCTTTCCTTGAACAGGTTGGGAAGGCTTATCTCCCTTCGCCGCTTCTCATATCTTTCACACCGACCACCGTAATAGAACCTTTCCCCCTCCATCGCCACTTCCGAAATCTGGCAGTGGTTGGTGCAACCGGAGCACTCAAAGGTGCGGGACTGGTAGGGGAGATCGATGACCTCAAAACCGCGGAATTTCGATCGTCTGACCCCGGCCTCCCTTACCAGAATCGCCACTCCGATGGCCCCGATCACATCGCAGTTCGGTGGCACCCGGACCTCCTTCTTCAGAACGGCCTCGAATGCGGCAACCACTGATGGGTTGAGTGCCACCCCACCCTGGAGGAAGATCCGCTCCCCAATCCGTTTGTCAACGACAACCCGATTGAGATAATTGCGGGCAATCGAATAGGCAAGCCCGGCCAGGAGATCATTCCGTTTCACCCCCAGGGCCTGGTGATGGATCACCTCCGAGGCCATGAAGACGGTGCACCGATCGCCAAGATCCGGTGGTGATTTCGACTGGAGCGCATACTTCCCGAACTCCTCGATCCTTACCCCTAAGATCTCGGCCTGCTCCTCCAGAAACGATCCGGTCCCCGCAGCACAGATCTTGTTCATAGCGAAGTCAATCACCTTCCCCTTATCTAAGGCGATGAACTTGGAGTCCTGGCCTCCAATCTCGAAGATGGTATCAACCGCAGGATCGAAGGCAAGGGCGCCACGGGCATGGGCGGTGATCTCATTCTTGATCAGATCCGCCCCGACAAAAGAGCCGATGAGATACCGACCGGATCCGGTTACCCCAACCCCATCGATCGGTATCGTACCCAGCCTCTCCCTCATCTTCTTAAGACCGATCCTGACCGCCTGGATGGGATTTCCCGCGGTGGGCAGGTAGATCCGATCGATGAGATTGTTATATTCATCGATGAGGGCAAGATTGGTACTTACCGAACCGACATCAATCCCGAGATATCGATATTTCCCCAGCTTTTTCTTTCTTATCCTAAGCCGCGGTCTTGGTCCTCGCCCATTGAGCGGAGGGAGGGAGATAATCGATACCTTCGGTTCGATCTCACCCGGAGGTCTGAGGAGTCCGTGGTCCAAGGCATACCTTCCAACCCCGATTGCTCCGATCACAGCATGATAATCCGGGACGATGAGCTCTTCAATACCGAAGGTATCCGATAGGGCCCTTACCATCCCCTGATTGGCGGCAACACCACCAACAAAGGCAACCGGTGGGATTATCTTCCGACCCTGGACGATGAGACTTTTGAAGTTACGGGCTAAGGCGAAACAGAGTCCGGCAACGATCTCCTCTTTCGGAATGCCGATCTGCTGGAGGTGGATCATATCGCTCTTGGCAAAGACCGAACACCTTCCCGCAATCCGGGCTGGATTTTCTGCCGTCAAGGCGATCTGGCCCAATTCTTCAACCCTGAGATCGAGCCGGTGGGCCTGTTGTTCTAAGAAGATGCCAGAGCCAGCCGCACAGATGGTATTGATGGCAAAGTCGGTTATATCACCCTTATCGTTGAGGATAATAAGTTTGGAGTCCTCACCACCAATCTCGATGATACTCCTCATCCCGGGATAGAGCCTGGACACTCCATATCCGGTGGCGATGATCTCATTGATATAATAGCCCATCTTCTGATTGCCACCCGATCCGGTGAGGGCGAGGAAATCGGGCTGGAAGCGGACCAGCCAATTCTTCAGGATCGAGGTCGGTCCCCCTCGATGGGGTTGATAACCAACTTCGGCAAGTTCACCATCCTCAAAGTAGGCAAACTTGATCGCCACTGAACCGATATCGACCCCTAAGAGCCTCATCCCACCACCCGGAAGATCTTAACCGGTTCCCGTTTTCCCTTTACCTGGACCGGTGGTAAGGGCTGGCAGGAGAAATGATCCTTGATCTCCTGGTAGACCGGTTCGGAGATAATAATCTCACCGCCTTTGGCGATGCTCTCAAGCCTCTGGGCCAGGTTGACCGAATCCCCAACCACGGTGTAGTCCATCCGTTGTTTGGAGCCGATATTACCAACCACGGCCTCACCGAAGTTGATGCCGATCCCCACCCTTATCTTGATCTCCCGATTCCGATTCAACTCCTCGATCCTGCGCTGGATATCGATAGCGGTTTTCACTCCCCGGATGACATCATCCTCATAGCTGATCGGGGCACCGAAAACGGCCATGATCGCATCGCCCATGAACTTATCCAAGGTTCCAAGATTATCGAAGACCGCCCCCACCATTACGGTGAGATAGTCATTGAGAAGGGATACCACACTCTCTGGTTCAAGCCTCTCAGCAAGAGGGGTAAAACCGCGGATATCGGCAAAGAGGACGGTCACCCGTCTCCGTTCCCCTTTTAGTGATCGGAGATAGCGCTCGGGATCCTTGAAGATCTCCTCGGCAACCTGATGGGAGACATATCTTCGGAAGGCATCTTTGATCAGCTCCTTCTCCTTGAGTGAAGATGCCATCCGGTTAAAGGCCCGGGTCAGATCGCCAAGCTCATCCCGGCTGGTAAGCGGGATCCGGTAGTCGAGGTTTCCTTTCCCGATCTCTTCCGCCCCCTTGGTCAGCTCCTTAATCGGACGGGTCATAAAGTGGGAGAGGAGATGGGCACCCAGGAGTCCAAAAGAGAGCGCGATCAGGGAGAAACCGAGGATGATGAGCTGGAGGTTTCGGATCGCAAGATCGATCCCACTCTTGGAGATACCAAGATGGGCAGCACCTATCTTCACCAGCCTCTCCCCCCTTCTCGTCCTTAACTTGCTGGTGATCGGGATCGAGAAGTCATAGACCTCCTCACCCCGATAGTGTCCCAGGGTTGCCGCCAGGCTATCCCCTTCGGTGGCAAATGGGAGGATCTTTTTGAGCCCCTTATTAAGATAGCCGATATCGTTTGCTCCCCGGATGATCTGATTCCGATCCACAATCAGGGCATAGGTGATCCCTTCCATCTGGGTGGCATCCTTGCAGAAGCTCACCAGGTAGAGGTCGTCCTCGGTTGCTAAGGCATCCTCGGCATTGGCGGCAAGACCCATAACTAAGGAAGCCCCCTTCGACTTCATCTCCCTCAAAAGGATCGACCTCATCCGGGTAGAGATGAGGAGGGTGAGGGCGATCATCAGGATGATGAAGAGTCCGGAGATCAGTAGACTGAATTTGGTCCTGATCTTCATTCGGGCAGAATCCCCAAGAGGCCTTTACCGAACTCAACCTCGGGAATCTTCTTGATCCGGAGCTTGAAGTCGTAGCGCCAGAGCCCGCCCAGATTAGAGTAGTTGAAGAGGAACTCCCAGCAGTGAAGATCCTTGGTGAGGGAGGCGGAATACTCGACAATCGTGCCGAGATTGAAGTCATAACGGCTCGAGAGGGTAAGGTCGATACCAAGAAATCGGGCCGGGGTGAAACTGGACCAGAGCTGATGGGAGAGGTCGGAATAGGTATGGCCCAAGGTGAGGGTGAAGAGGATGGTGGCAAGGCGGACCTCCTCGCTAAACGATCGGGTGATCTGAAGGGTATAAGGGTTGATAATGAAACTGCTTGAAAGACCGATGTTCTTATTGGGGTTTGATGATAGGGTTATCGGGATCTCGGTAAGAGAATCGTTGAGAAGGTTGTAACCCACTCTCCCCCTCAGATTGAAGAGGGGGATCCGCCCGTTTTGATACTTGGTCTCAAAGTAGTTGTCAACCTGGAAGAAGATCTGGCTCTGCTTGGTGAAACCTCCAACACCGCAGGAGATCAGAACCGGGGGGTTGGTTACCTCGGGTGAATAGCGGTAACCGAGTTTGGGCACTACCCGATGGAGGAGACCATCGAGGCCGAAGAGGCTGAGCGGGAAGAGCCGGTAGAGGGTGGTGGAGAGCTCGTGACTGGTGGTGTAGCCGAAACGGGAAGGAAATTGGTTACCCGATGTATCCCGATCAAAGACCGCATAGTCAAGATTGATACCGGGATGGTAAGTGAGGAAGCCGAGTGGTACTGTGGTCGAAAATGGACTCACCAGGTTGGCAACACTACCGGTTGTGTCACCCCGCCGCTCCCGTTTGAAGGAGAAGGAGGGGGTAGTGGTGACATTGAGGAGATTGAAGGTTGGGAAGGCGAGATGGTAGTGGGGGATGTGGTCGGTGGTGGTCATCCGATCATAATCAACCCGTCGATCCAAGGATAGGGTATTCTGGGTATGGAGGATCTCCCGGCTGATGGTAAGGTGGGAGTATAGTTCCCTTTTGAGCAGGAGCGGTTTCTCCTCGGCATACTCCTGGATATAGGTCTCATCACTCTGATAATCGATCTGGGCAAGGAGTTGAGACTTGAAGAGGAAGCGGTCTGATCGATTATAGCCATTGATGCTGTAACGCTTACTTCTCGTATCGGTCTCATGGATATAGCTCAGATCCCAATTGCCGACCGAGAAAGGAGGGAGACGGTAGATGAGATTGAGTCTGGGCCTGACCCCTTTCTTCCTCATGATATCGGTGGTGAAGGTGGCATCGGCATAATCGTTTATTACCAAGTAGTAGGAGAAATCTTTGATATATTCACCCTCGGTCTTGGAACGGCCGGCCCGGAAAGGGAGTAGGCCAGACTTTCTCTTTTTGCTGATCGGGACAAACCAGAAGGGGGCGGCCAAGGTGGGAAGGAATCGGACCATGAGGATGACCGGTTCCCCCACCGCAATATCATCGAGATATACCTTCATCCTGGGGGCATAGAAGTAGTAGTGGGGGGGATCATGATCACAGGTGGTATAGCGACCGTTCTTGACATTGAACTGGTGTTTCCCCACCAGCCAGATCTCATCCCCATAAAGATAGCCCTTCTCTACTGTGGCCCGTCCCTTTTCGATCATACCGGTATGGGTATCGGTATTATAACGGCAGGTCCCACCAACCAAGGACTCTCCTTCCTGAACAATGGTCGACCGGGGGAAGGAAATCAGGAGATTCTGATTGAGATAGTATCGGCAGGTGTCGGCATAGAGGTTGAGATCGCCATAGCTAATCTGAGCACTGTCAATCAGGGTGATGGTGCTATCCTTAAAGTTGTAGATGATCTTTTGGGCCCGGTATCGGATCATGGTCGTGTCCGCAAGAAACAAGAGCAGAAGGAACATCTATTCCTTGAGGATCTCACGGTAGCTATCCAGGACCGACTTATAGTATTTGAGGGCCATCTCTTCATCCCCCAATTCCCGATAGACATCACCGATCCGTTCGTCGATCGATATGATGATCTCGAGATCGACATCCTTCTTGGCCTCGATCAACCTCCGGATGATATCCTTCGCCTCCGAGTAGTAGTCGAGGGCGGTCCGCCAGGCCCCCTTATCTAAGGCTACCCGGGCGGCATCCAGATAGAGCTTGACCGCTTCTTCCTTCTTATCTGCCTGAATGAGATGGAAGACGGTCCGGATCGGATCGGACCGCTTCTTATAATACTCGCTCAGCTCCTCGTGGATCCGGTTTCGATCCGGTACCGCCTTATAGACCTCCTCCCTGATGAGTCGGTGTTGAAAGTAGTAGCCATCATTGGCAGTGATCATGCCCGAGTTTATGAGCTCAAGGAACGCCGGAGCTGGATCGGACTTGGGCAGAAGATATCGGATCTCCGCCTCACCGAAGCTGGTTCCAATCACCGAGGCTCGATAGAGGAGCTCACGGGATGATTCAGTCAGGTTCTCAAGCCAGCGGGCCACCAACCAGTCGATCTCCTTGAAGGGTGTGGAGTGGATACCGCTTTTGCCCTGAAACTCCTGGTAGAGAGCACGATCCCTTTCGGCATCGACCAAGGTAAGATAGAGCTTGAGCTGGAGTGGTAAGGCCGGTCCGGGTTCGATCCCCTCCACACCGAAGATTCCGATCAGCTCCTGTTGGGCGGAGGGATTGAGGAGTCCCAACTCAACATTTTCCGTCCTCTGACCAAGATCGATCGGGTATTCACCGGTGTAGATTAACTTGATACCCAGCCCTTTGATCTCGATCAGGATCTGCTTTAAGAGCTCTAAGGTGGAGCCGTCGGCAAACTGGAGATCATCGAAGACGATGAGGAGCTGATTCTGATAATGGGTCTTGATGATCAATTCTATAATTGCGTTCTTGAGCATCTCATATCTCTTGGGAAGATTGAGCTTGGCGATCAGGGTCTCCTCCTCCCCGATCTTGAGAAACTCTAAGAAGGAGTAGTAGCTGGAAACGAAGTCACGCACCTTCAGCTCCTCTAAGCGGCGGTGGAGGATCGTCTGGGCCTCACCGATCGAGATCCCTTTCTTAATACCGAGGAGACTCCGGATTAGGGTTTCGATCGGAGCAAAGGGGATGGCTGGTGGATAATTCCAGATCGGTATGAAATGGACGTCCCAGTTTAGTTCGGACACAAAATTCTTCAAGAAGCTGGTCTTACCGATACCATCCCGTCCGATCACCTGGACGAAATCGGCCACGGTGAGGGCATCCTTGAGCAGCTTCTCCTCCCGTTCTCGCCGGATGTAGGGGAAGTGGATCGTTCGCTTTTTGGTAATTTCGATCGGTTTAAGCAGACTCTCGGCCCGATAAACCATAAGCTGGGCCCTCATCCCTTCGATATTCATCAGTCCGAGACTGGCGAATTCAAAATACTCCATAAGAGGGGAGATGGTATCCTGATCAACCAGGATCTCTCCGGGTTTTGCGATTGCGGCCAGACCCATGGCAATCCCCTGATATCGGCTGATGCCGATCCGGGAATCGGCGAACTCCCGACGGATGAGCCAGGCAACTCGACCATCATCAAATACCCCGGCGATGATGCCGGGACGGGCCTGTAGGGATCGACCGCAATAGGATTTTAATAGGTTGAGAACCGACCTAAAATCGGCATCAGCCACCGATAATGCGATATGATACATCACTCACCCCGCAAAAATGGTAGGGCCAGGATATCCTTGAGGCGATAGGCCTTATACCGGTCATCTTTTCCGGTGGTGATGATCAGAAGGTCGGGCTCAAACTCGGCCAGGAACTGGGCGCATCCACCACAGGGGAGGATGAAATCGAGATCGGGTGAACTGAGCACTAAGTAGCGGAATTCTTTCTCCCCAGCGGCAATTGCCGAACCAACCGCATTCCGTTCCGCACAGAGGGATAGAGGATAGGAGCTATTCTCAACATTACAACCGGTATAGATCCTCCCGCTCCGGGTTCGGATCGCGGCCCCAACCCTGATCTTAGAATAGGGTGCGTAGGCATTGAGTGCGGCACGCCGGGCCGCAGTGATAATCTTAAGATATCGTCTCGAGGAAATCTTCTCCATGGTTAAGCGCCTCCACTTCCAGATACCTCGCCGCGGTCTGTCCAAGATCGGCGAAGCTTCTCCTCGTACCCAGATCTATCCCCGATCGGATCTTTCGACCGAAGACAAGAAGGGGGACGTATTCACGGGAATGATCGGTGGAAGGGGTGGTGGGATCGTTGCCATGATCGGCGGTGATGAAGAAGAGATCATCTCCGGTTTCGGTAGTGATAATCCCTTTCAGCCACTCATCAAAGTCGATCAAGCCTTGGTAGAAACCAGCCGGGTTGTTCCGGTGTCCCCAGTCCATATCGAACTGGACAAAATTGGCAAAGATGAGTCCGGAGTAGTCTTCCTTCAATTCCTTCTCCACATACGCCATACACTCATCATGGCGGACCGAGTGGTAGGAGCGGGTGATCCCACGGAAGGCAAATATCTCATCTACCTTCCCGATCGCCACCACAACCTGACCGCTCTCTTTGACCCGATCGAGGAGGGTTGGATGGGGTGGGGGTAGGGAGAAGTCCTTCCGTTCCGGTCGTCTCCGGAATGAACCCGGCTTCCCCTCAAAGGGGCGGGCGATCACCCGGGCCACCTGGTGGCGACCGGTAAGGATCTCCCGGGCAATCTCGCACATCTGGTAGAGCTCTGGAATTGGGATCACATCAACATGGGCCGCAATCTGAAACACCGAGTCGGCTGAGGTGTAGACGATCGGCCGTCTGGTCTTAAGATGCTCCCTGCCCAGTTCTTCAATAATAACCGTTCCCGAGGCGGGAACATTACCCAGGATCTTTCGACCGATCCTCTCCTCAAATTTCCGTATCACATCATCGGGAAAGCCATCGGGATAGACCGGGAAGGGGTGGTCGAGAATAATACCGGCAATCTCCCAGTGGCCGGTAGTGGAGTCCTTGCCCGGTGAGGCCTCAGCCATCTTACCATAGGATGCGAGCGGAAGGGGAGAGGGATCGACCCCAGAGAGAGGAGCAATATTACCGAGCCCGAGCTTCTGGAAGGTGGGTAGTTTAAGACCACCTACCGCCTGGGCCAGATTGGCCAAGGTATTGCTGCCCTCATCACCATACTTCTGGGCATCGGGTAAGGCACCAATTCCCACTCCATCGAGGAGGAGGATGACAACTCTGGACATTGTTAATAAAATAATGAGGATCTGGAGATTGTAAAGGAGTTTCTGATCGTTGACACCGATGGTGGGGTGGCTATAATTCCCGATGATAGGAGGTATGATGAGAAGGCTACTGCTTGCGATCATCATCGTCCAACTGGTGTTCATGCCTGTCCTCTTTGCCCAGCGTGGTCCCCACAAACCAAAACGTGGCGGCTGCATGTCCTGTCTGATGGCCTTTCTTGCACAAGATATCCGTGCCGGATACATGTACAATGAGGGTGTTAACGTCCGACTTCGTGAATACCTGAGGTGGATTCCAGTACTCAACTGGGTCATGCTTATCATCGATGCCGTCGACATCTTCTCTGGTAAGACCTGGACCGAGATCGAGATCAAGGAGCGGCTGCGCGATCCGGACTTCGTCGACTGGCACAAGTACATGGTGGAGAAATACCAATGATTTTTAAAGGGGGAGGCGCCTGCCTCCCCCTTCCTAACTCATGAATCCTCATATCTTTCGCCAATACGATATCCGTGGTGTTGCGGAATCCGATCTCTCCGATCCGGTGATCGATCGGATCGGAAGGGCACTCTCCGGTTACTACCGGGATCGGGGGATAAAGGAGGTTGTCATCGGTCGTGATGTCCGGCTCAGTTCACCCCGGATCAGCCAGGTCCTTACCGGTGCCTTTTTAAAGAGCGGGCTCGATGTGATCGATATCGGAGTCGTTCCCACTCCACTGCTCTACTTTTCGCTCCACCACTACGATCACTCAGCCGGGGTCATGATCACCGGCAGTCACAATCCCAAGGAGTTCAATGGTCTTAAGATCTGCTGTCACAAGACGACCATCTATGGCGATGAGATCCAGGAGATAAGACGGCGGGCTGAGGCAGGTTCCTTTCCCGGGGGTTCGGGAACAAGGCATGAGCTCGATCCGGTCCCGGACTATATCGATCAGGTATTAGACCGGGTTGAGATCGAATCGACCCCTCCGCTGATTCTCGATCCTGGCAATGGAACGGTTGGACCGGTTATCGATCGGCTTCTCTCCCGGCTCAATCTCAGGTATCAGATCATCAATCTCAAACCGGATGGCAACTTCCCCTCCCACCTTCCCGATCCGACCGTGCTTGAGTATATCGAGCCACTCCAGGAGATGGTGAAGGCAGATGGGGGGATCGGGATTGGATTTGATGGGGATGGGGATCGGATCGGTGTCGTCAGGGAGGATGGTGAGATTGTCTGGGGCGACCACCTCCTGGCGATCTATTCCCGACCGATCCTCAAGAAATATCCCGGTGGTAAGATCATCTTTGAGGTCAAATGTTCCCGGGGTCTGATCGAGTATATCGAATCCTTGGGTGGGGTCCCGATCATGTTCAAGACCGGCCACTCCTTAATCAAGGCCAAGATGAGGGAGGAGGGGGCACTTCTGGCCGGGGAGATGTCCGGCCATATGTTCTTTGCCGATAACTACTATGGCTATGATGATGCCATCTTTGCCGCCCTGAGACTGCTTGAGATCATATCTCAGGAGAATCGGCCATTACAGGCGATCGATAATGAGATACCCACCTACTACTCAACTCCAGAGATCAGGGTCGACTGTCCGGATGAGAAGAAGTTTGAGATCGTCGATCGGATCCGGAGGGAGTTTGAAAAGAGGTATCGGGTGATCACCATCGATGGGGTGAGGGTCGAATATCCAGATGGCTGGGGTCTGATCCGCCCCTCCAATACCCAGCCGGTCCTGGTCCTGAGGTTTGAGGCCCGGACTGAGGAGAGGCTACGGGAGATCAAATCTGAATTTCTCAACTATCTGAGAAGATTTCTGTCCTAATCTGTCCTCCTTCAGGAGATCATGACCGCTCAGTGCCCGATCGGGATCGAATCGATCAGCTCGACCGCAATCCTTTCTCCTCCAAAAGTTGACAAATCGGTTCATGGAAGATATAGATCGGAAAGAACTGACAATGGCCTGGATATCTGAGTGTCTTATTCTCAAGACGGCAGATTCTCCCCCTATAACTCCAGGGCATGGTTGATAGGCCACCTGAGGTGGCAAAGGCCTCAACCTCATACCCACGGAGGAAATAGGCGAAGCCATCATACTCATTAATAAGGCCATCGACATTGAAGAGCAGGGGGTAGTGGAAAGGGAAAGAAGGGTTTAAGGGTAGGCCACCATCATAGATCAAGACCTCCTCAACCTCTGCTATCCTAGACCGGGTAAGCCGATTAATCCTCTTGGCTCCGACCTCGGCCCGAGGAGGAGGTAGCGAAATCCCATCTCAGCGGGAGGTCATATGGTCGATCCAGGAGAGGTAGTCCTTGCTCCCGTGGATAATCGGAAGGGCGATGATCTCAGGAACCCGATAGGGATGTGCCTTCTTGATCTCGGCCTCGACCATCTTATAGAGCTCCGCCCTGGTCTTGATCAGACAGAGGTATTCGGTCGAATGTTCGATCCGTTCCTCCCACCGGTAGATACTGTTGATCGGGCCGATGATCTGGACGCAGGCAGCAAGATTTCTGGTGATCAGGATATCGCCGATTCTCTCCCCATCCTCTCTCTTTTCCACCGTGGTCATGATCTGGATATGTTCAAACATCACCACCCCCGGTCTCAAGCCGATGGACCGCCCGGATCACCCGCTCATAGCCCTTGGTAAGACTCACCCCCCGCCTTGCCATCACCGTGCGGGCGGTATCGATCAGTTTCTCTATCTCATACTCTTCATAACTTCCCGGTCTTCCCCAGCGGAAGGCCGGGACATAACGGTCGATCATTCCACCGCCGAAGATGTTGGTGCAGGGACCGATGATCCCACCGGTTGGGATCAGGGTTCCGATTCCGGTCTTGACATGATCGCCAATGAAACAGCCCACCTTCAGGAGGCCGGTCTCAAACTCCTTACCCTTGTAGCGAATCCGGACCGGATGGTAGTTGTTCTTAAGATCGGAGTTGGTGGTGAGGGCACCGAGGTTTATCCAGGAGCCGAGATAGGAGTGGCCCAGAAAACCCTCATGGTGTTTATTGGTATAACTCAGGATGATTGATGCCTCAACCTCCCCTCCGATCCGGCAGTTCTTGCCGATACTTGTCCCCCCTCTGATGATCGCCCCATCGATCACGGTCTCAGAACCGATATAGGCCGGCCCTTCGATCACCGAGTTGGATTTGATCCTCACCTTCTCACCGATAATCACCGGCCCTTCCCGGGCATCGATTACCGCATAGGGGTCGATCCGGCTCCCCTTGCCGATAACGATCTCCTTACCGAGCAGTGCCGCCCGGGAATCGATCGATCCCGCCCGCTTGGGACGGTCAAAGTCGGAGGTGATTATCCTGCCGTTCTGGTCGATCAGCTCCCAGAGATGATAGAAATCGATGGTCCGGACGGTTCGGCTCTCCCTGATCTTTCTGATCCGGGCCTCAATCTCTTCCCGGGTCCTGGGATAAGGGGGTCTGGCGATAAGAAAACCGACCAGCCTTCCTTCCTTTGATCTCAGGACCACCTCCCTATTCTTGGAACCGATCCGCTCGAGCAGGATTGTGGTGGCCCTGAGGTAGAGGCAGCTACCTTTTGGCCTGGGCCGGGCATAGAGGGGTTCGAGCCATGGGGGTGGGAGGAACATCCCCCTTTTTCTCTCGCCGAATGGGGTGGTGCCGATCAGAAGTTTTGCCTGGTGGCGAAAGAGATCTAAGGGATAGAAATCAGCCTCGGGATCCTGATAATAGATGATCATCAATACCCCGCTTATAATCCTCAATTATCTTCCGGTGGTCGAAGGCGATATCTGAAGGGAGCTGATCCAGTCGGAATATCCTGGCCTCCCTGGCATCATCACCACCCCTTAACTCCCCCTTCCCCTTGGCGATAAAGACAACCGAGATGGTATGGTGCCTGGGATCCCGGTCTGGATCAGAATAGACCCGGAACTGTCTCAGATCGATAAGGTCAAGTCCGGTCTCTTCTTTTGCCTCCCGGATGACCGCATCCTCAACCGTCTCACCATAGTTGACAAATCCACCCGGCAGGGCCCAGCCATAGGGCGGATTCTTCCGCCGGATCAGGACAATACCATCACCGTAGCGGATGATGGCATCGACGGTTGGGATCGGGTTACGATACCTTCTCGAAATCGATCACCCCTTCTTTCAACACCAGCCTGATATTATCCTCAGGATTGAACCTCCCGTCAAGGATCAGCCGGGCCAAGGGGTTCTCGATCTCACGCTGGATCAGACGTTTTAGCGGTCTGGCACCAAAGTTGGGGTCATAGCCCTTACGGGCTAAATACCCCCTTACCGGGTCGGTGACCTCAAGCCCATAACCCTGCTCGGACAGCCTCTGCCTTAGGAGTTTCAGCTGCCGATCCACGATCCCCTTGATCGCCTCGGGAGAGAGGGGATGGAAGACGATCACCTCATCGATCCGGTTTAAGAACTCCGGTCTCAGTCTCCGCTTGAGGGTCTCATGGATTCTATCCCGGATCTTCTCAAACTCCTCTTTGGTATCGATGAAGAGCTCAGAGCCGATATTTGAGGTCATGATCAGGACGGTATGGCGGAAGTCGACGGTCCGGCCCTGGCCATCGGTCAAACGGCCATCATCAAGGACCTGGAGGAGAACATTGAACACCTCGGGGTGTGCCTTCTCGATCTCATCGAAGAGGACGATCCGGAACGGTCTTCGCCGCACCGCCTCGGTGAGCTGTCCCCCCTCTTCATAGCCGACATAACCGGGTGGGGCACCGATCAGACGGGCAACCGAATGTTTCTCCATATATTCGGACATATCAATCCGGACCAAGGCATCCTCGGTATCGAAGAGAAATTCAGCCAGTGCCTTGGCCAGCTCGGTCTTACCGACCCCGGTCGGTCCGATGAAGATGAAGGAGCCGATTGGGCGCCTGGGATCCTTCAGTCCGGAGCGGGATCTCCGGATCGCATCACTCACCGCAACGATCGCCTCCTCCTGATCGACCACCCGCTCGTGGAGCCGTTTCTCCATATTGAGCAGTTTCTCCTTCTCGCTTTCCAGCATCCTGGTGATCGGGATACCGGTCCATTTCGAAACGATCTCGGCGATATCCTCGACATCAACCTTATCATCAATACCCCTCTCCTGCATCCATGCCTCACGCCGCCTCTGATATTCTGCCTTAAGGTGTTCTGACTCCGCTTTGAGCCGGGCGGCCCGTTCATAATCGGTTGCCTGGACCGCCTCCTGTCCCTCCTTGGTCAGCTCCTCCAGCCGCCTTTCCATCGCCTTCAGTTCCTCCGGCATCGAGTAGATCTCGATCCGGGCCTTGGAGCAGGCCTCATCGATGAGATCGACCGCCTTATCCGGCAGGAAGCGATCGGAGATGTAGCGGGAGGAGAGCTCGGCCGCGGCCTTGAGCGCCTCATCGGTAATCTTCACCCCATGGAAGGCCTCATAGCGATCCCGCAACCCCTTCAGGATCTCGATCGTCTCCTCAACCGATGGCTCCTTGACCAGAATTGGCTGGAACCTCCGCTCTAAGGCGCTATCCTTCTCAACATGCTTCCGGTATTCATCAAGGGTGGTTGCTCCGATACACTGGAGCTCACCCCGGGCAAGGGCTGGCTTGAGCATATTGGAGGCATCGATCGCCCCCTCGGCCGCACCGGCACCAACCAGGGTGTGGAGTTCATCGATGAAGAGGATGATCTCACCCTTGGCCTTTTTGATCTCGGCCAGGACCGCCTTGAGCCGATCCTCAAACTCACCCCGGAACTTGGAACCGGCAACGAGGGCACCCAAGTCCAGACTCAGGATCCGCTTGCCCTTCAGGACCTCGGGGACATCGCCGGAGACGATCCGCTGGGCCAGTCCCTCAACGATGGCGGTCTTACCAACACCGGCATCACCGATCAGGACCGGATTGTTCTTGGTGCGCCGGCAGAGGACCTGGATCAACCGCTTGATCTCATCCTCCCTTCCGATTACCGGATCGAGTTTCCCTTCCCTCGCCTCCTTGGTGATATCACGAGCAAACCTTTCCAGGGCCATATACTTGCTCTCCGCATCGGGATCAGAGGCACGCTGAGCCCCCCTGATCTTCTGGAGGGCCTGATAGATCGCCTCCTTGGTAATACCAAACTCATTCAATACCCGCTTGGCAATACCCTCCCTCTCCTCAGAGATGGCGAGGAAGAGGTGTTCCGTTCCGACATAATCATCTTTCAACCTTCTCGCTTCATCAAAGGCGAGATCGAATACCCTTTTGGCCCGGGGGGTGAGATAGATCTGGAGGGTCCCTTTCTCCCCATGGATCTGGGGAAGACGTTCCAGCTCCTCCCGGAGTCGATTCTCAATGGTCCTGGGCAAGAGTCCCATCCGCTCAATAATCTTGGGCACCAGACCATCTTCCTGGCGCAGGAGTCCGTAGAGGATATGTTCGGTATCGAGTTCATTATGGTGGAACTCCTCCAAGGCATCCTGAGCCAAGGTGAGGGCCTCCTGGGCCCGCTGTGTAAATCGATCAAAACGCATAATTAGCCACCTCCGTTAACTTAGACCGATTTCATCAGGAAACGTTTATCTTTGAAGACCCCTCCCCCCTTTGGATAATACCGTATCAGGGGGGTTCATCTCTCCTCCAGTCGATTGGTTATAATTAGAAGAAGAAGGCCGATAAAGACCAGGACCGCGGCCGCAGCAAAGGAGATCCGATAGGCGAGGACCGGGCCCTGCCCGCTCCTTAATAACAGATCGATGATCGGTCCACCAATCAGGGTGGCCCCAACCCCCCAGCTCAGGAAGAAGGTGGCATTGTAGAGGGCAAACTGACGGCCACGGTATTGTGGAGGGATGAGTCTTGAGGCATAACTGTAGGATGAGGCCATGATGGTGACATCGCTGATCCCGCCCAGAAAATTGCTGAGGAAGATGGGGGGGAGGAGATTGGAGAGGACAAAGCCGAGGAGATAGGCGATACCGATGATCGAACCGAAGACAAGCAGAAGCTCGTCCTTAACCCTTTTCGAGATCGGGACAATAAGGATGCCACCGATCAGGATTGCGACCGACTGCATGTTGACGATATAACTCAAAAGCTGGCTGGAGACATCAAAGCCCTCTTCAAGAGAGAGATACTGTGTCTTGATCACGGCAACCGAATTCCGACCAAAATTGATGAAGATCATCGCCAGAAGTAAGAGAAGGAACTTCGGTGAGTAAGAACCGGCTGAGGTCACTTCCTTTCGGGAGATCCCCCCTTCCGGAAGGAAGAGGATCGGGATGGTGGAGAGGACCATCACCCCGGAGGCGATAAAGAAGAGCAGTCCTCTATCAAAACCCCAGCCCTCATAAAGCTGTCCGATCCCGTCATAGACCAGACCACCAATCCAGACCCCGATGATCCTCCCTGCTGCACCGATGGTCGAGAGCTTGCCCTGGATCGAGGTTCTCATGTAGTCGGGATAGAGATCGGAGATGAGTGCGGTCCAGCCGATATTGGACATCGACCAGAAGATCTCAACGATCGAGAAGCCGATGATGATCACATAGCCCCGCTGGGGGCCACTTACCGGCAGGGTGTGGAGCCACCAGACCAGGGTGGTGCCGAGGGCAGCCAGGACCTCACCGGTGATGATCAGACTCCGCCTCCGCTGATAACGATCCGAGATCCTCCCCCAGACTAATGTCTGGAAGACGATGCTCAGGACCATCGGGATTGAGGCGAAGAGGGTTGTCTCGGTGACGCTTAACTTGAGGAAGAAGCGGAGATAGATCGAAAGGTAGCTGTAGAAGAGGCCACGGCGGAACATTGCCAGGGCCTGAAAAGATGAGATCGGCAGAAACCTACCATGTGCCACAATTACTTATAATCCCGGAGACCTTAGTGTCAACCGCTCAAATCGTAAGGTATCCTTTGTGGTTTTCGAAATTTTTAAAATTATAAA